>PMSW01000035.1:0-16341 GCA_003168215.1 Actinomycetota bacterium
CGGCTTGCTTTTCCGCGAGCAAGGTCGGCAGCCGCGTCACCGGCAGCCGCCCCCGCATCGTCCGCGCCCGCCCCGGCGTCGTCCGCCCCGGCGGCAGGCACGGCGACGTTCCGCCGGGTGACCTTCGTCAACAAGGTCCGCCAGACCATCTGGGTGGCCGCGTCGCCGGACCTTGAGCATCATCTGAGCCGGACCGGCTGGAAGCTGCTGGCCGGGCACAGCGTGACGATCCGGGTGCCGAACCACTGGAACGGCCGGTTCTGGGGCCGCACCGGCTGCGTCTTTGTCAATGGCAAGGGCCATTGCCAGACCGGGGACTGCGACGGTCAGTTCCAGTGCACCGGCTACGGGGCGATTCCCGCCACGCTGGCGGAGTACAACATGGACGCCTGGGATGGCCTGGACTTCTACGACGTGAGCATGGTCGACGGCTCCAACCTGCCGATGTTTATCAACATCACCAAGGGCGGCACCAAGGACAAGATCAGCCGGAACGGATGCGTGCCGGCCGGCTGCACGAAGCCCGTCGTGTGCCCGAGCCCGCTACAGGTGAAGTCGGGCAGCGCGGTCGTCGCCTGCGAGTCCGCGTGCGCCCGGTTCGGCACCGACCAGTACTGCTGCCGAGGCGAATGGGCACCGCGGTCGAAGTGCGATCCAGCCAGATGGCCGGTCGACTACGCCGCCGTCTTCAAGAAGGCCGAGCCGTACGCGTACTCCTATGTCGATGACGACGCAACCAGCGTCTTCACCTGCATGGGCAGATGCGATTACCGGATAACTTTCGGCATCACGCCGCGTGAGTGACGAGAAGCCCTGGCGCCGGTCGAGGCTTGGCTGCGCGCGAATGCGGTGACTGATGCGAATGCGGTGNNCGGTGACCGCGGAAGCTGCGCTAGCTCCGCGGCGGAAGCTGCTGCAGTGCCCAGGTGTTGCCGTCGGGGTCGCCGAAGTAGATGAACGAGCCCCACGGCTGGACGTCGATCTCGCTGACTTCCACGCCCCGGCTGATGAGTTGCTCCCTGGCCGTCTTGACGTCCGCGACCACTATCTGCAGGCCTTGCTGAGATCCCGGCTCCATCTTCGTGATCCCGGTGCCCATGACAAGGGAGCACGCGGAGCCTGGCGGGGTGAGCTGCACGAAGCGCAGCTGGTCATTGACCTGAACGTCATAATCGGCATTGAAGCCGACCTGGGCTACGTAGAAGGCCTTGGCGCGGTCGACGTCAGTCACAGGAACAGGCACAAGCTCAAGTTTCCAGTCCATTTCTTCACGGTAGCGAGAGGGTCTGACATTCAGTCCGCCCTGGCGGTCCGGCCCGGTCCGGCGGGTCTGCGACGCGATGCGGATCCATCAACCTGGGGGGCAGCGGACATCCGCACAGCGCCGTGACCGATGGCGGGAGGAAGCATGATGGCAAGAAGCAGCACCCCGACGCTGGCAGGAGTCTTCAGGTGGCCACAGTGTGAAGGATTGGCGTCATCGGTGGCGCCAAAGTCTTCCGGATCAAGGTCGGCCGGAACCGATCATGGCAGGCGGGGGGGCTGGCGGGCGAGGGACTGGCGGGCGAGGGACTGGCAGACCGGGGACTGGCAGACTGGGCGCATGGAGTTCGAGCTTGCGCAGGTCAATATCGGCCGGCTGACCGCTCCAGTTGATTCGCCGGTCCTGGCCGGGTTCATGGCGGCGCTCGATCCGGTCAACGCGGCCGCTGACCAGGCACCTGGCTTCGTCTGGCGGCTGCAGACCGAGGACGGGAACGCGACGGCGATCCAGGCCTTCGGATGGGACGCGGCCGGCAGCGCCGGCGTCATCCTGAACATGTCCGTCTGGACCGACGTCGAGCACCTGGGCGCGTTCGTGTTCGGCGAGATGCACCGCCAGATCATGCGCCGGCGCCGGGAATGGTTCCACCCGATGCGCGAGGCGTACCTGGCCTGCTGGTGGGTTCCGGCCGGCCACCGTCCCAGCACCAGCGAGGCCGAGGAGCGCGTCCGGTACCTGCGCCGCCACGGCCCGACGCCGCATGCGTTCAACCTGCGGGTCAGTTACCCGCCGCCCGGCGGCGCAGGCGACAGGAAGGGCGAGCAGCCGGTCCGGGGTTCCGGGGAGTGGCTCTGCCCGGCATAGCCTCTGCCGGTCACAGTAAGCGGGACGGCCCGTTAAAGCGCATTTTCAATGACAGCCGCCGCTCACGGCACTGGCTTCGTATCGTCACGCCGCCGGGCCACGCTCAGGACCGTTCCCCAGTGCCGGCGTAGCCGGCCATCCGGGCGCTCGGCCAGCCGGCGGCGGATTTCGCCGTACAGGCGGTCACGTTTCCACCCGGCCATGGCGAGATGCCCCGAGAAAGTGTCGAGCAGGCGGATGTACTCATCGGCCGTGTAAGTGATCTCCCAGTCGAAGAGGCATGCAGTGACGTCCCCGAACAGCCCGCTGGCCTCGATCTCGGCGGTCCCGCGGGGCAGCTCCTCCGGGCGGGGCGTCGTGATGCCCGGCGGCAGGCCCTCGCCGATGCCGTCATACACCTCATGGAGATCATCAAAGAACGTATCCCCGCCCGCGGGCACCACGTGGGCCGCGGTCCAGACAGCCAGGTGGCCGCCGGGACGCAAGTGCTGCCAGGCCAGCTGGTACTTCACCGCGGGATCGATCCAGTGCCAGGACGTCGCCGCGAAGACCAGATCGAAGGCGTCCGCCGGCCGGGGCCGCCAGGTCTCGAAGTCAGCCGCGATGACCTCGGCGCTGACGAGCCCGGCAAGGTTCTGCCTGGCTGCCGCGACAAGCCTGGGACGGATCTCCACGCAGGTGATCCGGAAGCCGCGGCGGGCGAGGGGGATCGTTGCCTTGCCGGTGCCGCAGCCGACCTCCAGGAGCCGGTCACCTGGTGCCAGGCCCGCCTGCTCGACCAGCGCGTCGTAGAGATCCTCGGGATAGCCGGGCCGCGCCTGATGGTAGTCCTGCGCTACGGAGTCGAAAGTTGCCCTGAGCAGTTCGCGGTCCTGCGGCAAAGCACCTCCGTGTCAGCCTCGGCAGCCCTATCCAATGCTGCCAGCTATGCATGTCCGCCCGCCAGGGCTGGCCCGCCATTGCGGGAGAGCCCAACCGGACGCGGGCGGCCTTGTCGTCAGTTATCCGGGCCCTCCATCCTGGCGGGGTTCTGCCAGTAACTCCTGTGGGTATGCAGTGCTTAGCGCAGGACGAGCACCGGGTGGTGATTTGAGGACGCGCCCTGACCGTGCGGGCCTTGCCTTCCGCAGCGGGCTACCCGGTAAACCCCCAAGCTGGAATCCGGCCGCCAGGCAGGCCAGTAAGATCGAGAAGATGACCGGGCTACCTGCTGGACGGATACTTCGGTGCTGGCGCTGACCCTGGCCGCCCTGGCCGTGGGGTTCGGTAACTTCGGCGCATCGATCGGCATCGGCATGTCCGGTGCTACCGTCGCGACCCGGGTCAGGGTGGGAATCATCTTCGGGGTCTTTGAGGCTGGCATGCCGCTGGTCGGCCTGCTGGCGGGCCAGGGAGTCGCGAAGGCCGTTGGCGGCATTTCCGGGTATGCGGGCGGAGCCCTGCTCATCGCGATCGGCGCCTGGCAGCTTATCCAGGCATTTCGCGCCAGCAATCAGGCACCGGTGCCGCCGCCCAAGACGGGGCGGCTGCTGCTGACCGGCTTCGCGCTGTCCCTGGACAACCTCGTCGTCGGGTTCAGCCTCGGCGCTCAGCACATATCGCTGGTCCAGGCGGTCCTAGTGTTCGCCGTGGTGAGCGTGAGCCTGAGCGTGATCGGCCTTGAGTTCGGGCGGCGCATCGGGGCCGTGCTCGAGTCCGGCGCCGATTACCTCGCGGGCATCGCGCTCGTCGCGGTCGGCCTGCTCGTCGCGGTCGGCTAGCCGCTGCCTGCGTCGGCTTGCCGAATCCACCGGGCCGGGGCGTCAGCGGATCTCAAGGACATACTCACCGCGCGGCACCAGCTGGCCGATCACCGGCGCGCCCGGGATCTCCCCGGCGATCAGCAGGCCGCCGCTGGTCTGCGGGTCAGCGAGCAGCAGCCGGTCGGGTTCGGTGACGGTCGCGGCGAACCGGGTATGCGGCTCGACCCAGGCCATGTTGCGGTGAGTGCCCCCGCTGACGTACCCGGCACTGACCGCGTCGCGCGCGCCAGCCAGGTACGGCACGCTGGCGGCGTCAACCACCGCGGTGACCCCGCTGGCGCGCGCCAGCTTGTACAGGTGACCGAGCAGTCCGAATCCGGTGATATCCGTGGCGCAGACGGCGCCCGCCGCGAGCGCCGCCTCGGCGGCGCCGGCATTGAGCCTGGTCATGCAGTCGATCGCCTGGGCGAATACCTCGCCGGTCGCCTTGTGACGGTTATTGAGCACGCCCAGTCCCAGCGGCTTGGTGAGCGAGAGCGGCAGGCCAGCCTGCCCGGCGTCGTTGCGGAGCAGCCGCCCGGGATCAGCCAGCCCGGTGACCGCGAGCCCGTATTTCGGCTCAGGGTCGTCCACGCTGTGCCCGCCTGCCAGCGGGATGCCGGCCTCGGTGGCCACGGCCAGGCCGCCCCGCAGAACCTCTGTCGCCAGCTCAAGCGGCAGCACGTCGCGGGGCCAGCAGAGCAGGTTGAGCCCGAGAATCGGCCGCCCGCCCATGGCGTAGACGTCCGACAGGGCGTTCGCGGCGGCGATCCGGCCCCAGTCGTAGGCGTCATCCACGACGGGGGTGAAGAAGTCCACCGTGCTGATCACCGCGACGTCACCGGCCGCGGTGAGGGAGACGACCGCCGCATCGTCGCCATCGTCAAGGCCGACGAGCAGGCGGGACTCGGGGTTCGCCGGGGGGGCCACCAGCAGCCCGGCGACCATGCGCTCAAGTTCGCCCGGCGCGATCTTGCACGCGCAGCCGCCGCCGTGAGCGTAGGACGTCAGCCGGCTGGTCGTCACAGTCATGGTGTCCGCCTCCGCTTCGAAGTCCTCCGGCTTCCGCGGCCGGCCGCCACGCCCGGGCGCGGGACCCAGGGGGGAGTGCCCGGGCGCGGACCCGGGGCGGCAGCGCGGCCGCTCTGGCTGGCGGAGGTGGACGGGAATCGAACCCGCCAGCCCGAGATGCTCGGGCTCAGCAGTTTTGAAGACTGCGGAGACCACCAGGTGCTCAGACACCTCCGGCCTCAGCCTAGCCGGGCGTTCCCCTCAGTGGCCCGTCAGCGCCCCTGGACACGAGCGCGTCGAGTCGCCGGGCGAGCAGCCGCTGTTCCGGTCCGGTGGGGGCCAGCGCCGCGGCGACCCCCAGTTCCCGCCGTGCCTCATCAGCCCGCCCGAGGCGCTCCAGCGCATCAGCCCTGGCCGCATGCCACAGATGTGAACGCGGCATCCCGCCGGCACCGTCCAGCGCGGCGAGCCCGGCTGCCGGGCCATCGCGCTGCGCCACCGCGACGGCCCGGTTGAGCGCCACAACCGGGTTGGCCGACACGCCCAGGATCAGGTCATACAGCCCGATGATCCGGGTCCAGTCGGTGTCGGCCCAGCTCAGCGCCCTGGCATGGCAGGCAGCCAGGTGCGCCTGCAGCTGGTAGCGCCCGGCGGCACCGCCCGAGCGGTGCACTGCCTCGGCCAGCAGCACCGAGGCCTCGCCGATCGCGGCGTGATCCCAGCGGGACCGGTCCTGATCCGCCAGCAGCACCGGCAGCCCGTCCGCGCCGGTGCGCGCCGGCCGGCGGGCGGCGGTGAACAGCAGCAGCGCGAGCAGCGAGATCACCTCCGGCTCGCCCGGCATGAGGTCGGTGAGCAACCGGGCCAGCCGGAGCGCCTCGGCTTCCAGGTCGACCCGCACGACGCCATCCCCGGCGCTCGGCGCGTGCGCTTCGGTCGCGATGAGGTGCACGACGGCGAGGACGGCCGGCAGCCGCTCCGGCAGCTCGGTGTCGGCGGGCACGCGGTAGGGGATCCCGGCGTGCGCGATCTTCTGCCGCGCCCGCACCAGGCGCTTGGCCATCGTCGCCTCAGGCACCAGGAACCCGCGCGCAATCGCGGCAACATCGAGCCCGGCGAGCGTGCGCAGCGCCAGCGCAACCTGGGCCTCGCGGGCGAGCGCCGGATGGCAGCAGGTGAACACCAGCCGCAGCAGGTCGTCGCGCACGACGCTGTCCGGCTCGACCATCTCGAGCACCTCCTGCGCCAGGTCGGCAGTCACTTGCGGCGCGAACCAGCCCGCCGCCGTCTCCTTGACCGGCCTCGCCGCCTCGCGGCGCAGCATGTCGTAGGCCTTGTTCCGCGCGGTGACGGCCAGCCAGGCGCGAGGGTCATCGGGGACCCCCGTCTCCGGCCACGCCCGCAGCGCGGCAACCGCGGCCTCCTGCACCGCGTCCTCGGCGAGCTGCAGGTCACCGAGGGTCCGGACGAGGGTCGCCAGCACCTGGCGGCCCTCCGCCCGTACCGTCTCGGCCAGCCGCTGCTGCGGAGTCAACCGCCGGCGGGCACGCTCGGCCCGTTCATCGGCACGACCGGCCGCAGCTCGACCTTGCCGCGCCAGGCGGCCGGGATCTGCGCGGCCCACTTGGTGGCCTCGTCCAGGTCAGCGGCCTCGACCAGGTAGAACCCGGCGAGGACCTCCTTGGCCTCCGCGTACGGGCCGTCGGTGATGACGAGGTCACTGTCCTTGCCAGCCGCGAAGGTGATGGTGGTCGCCATGCCCACCGGGTGCAGGGCCTCCCCGCCGCGGAGAACTCCCGCTGCGCCGGCCGCCAAGCCGAAGGCACCGTAGTCAGTCGACCACTCGGACTCCTCCGGCGTCGTCCAGTAACTGTCCGCCGGGTAGTACAGCAGCGCGGCATAGAGCGTCATGATGATTCCTTCCGCAGTGGGCGGCCCGTTGCCGTCCTCATCAGCAGGACGATTGCCGGGCCGGGATAAGGACACCAGAATTGAGAATTTACGCAGTCTTCCGCCCCAGTGCCCGGGCTCAGCCACCCGAATCCGGGCCGTGCTCAACGGCATGCCTGGTCAGCGGGCGCCCGCTTGCGCGGCTGCAACGCCCCGGCTGCAACGTCCGGGCACCGCCGTCCGGGCACCGCCGTCCCGGCCCGCCGTCCCGGCCCGGCCTACCGGCAGGATGTGCCTATGCCAGATAACACGCTTAGCTCCTCCCGGCCCGTGCGCGACGTGGCCGACGCTTACGTCGTCGCCCTCGCTGCCCTCAATCCGCTGGTGGCCAGCCGGCTCGGCCTGCGTCCCGGCGAGGATCGCCTGCCGGACCTGTCACCAGCCGGGCAGCAGGCCAGCGATGACCTGGCGCGCTCGACGCTGGCCGGGCTGGACTCGGCCGAGCGCGCAGCCGTGCCAGCCGACGGGGACGAGCGGCGCTGCGCGCGGCTGCTGCGCGAGCGTCTCGAGGCCGAGCTCGCCTTGAGCGGGCAAGGCGAGAACCTGCGTAACCTCTCCAGCATCTTCGGGCCGGCCCAGCAGGTGCGCGGCGTCTTCATGATCATGCCAACCGCCGCCGAGGACGACTGGGCGGTCATCGCCCGGAGAATGGCACGAGTGGCCGACGCCCTGGCCGGCTACCGCCTCTCGCTGGCCGAAGGCACCCGCCGCGGCCTGCTCGCGGCGCCGCGGCAGGTCAGCAGCACCATCGGGCAGCTTGACGAATGGGCAGCCGCCGCGGGCGGCCGCGGCTGGTTTGCCGACTTCGCGGCCGACGCGAGCGTGCCGCCAGCCCTGCGGGCCGACCTGGACGAGGCGGCCGGCTCCGCGTCGTCGGCCGTCGCCGGCTTGCGGCGCTGGCTGGCGGCTGAGTACCTGCCGCGCACAGCGGGCATCCCGGACGGAGTCGGCGAGGAACGCTATCGCGCGTGCGCCCGCCGCTGGACGGGCGCCGACCTCGACCCGGCCGAGGTCTATGCCTGGGGCTGGTCGGAATACCAGTCGCTGCTGGATCAGATGCGCGGCGAGGCCCAGCAGGTGCTGCCCGGCGCTTCCGCGCTGGCGGCCATGCGGCACCTGGACGAGAATGGCGAGGCAGTCGACGGCGTCGAGCAGATCCGGCAGCGGCTGCAGCAGATGATGGATGATGCCATCGCCGATCTCGACGGCACCCATTTCGACCTGGCCGTGCAGATCAGGGCGGTCGAGGCGCGGATCGCCCCGCCGGGCAGCGCCGCCGCCCCCTACTACACGCCGCCGTCGCAGGATTTCTCCCGCCCCGGACGGACGTGGCTGCCGACGCTGGGCCGTACCAGGTTCCCGCTCTGGAACCTGGTGAGCGTCTGGTACCACGAGGGGGTCCCGGGCCACCATTTGCAGCTGGCGCAGTGGGCGCACCTGTCCGAGCAGCTGTCGATGTATCAGACCAGCATCGGCGGGGTGAGCGCCTGCACTGAGGGCTGGGCGCTGTACGCTGAGCGCCTGATGGATGAGCTGGGCTATCTGTCCGCCCCCGGGACCCGGCTTGGCTATCTCGACGCCCAGATGATGCGGGCCATCCGGGTCGTGATCGACATCGGGATGCACCTGGAGCTCAGGGTCCCCGCCGACTCACCGCTCGGCGCGGGTCAGACGTGGACGCCGGAGCTGGCGCACGAGTTCCTCGCTGCCCACAGCAGTCGCGACGGGGCGTTTATCGAAAGCGAGATCATCCGCTATCTCGGCTTGCCGGGCCAGGCCATCACCTACAAGCTCGGCGAGCGTTCCTGGCTGGCCGGGCGCCAGGCCGCCCGGGCGGCTCATGGCGGCGACTTCGACCTCAAGGCGTGGCATATGGCCGCGCTGTCGCTCGGCTCGCTGGGGCTCGATGATCTCGCCGGCGAGCTGGCATCGCTGTGACGCCGGCGTCGCCGTGCCTGCCGCCATGACGCCGTTTCGCCCTGACGCCGTGATGCTCTGGTGCCGCGATGCCGTGCAGACATCGAGCACCGACATTCACGGACGCAACTCCGACGTACGACTGCGGTCGCACGGCGCGGACAGGCGGTTCATCCCCGGGTGGGTCGACCGGCGCCAGGTACACCTCTAGCGTCGGGTTTCATATCGTCGGCCTCCGCGACTGACGGGCCGGCCGCCTCGCTGGTCGCCGTGGCGGCTATCCGCGGGCCTGCGGGCCTGGTGGCGGAGCTGCCAGGCCGGGGCAGGCGACGTCGGATTTCCGGAGGAGCAGCAGCGTGATGCAGTCCCCGCTCGTGAACCGGGCCAGATCGCTGGCCCGGTTTGATCCGTCGCCCGGTCACCGCGGCCCGCATGTCGCGGCCGTCGCGGCCGCGACCGTGCTGAGCGTGGGCCTGTGCCTGCTGGCCGATGCGCTGCTCACCCGGGCCGGCACAGCCGTGTTCCCGGCTACCAGGGGCTACGTGCACTTCCAGTTTGCTGACTACTCGAAACTGACCGTCATCGGCGTCGTCATCGCCTGCCTGGCCTGGCCCGTCGTAGCCCGGCTGACGTCGGATCCGCGATGGGTTTTCGTCCGCCTCGCCGTCCTGGTATCCGCGTTCCTGCTCCTTCCGGATCTGGCGATCTGGCTGGAAGGGCAACCGGGCCGGGCAGTGCTCGTGCTGGCCACGATGCACCTGGCCATCGCCCTGATCACCTACAACGTCCTCGTCCGCCTCGCACCGGTCCGGCAGCCCGCCGACGGCGGGACACCCCAGCCGGGCCGTCACAGCCGAAGCGGCAGCAGCGGTACCTAGGATCGGCGTTCGTGCCGCCGTGCACCAGAGAGGACTTGATCGTGCGCACCTTCGCCCGCCGGATCTGCCAGCAGCCGCTCGCGGCGAAAGTGCCAGAGATCGGCGTCATGTTCTGGATAGTCAAGCTGCTGACTACCGCCGGCGGGGAGGCGACGTCGGATTACCTGGGCCACCACATCGCGACGGGCGCGGCAGTCGAGTTGCTCCTGATCGCCGTCGCGCTCTGGGTGCAGTTCCGCACCCGTCGTTACGTCGCGGCCGCCTACTGGTTCCTGGCGCTGGCCATCGCGATCTTCGGTACCGGGGTGTCCGACACCCTGCACCTAGTCGTCGGCATCCCCTATGCCGGAACGACGATCCTGTGGGCCGCGGTGCTCGCCGTCATCTTCTGGCGGTGGTACCGCAGTGAGGGAACGCTGTCCATTCACAGCATCATCACGACCCGGCGGGAGATGTACTACTGGGCCACGGTCTTTGCCACCTTCGCCCTCGGCACCGCGCTCGGCGACTTCACGGCGACCGCCCTGAACCTCGGCTACCTGGCGTCCGGCATTATCTTCGCGGTGATCATCGCGATCCCGGCGGTCGCCTGGTGGCGCTTCGGACTCAATCCGATCACCGCGTTCTGGTTCGCCTACGTCGTCACCCGCCCGCTCGGCGCCTCGTTTGCCGACTACATGAGCAAGCCCCACTCGATCAGCGGCATCAACTTCGGCGACGGGCCGACCAGCGCGGTGCTGACCCTCGCCATCGTTATCCTCGTGGCCTACCTCGCCATCGCCCGTAAGGACATCCAGCGGCCCGCTGCCACCGGCCCGGAGCCGGATATCACTCTGGGGCGCCGGGCCTGACCAGGCCGGTACGGAAGGCGTAGACGACGGCCTGGACCCGGTCCCGTAGCCCGAGCTTGAGCAGGATCCGGCCCAGGTGGGTCTTGACGGTGGCCTCGGCGAGGAAGAGCTTCGCGGCGATTTCCTGGTTGGACAGGCCGCCGGCGACCGCTACCAGAATTTCGATCTCGCGCTCGGTGAGCAGCGCCAGTCCCTGGTCCGCCGACGGGTCACTGCCCGGGCGAAGGTCGGGCAGGCGGCGGGCGTATGCGTCGAGAAGCCGGCGGGTGACGCCAGGGGCGAGCACCGCGTCGCCGTCGGCGACCGAGCGGATGGCCGCGGCCAGCTCCGCTGGCTGCGCGTCCTTGAGCAGGAAACCGCTGGCCCCGTATCGCAGGGCGCTGAAGGCATACTCGTCGAGGTCAAAGGTGGTGAGAATGAGCACCCGGGTCGCGGGGCGCTGCTCGACAATCCGCCGGGTGGCCTCGATGCCGTCGCTGCCGGGCATGCGCACGTCCATCAGCACGACGTCGGGGGACATTTCCAGCGTCCGGGCGACGGCCTCGTCGCCATCGGCGGCCTCGCCAACGACCTCGATGCCGTCCTGCTCCTCCAGGACCATCCGGAAGCCGCTGCGCAGCAGGGCCTGGTCGTCCGCCAGCAGTACCCGGACGCTCACCTTGCCACCCTGGGCAGGTGAGCCCGGACAGCCCAGCCGCCGCCTTCGCGGCCCGCGGTTACCGATCCGCCGCAGGCCCGCGCTCGCTCCCGCATCCCGGTCAGGCCGTGTCCTGCTGCCCCGGCCTGGGCAGGCCGCGCGGGCGCCCGGCGATCCGGGCGCAGGCCACGCGAGCTAGCCGGGCCGGGGGCTGGCCGGCCGTCATCGGTCACGGCGATGTCGATGCCGGTGTCCCCGACCGTGACGCGGATGGCGACCGTCTCGGGGTCAATGGCGTGTTTAAGGGTGTTGGTGATCGCCTCCTGGGCGATGCGGTAGACGGCGAGCTCGACATCCGCCGGCAACCCGGCGGTCTCCCCGGCGCAGACGAGCGTGGCCTGCAGGCCGGTCGTCCTGGCCTGCGCAACGAGGTCAGCCAGGCGGGCCAGTCCTGGCTGCGGCTCCAGGCAGTCGCTGGTGCCGTCGGCGCGCAGGACGCCCAGCAGCCCGCGGGCCTCGCCCAGGGCCTGGCGGCCCACATCGGCCACGCTGGCGATCGCGGCGGCGGCCCGCGGCGGATCCGTCACCAGCTTGGCCGCGGCTCCCTCGGCCAGGGAGACGATAACTGCCAGCTGGTGCCCGATGACGTCATGCATCTCCCGGGCAATCCGGGTGCGCTCGGCCGCGGCGGCGATCATGGCCCGCTGGTCCCGCTCCTGCTCCAGGCGCTCAGCCCGCTCCGTCAGGCTCGCGACCAGAGCCCGCCGGGCCCGCAGGCTCACGCCAAGCAGCAGCGCGGCAGCGATGAGACCGGACAGGAATACCAGCGACCTGAGCCACGATCCCGCCAGGCTCCACCGCACCGACGCCATGACCGCGCCTATCTCCAGGACAACAGCCGCGATGAGGGCCGTGCGGCGCGGCCGGTAGGTGGCCAGCGTCGACAGCGCAACCAGCAAGGACAGGTCGGCAACTAGCACGATCCCGGCGAGCCACTGGATCAGCGCCACCACGCACAACGCCGCGAACACGCCGTCCGGATAGCGCCTGCGCCACGCCAGCGGCACCAGCAGGCAGGCCTGCAGCAGCCACGAGCCAGCGCCCGGATGCGTCGTAGCCAGCCACGGGGTGCTGACCACTGCCGCCAGCAGGGCCAGCACGGCATCGCTCAGCAGCGTGTGCCGCAAGATCAGCCGCCGCGCCTCGTGGTAATGACGAGCGGCGCCGCTGGGCAGCAGGGTCTGCATCCGGGCACCCAGACTGCCCGCGATCCGGGACGGCAGCTGACCTTCCGCGGCCATCCTGGCGGCGGTGAGCTGGTCCGTGCCGCGTGCCGCCATCACTGGCGGACAGGAATCGGCCGCATACACCGTGACGCTAGCCGCCCGCCCGGCGCCAGTCGACCCACCCCGGGATGAACCCGCGCTCCGCACCGCGCCACCGCAGTCGTACAAGCTGGCGCGCGCAGCTCACCAGGTGCGGACCGCACTTCCTGACCAGGCCCGGCTAGCCAGCGGCCTCAGCCGCCCAGCGGGCGTCAGGATTGCGCGGTGGCGGCAGCGGCGCCTGGCGGCGCGGCTGGAAGATCCTTTAGTCCGCGGAAGGTGCGGGTCAGCAGGAGCGCCCCGGAGAGCACGGCGATGCCGATCATGATCCACAGAGCCGGGCGGACGCCGAGCCAGGTGCCCAGGCCGCCGGCCATCAGCGCGCCGAGCGGGTTAGTGCCGACCAGCAGGAACCGCATGGTCGCGGTGATCCGGCCGAGCAACTGCGGCGGGCAGTACGTCTGCCGGAAACTCCCGAGTATGACGCTGCCGGCCACGACGCCGCTGGCGGAGATCAGCAGTCCCGACACGAAGAAGGCGAGTCGCGCGCCAGGCCCGGTGAGCGGGATGAGCAGGCCGAACGGCAGCGCGCCGAGCGCGCTCAGCAGCAAGGTCCTGGCGGTTCCGAATCGGGCGGCGATCCGGCGTGCGACCAGGGCGCCGAGCAGGCCGCCAGCGCCCGAGGCGGCAAGCAGCAGGCCGGCCGGCCCTGGCCCGAGCCCTACCGTCCGCACGAGGAAGACGACGGCCAGCGCCCCGTATCCGGTGAGGCCGAGGTTGACCAGGGACGCCCAGATGGTCAGCGGGCGCAGGTAGGGATCACCGGCGACGTACCGCACGCCCTCGGCGATCTCGCGGCGGATTCCGGTCCGGCTGCCCGGAACGGGGATGATCCGCGCACCGCCGCCGCGGATCCTCAGCAGGCACGCCGCCGACACCAGGAAGCTGATCGCGTTGGCGAGCAGGGCAGCGGCGGAGCCGATGGTTCCGGCCAGCAAGCCGGCCGCGCCCGGGCCGCCGATCGCCGCCGCGGATGCGCTGCCCAGCAGCTTCGCGTTGCCTTCGACCAGCTCGCCAGTGGTGACGATGGAGGGCAGGTAGACCTGGTAGGCCGTACCGAAGAACACGTCGGCGCAGCCCGCCAGCAGGGCCACGGCGACGACCTGGCCGATGGTCAGCACGCCCAGCCAGGCAGCCGCCGGCAGGCTGCCGTACAGCACCGCCGCCACCAGGTCACAGGCAATCATCAGCGGCCGGCAGCGGAGGCGGTCCACCCAGGCACCGACCGGCAGGCCGATCAGCAGCCAGGGCAGATACGCGGTGGCAGTGAGCAGGGTCACCACGAAGGTGCTGGCATGCAGGACGAGCACCGCCAGCAGCGGCATGGCGACCCTTGCCATGGTGTCGCCGAGCTGGCTGATGGTCTCGCCAGTCCAGAACAGCCGGAAGTCTCGCTGCCGCAGCAGGCCGCCGGCCCGCTGGGGCACGAGGCCCGCTTCGCCGGGAACGGCTGGCGGTGCCGTCATCGAGCTGGCGGTGCCGTCATGCACGATTCCTCACGGTCACCTTGCACTGTCACCTTGCGCACCAGCCTGGCCCGGAGGCTGGCGGTCAATGCCCCGTTTCAGCGTCGGGCTGAATCGCCGGTGGCGAGCGGCCGTGCCGTCCCCGGCGTGCGCAGCGGGCCTCCATCGCGGCAGCGCAGCGCAGCGGGAGCCGGGGACCTCGTGAGACGATCACCCGGCGAGCCGTTGACGGGAGGGCAGCCATGGCGGGACCAGCGGGCGCCGGTGCCGAGCCAGGGCCATCGGTCAGGTCGCCCGGGCGGCAACGTGCCGTCGGCGTGTACGGGACGATCGTCACCGCCGCCATACTCAGCTCCGCCGGGGACCGCCTGTCCGTTCCTGACCTGGTCGTTTCCATTGTGGTTACCCTGTCCGTCTACTGGGTCGCCGAGGAGTACGCGGAGATCCTGGGCGAGCAGCTTGCCGACGGGCACCTGCCGACGTGGCCTTACGTCCGTGCCGCGCTGGCGGCCACGTGGCCGATGGTCAGCGCGTCCTTCATCCCGCTGCTGCTCCTGATCCTGGCGTGGCTGCTCGGGGCCTCGGCACCGGCTGCAGCCAACGCCGGGCTGGCGGCGGCCGTCGCGGAGCTGGTGCTCTACGGATGGAGCGCCGGGCGCGCTGCGCGCCTGCGCGGCAGGCAGCAGCTTGCGGTCGCATCCGCTGCCGCCGCGCTGGGCCTGGTGATGGTCGCGCTCAAGGACGTGGTCCTCATCCACCTGCACTGATTTCTGCGGGCACACTGCCGTGCTGCGGGTTGCCATCGGGTCCGGCCGGGAGCCGGGCCGCACGACAAACATCGGCGTTGTCCGGTACCATGTCTTCAACATGCGGCGCTACGTACTCATCCTTAGCAGCCGTAGCGGGACCTGATCAGGGCAGGCCAGCAACCCGCTACGGGTTGAGGTGCTGGCCGCAACCCTTTGAGACGCTGGCCGCTCACACGCTTATTCTCCGGGTTATCGGCAATGACCGATACGGACGGAGACGGCGTTCCGGGACCGATGAACTCCTGCGGCACGGAAACCTGAGGCGGCGGCTCGGCCCGTAGCTGGGAGCCTGACAAGTCACCCCGCACGCCTGCATCAGGAGAATTGCCATGTCTGAGACCAGCCCCGCGAACCCGGACCCGCCCGCCGCCGGCAGCGACGACTCGCTGCTGGCGCTGCAAGCCGTACAGATAGCCCTGGACCGTCGCGATAACGGCGGGGACGCCGACGCCGCCCGTGACGCCGGTGCCGNNGCCGGTGCCGCCCGTGACGCCGCAGCCGCCAGCGCGACAGGCAATCACTGACCCGGGAAAGTCCGGCCCCTGACCGGGGAAAGACCAGGAGGAACGTCGATGACCAGCCAGAGCCCCGATATCGAGTTCGATATTCACGTCTGCGACCGTCCCGTCCCGGCTGCGGAGCGGGATCGGATCATGGCGGTGCCGGGATTTGGCGAGGTATTCACCGATCACATGGTCACCATCCGCTGGTCGGCGGAGCGCGGCTGGCACGACGGCCAGCTGCAGCCCTACGGCCCGATCACCCTCGACCCGGCCACGTCGGTGCTGCACTACGGGCAGGAGATCTTCGAAGGGCTGAAGGCCTACGTCCAGGCTGGCGGGCCGGTCGTCGCGTTCCGGCCGCAGGCGAACGCCGCAAGATTCAACCTGTCGGCTGCCAGGATGGCCATGCCCGAGCTGCCGGAGCGGGCCTTCGTCCAGGCTATCGAGCTGCTCGTGCGGCAGGACCGGAACTGGGTGCCGACTGCCGCCGGTCACAGCCTGTACCTGCGGCCGTTCATGATCGCGACTCAGCGGGGCCTCGGGGTGAACCAGCCCTCGTCCTCGTACCTGTTCTCGGTGATCGCATCGCCGGTAGCCGGCTATTTCAGCGGGGGAGTCAAGCCCGTCTCGGTATGGCTTTCTGAGGACTACACGCGCGCGGCGCCGGGCGGCACCGGCGAGGCGAAGTGCGGCGGCAACTATGCCGCCTCCTTCGCCGGCCAGCTCGAGGCCACCAGGAACGGCTGCGACCAGGTGGTCTGGCTGGACGCCGCCGAGCACCGCTGGGTCGAGGAGATGGGCGGGATGAACCTGTTCTTCGTCTACGGCTCGGGCGCGGAGGCCCGGATCATGACCCCGGCACCGACCGGGACGCTGCTGCAGGGGATAACCAGGGACTCGCTGCTGAAGCTCGGCCCCGATCTTGGCGTTCCGGCCGAAGAGGGCAAGATCTCGGTCAGTCAGTGGCGTACCGGATGCGCATCCGGCGACCTCACCGAGGTGTTCGCCTGCGGCACGGCCGCGGT
>PMSW01000035.1:16380-16591 GCA_003168215.1 Actinomycetota bacterium
TGGATCCACCAGCTCTGCTAGCTGCCGACCGGGGCGCCCGGCCCGATGAGGGTCACTCTCATCGGGCCGGGCGCCGGCGGCCCGCGGGAGTGGCTTGGTTGCGGCGGCCCGCCAGACGGCGGCGGGTTTCGCTAGCCTGCTGCGGCGGCGGCAGCGAGGCCGTCGGCGGCGGCTACCACCGCGGGCGCGAGGCGCCGGCAGGCCGCCTGGC
>PMSW01000049.1 GCA_003168215.1 Actinomycetota bacterium
CGCGGGAGCCATCCTCGACAGACTCCGTGCCCGCGTATCCGTTGAGGTTCGTCTTGGTAAAGCCCGGCGAGACCAAGTTAATCTTGATGTCGGTCGACTCCAGCTCGACCATCATGGCGAGTGTCATAGCGTTGAGAGCTGCCTTGGACGCAGGATAAATGGGGCCGAACATGGCGTGGTACGGGTAGGCGGGGTCCGCGTTCGTCGTGAGCGATCCAACTCCGCTCGACACGTTGACGATGCGGGCGTCCGACGATTCGCGCAGGAGCGGCAGCATCGCTTGGTAGACGGCGAGGACGCCGAACACATTGGTCTCCCAGACGGCGCGTATTTCATCGAGGGACGCGTTGCTCGCTTGCGACGACGCTGCGTACTCCGGTGAACCCAGCCTGCGCTCCGTCGTCTTCGAGATGCCCGCGTTGTTGACCAGCAGATCGAGGCGGCCGGGCTCCTTGCGGATGCGCTCCGCTGCGGCGGCGATCGAAGCCCCATCCGTCACGTCGAGCTGGAGCGCGATGGCGCCCGGCCCGATGTCCTTTGCCGCAGCATCACCGCGCTCGAAATTGCGTGACCCGACCAGCACAGTGAGGCCGCTCGCCACGAGTTCCTTGGCGACCTGAAGGCCGACTCCTTGATTGGCTCCGGTGACCAGGGCGACGCGTTTGTCGTGCATAGTAATCTCCTTTTGTTCATGAACCCGTGGTTAATGCTGCGCCAGTTGCACTACCGGTGCTGAAGATTGCCGCCAAACGCGGCTGTCGGCGTCAGGCGTTTGATCTGCAACGCCTTCGCACGAGTTTCGCCACGATCCGCCTCAGCGTCACCATCTCGATCTGCAAGAGGCGTCCCCGGCGTGCGCCGCGTGACCCACGCTGACTGCGATGACCCCGTCCGGGGCGCACAAGTTAAGGTGGCTCGGACCCTAGGGCGTGTAAACCCAGGACCGGGTCCGTCACGGTCGACCTGCGCCGCGATATTTCCTCGGTCACGCCCAACGACTTATGATCTCTGCGTCTCCCAGCTTGTCAGCCACCTAACAAACTATGCTAGGTACCTAGCGGATAAGTCAAGCCTCCTCGACCATTCCCTTCGCAAGCTCGCCTACGAGTGACTGCCGGTCCGCTGAACCGCGGCGATGAAGTCGCCGGGGTCGACGAGGCTGATGATCAGTGAGCGGACCTCCACCTTGCGGAAAACTGTGCTGAGTTGCCGGGGCAGGTAGCAGGGCGGATCGATGACGAGCTCGACCAAGCCGTCATGCGAGCCGTTCACCAGCCAGCGCCCTCGGCGGCCGTGTACCCCGATCGTCCCCCGGGTCTGGTGATCAGAACGGGCGGCCGATCGCACCGAGCCGCGGGGGATGTCCAGATGGAAATCGGGCACCCGAACCCGCAGCACTGCCGAGTCGACCTGCACGCCCCCGCGTCCCGGGCCCCCACCCCGCCGTGTCTCATCCCACAGGGAAATCCGGCCCATATCGCTGTAGCTGATAGCGAACCATCTCGCGTGGAGGACGAGGCGGCTCCGGCCGCCTGGTAATCCTTGATGACCTCACGCCGGGCGGTGGCATACGGCTCGCCTGTTTCCGCCATGCGCTTGCGGGCTGCTGCCCTGATCTTGTCGTGCGACATCGTGCCTCTGCCCCGGTGGCCGCGTCCCGGCGCCTGGCCACCGCATAGAGGAAATCACGATGGAAGGGAGGAATCCACGCGAGGGCTGTGCCGCTCTTGTCCTCAGGCACTACCACCAGCGCCGGGCTGGCGTAGCTCGGATCAGGCAGACATGGCTGCCAACTGGCAGAATACGCCAGCCAGACGAGGCGTCACAACCGGCATGCGCGACAGGCGGCTGGAAGTGCGGGAGCCAGGCCGGGAGCCGAAAGTCTTGCTCAGGCCCGCTCGCGGCGGCCCTCGGGCACCGGGCCCGGACCGGACCGTGATTGACGGCATCCCGGCGAAGAACTACTCCCTTCGCTGGCCCGCGCTCTATTTCACGTAGGAGGCGAGCACAGACGTGATCTCGTCACTGCGGTGGTGGCCGATATCGTGGTCTGACGAGTCGCTGACGTGCAGGGTAGCGTCCGGGAGCTCGCGCGCGAGGCGGCGCGCGCTGGCGATCGGCACGTTAGTGTCCAGGGCACCGTGCCACAGGTGCACCGGCGTGGTGACCTCGCTGAGCGGGAACGGCCACGGGGACCTGAGCAAGGCGACCTCCTGCACTGCGGCGCGCGGACCCTGCCTTAGCGCGTCAGCGACGGCTTCGAATTCTATGCGCAGGCCGGCAGGCGCGGTCTCCGGCGCCGCGGCCATCGCGCGGCGCAGGGAACGCTCCCGCCTCGCCGGGCTGGCCAGTGACCACCTCATCACCGTGAACGGGACCGCGTTGAGCGCCGGCGCGTTCCTGGCGAGCCAGCCATAGAACCGGATCCTCGCCTGCTGGCCCGCTCGCTCGGCCCGGCTGCGCAGCCCTCCCGACGACGCGATCAGGGCGACAACACTGACCCGGCCGGCCAGCTGGTGCGCAGCGGCCAGCGTGAACGGGCCACCGCCGGACTCACCCGCCAGCGCGAACCGGTCCAGGCGCAGATGACCAGCCAGCGCGGTCAGGTCATCAGCCCAGCCGATCAGGCTCCGCTTCCGCTGGTAATCCGAGCCGCCGTAGCCGGGCTTGTCCGGCGAGATCCAGCGCAGGCCCGATGCCCGGGCCCTCTGGTCATACCAGGCTCCGCCCAGGCCCGACACCGGTGTCCCCGCCGTGTAGAGAACCGGTGCCCCGCCCGGGTCACCGAACTCATGCCAGCTCAGCCGTCTGCCGCCGGGAAGAGTGATCACATCAGATGTCACCTGTGCATCCTCAGGCTGGCCGGAGTAACCCCGCCATATACGGACGCCCATTCGCCTGGCATACCGCTCGCGCCGGGCGCTTGACGGCGAGCAGCCCGCCACGCCGGTTGCTAACCTGATCTTGCTAACCGATTTGCTAACAACGCGCCTGGACAAGCGTGGACGCAGCTGGAACCAATCAGAGCCTACGTCTACCGGGAGCAGGAGAGACCGACGACCTCTACCGCCGAGCTACCGTCGGCCCCTTCCCCTGCCAGTTCCCCGCAGTGCGGTCAGCGCGCCGCGGCGAGCAGGTCGCGCTGATGCCGCTGGCACCAGTGCCGAGCCCGGGCGGCCGGCTCCGCCACCGAACGCCAGTGGTCGGCGAATCCCTGGTGCCCGGCGGTGGCCGCCTCGGTGACGATGGCGTAGGTCCAGTCGTGGTTGGCTATGACCATCTCGGCCACGTGACGGCGCTCGGCGCGGGTCAGCCCGCTGGCCTGAACGAAGATCCGGAATCTCTCCAGCGCGCGGCCCTGCCGGCTGTCGGCTATGTCCTGGTCGTCCTGCAGCGGCGCCCAGGAGCGCGCGGCCGCGGCGAAGTCCCAGGCGGCGCTGCCGGGACCGGCCAGGTCGAAGTCGATTAACGCGACGGCCCGGCCATCGCGGAACACCAGGTTGGCCGGGTGTACGTCGTTGTGGCTGACCAGGCCGGTCCGGAACCGGGCCGGGATCGGCCGGGGCCACCGGTAGCCCGCCGGGTCGAACGACGCTGCTGCCAGGTGATAGCGGCGCAGCAGTTCGGCCACGCTCACCAGGGCGGCATCGGTGAGCGTATCCACCGGCAAGGGCGGTACCGCGGCCTGGCCGCCGATGTAGGTCAGCATCTCGGTGGCGGCGCTGACCGCCAGGACGCGGGGGGCGCCGTCGAAGCCGACCACCGAGAGGTGGGCAAGCAGTGCGTGGGTGGCGTGCCGGCAGGGCGCGGTCGGCCTGATCACGGTTTCGCCGACGCGGATAACGAGGCCGCGGTTGGCGGTCCCTCCCGGCAGCGGGCCGCCGGGCAGCACGCCGTCGGCCTGGAGCCCGTGCGGGCTAGCGTCTGCCGCCCCGTCCGTCAGCCAGGCTGAGCAGGGCGCGGGCGAGACTTGCATGGGTGACCAGGCCATGGACCATATCCCCTCGGATCGCAGCGAAGACCGCAGGGCTCTTGGAGACGCCATAAGCGACGGAAAGGACGAACGGGATCCGATCGAGCGCCGGGCCTGGCGTCACGATCATGCGGCTGTCCAGCGGGGTCGCGACGGGCCTGCCGTCCTCGCCGATGAACACCCCGGCCAGCTCGGCGCACACCCCCAGCCCGGCTAGGGCGTCGCGTTCGGCCGGCGTGATGCCGTCATAGATCGTCGACAGTCCGGGCGCCCAGCTCCCGATGGCCACCACGGCCATCGTCACCGATGGCACGAGGGCGAAGGCCCCGGCGATGTCGGCCTGGCGGCGAACCGCCGCGGCCGTCTGCGCGTCCGCCAGGATCATCGGCGCATAGAAGACGTGCGCCGGGCCGCCGCCGATGCGGGCGACGCCGCGGACTAGGTCGAGCAGGTCCCGGCCATCGGGCGGCGGTACCGCACCGGTCAGCTGGACGATCGGGCAGGGCGGCATCTGGGTCAGCGCGGCCGCGAGCCCGCTCAGCGTGCGCGACCAGGACATGCCGAGGACGTCGCTGGGCGTGATGATGTCCATCAGCGCCTGGCCTGCCCCCTCGCCCAGGCGGCGCCGTAGCGCGGGCTCGTCGTCGTCGGGAAAGTTGAACACGAAGGCGTGCCTGAGCCCGAAGGCTGAGCACAGCTCCGCCGACAGGCCCGCGTCCAGGCTCCCGCCGCGCAGCCCGATCTCGATGCGCACCATCCCGGTCTCCCGGGCGGAGTCGAGCAGCCGGGCGACCCGGAACCGGCTGATGCCCAGCCGGTCGGCGATGCCGACCTTGGAGATGCCCTCAAGGTAGAACTGCCGCGCGACCCGGGCCGCGAGGACGACTTCGGACGGCCGCTCGGCCGACAACCCGGTCATGTGCCCCTCCGGTCCAGCCGAGCTGTCCGCTCATTTGAGCGCATAGATCTCATATTCGCAGCTTTTCTTGACTTTGCCTAGCGGCCAGCTCAGTGTGTGGTCATGTTCACATATGAGTGTTCTCCGCTCAGATGAGCATAGCGCTGGGACGCAGTCACGGCAGCTAGGAGATTCTTCATGAGGATCGGAACATCGCGGGGCGTCCGCCCTGCCGGGGTCCTCGTGGCTGCCGGTCTTGGCCTCGCGGCCTATGGCGGAGGTGCCCGGGGCCGGCAGCAAGTTCGACCCGCTGCCGGAGGATCAGGAGCGCGCGGAGATCTGCCTCCCCGCCACACCCTTCTCACCGTTTCGGAGGTTCGTTCATGAGCTATCTCCGGTTCAGGCCCCGGGTGCTCGGGGCAATCGGCTGCGCAGCCGCCATGGTGGCGGTAGCCGCCTGTTCGGGCAGCAGTAGCAGCACTGGCAGTACCGGCAGCACCGGCACGGTGACCGTGGCCGTGGTGTCCAACCCGCTGATCACCGGCCAGATGATCCCGCTGACTAAGTCGAATTTCGAGAAGAAGTACCCGGGAATCAATGTCAAGTTCGCCACGTACACCGAGGCCGACCTGCGGGCAGCGATCGAAAAAGACGTCAGCACGCACAGCAACGCGTTCAACGTCATCATGATCGGCCCCTACGAGACGCCGCTGTTCGCGAAGAACGGCTGGCTGGACAACCTGTCCACGCAGTTCATCGCGAAAGAGCCGAGCTACGACGCCGGCGACCTGCTCCCGCCGATCGCGAAGGCGCTGTCCTACAAGGGCGACCTGTACGCGGTGCCGTTCTACGGCGAGTCGTCGATGGTGTACTACCGCAAGGACCTGTTCGCCAAGGCCGGGCTCACCATGCCGCAGCACCCGACCTGGACGCAGATCCAGAGCTTCGCGGCCAGGCTCAACCAGCCAGGAAAGGTGTCGGGGATCTGCCTGCGCGGCCTGGCGGGCTGGGGCGACAACATGGCGGCGCTCGACACGGTCGTCAACACCTTCGGCGGCGAGTGGTTCAACGAGAAGTGGCAGCCGCAGCTCACCTCGCCGGCATTTGAGGCCGCGACCAACTTCTACGTCAACCTCATCCGCAAGTACGGCGAGGCCGGCGCCTCTAACGACAGCTTCAACCAGCTGCTGACGCTGTACGGGCAGGGCAAGTGCGCGATGTGGTACGACGCGACCGTAGCGGCGACCTCCATCGCGACCACCTACCCGTCCATGGCCTCCAAGACCGGGTACGCGTTCGCGCCGACGGACCTCACGAAGTCCTCAGGCTGGCTGTGGACATGGTCGCTTGGCGTCCCGCAGGGCACCTCCAACCAGGGCGCCGCCTGGAAGTTCGTGTCCTGGGCCACCTCGAAGTCCTACGACTCGCTGGTCGCCAGCAAGTACGGCTGGGCTGCGGTCCCGCCGGGCACCAGGACCTCGCTGTATAACAACCCGCAGTACCAGAAGGCAGCCAAGGCGTTCGCGGGCATCACGCTGGCCTCGATCGACTCGACGGACCCGGATCACCCGACCCTGCACCCGGTGCCCTACGTCGGCGTCCAGTACGTCGACATCCCTCAGTTCGAAGTCCTTGGCGTGGAGGTCGGCCAGCAGATCGCGGGTGCGATCGCCGGAACGGAGACGGTGGCCCAGGCGCTGAAGACAAGCCAGGCGGACGCCGCCGCGTACACCCCCGCGGAACTGGCCGGCGGAAGTTAGCACGCACGCGACGGGGCCCCGGGATGGACCACAGACCGACCGGGGCCCCCGTCGGTACCGCCACGTCATGAGGAGGGCTCCGCAGTGGCAGTACTCGAAACTGGCGCGGCGCCGACCCCCAAGGTCGCGCTCCGGCCGCGCGGGGTTAGCCGCCGTGAGGGGTGGCAGCGCCGCCTCCCCCTGCTCCCGGCGCTGATCTACATCGTGGTCGTCACCCAGATCCCGTTCCTGGTGACGCTCTGGTACAGCTTTCAGAGCTATTTCTTCGACGTCCCGGCTCCCGCGCACTTCATCGGCTTCAGCAACTACACCACGGTCTTCACCAACGCGGCCTTCCGGGGCTCGCTGGTGCGGTCGGTGGTGATGACCGCCACCTCCGTGATCCTCGCCATGCTCCTGGGCATCGCCTTCGCTGTGCTGCTTGACCGCAAGTTCCTCGGCCGGGGCGTGGTCCGGACGCTGATTATCACCCCGTTCCTTGTCATGCCCGCGGCGGCGGCGCTGGTGTGGGCGGGACCGATGCTCGACCCGAACTTCGGGCTGCTGAACTACCTGCTGGAGCCGTTCGGCGTCCATCACGTGGCCTGGCTCAGCACGCACGCGCTGGGCTCGGTGATCGTGGTCATGATCTGGCAGTGGACGCCGTTCATGACCCTGATCGTGCTCGCGGGCCTGCAGAGCCAGCCGTCCGACACCCTGGAGGCAGCGAAGGTCGACGGGGCCGGGGCACTCGCCACGTTCCGCGAGCTCACGCTGCCGCATCTGCGGCCCTACATCGAGCTCGGCATCCTGCTGGGCTCGATCTACCTGGTCAACGCGTTCGACGCGGTCAGGCTGATGACCAACGGCGGCCCAGGGACCGCTACCACCAACCTCCCCTTCTACCTGTACCAGCAGGTGAACTTCGCGTTCGACGTCGGGGGGGCGGCCGCGGCAGGCGTGGTCACCGTCATCCTGACGATCATCGTGGCCACCTTCGCGCTGCGAATGTTCGCGCGGGTCTTCCAGTTCGAGGAGGCATCGGGATGACCGCCTTGCCGCTGCGGCCCGGCCACTCCGGGCGCCCCAGGCCACAAAGGCTCCGCGAGATGTCGGGGCGGGCGGGCTGGGGGATCGTCGCGTGGGTGGTGGCGATCGCGTTCTTCCTGCCGGTGCTGTGGATGGTGATCACGGCGTTCAAGCCGGAGTCCGCCGCCGAAACCTGGCCGCCGCAGTTCATCTTCAAACCCACCCTGTCGGAGTTCCGCCTGGTCTTCTCGGGCATGGGCCCCTTCCTGACCCACTCGGTGGTCGCGACGGTCGGGTCCACGATCCTGGTGGTGCTGCTGAGCGTCCCCGCCGCTTACGCCCTGTCCGTGCATCCGGTCAAGCACTGGCGCGACGGGCTTTTCTTCTTCATCTCCACGAAGATGCTGCCGATCGTGGCCGCGATCGGCCCCCTCTATGTCATTGCCCTGCACCTGCACCTGCTCGACAGCATCTGGCTGCTGATCATCCTCTATACCGCGATGAACCTTCCGCTCGCGATCTGGATGATCCGTTCCTTCATGCTGGAGGTGCCCAGAGAACTGCTCGAGGCGGCGCGGCTGGACGGCGCGGGGCGCATCCGGGAGATCACCGGCGTGATCCTGCCCATTATCTCGCCCGGGCTGGTATCGACCGCGCTCATCTGCGTGATCTTCGCGTGGAACGAGCTCTTCCTGGCGCTTAACCTGACGGTCACCAATGCCGCGACCATGCCGATGTACCTGATAAGTTCCGTCCCCCAGGAAGGGCTGTACATCGCGCACCTGTCGGCGGCAGCAACGATTGCCTCGGTTCCGGTGATCCTGGTGGGCTGGATAGCCCAGCGCTCGCTGGTCCGCGGCCTCTCCATGGGAGCAATCAAGTGAACGGCCGCGCATCCGGCGCCGCACTGGGCGGAGGTCCCCGATGGCTCAGGTGAAATACGTATCGGCGAGCCGCGTGTACGCGAAGGGCGCGCCGCCCGCGGTCGACGCTCTGGACCTGGATATCGAGGACGGCGAGTTCATGGTCCTGGTCGGGCCGTCCGGCTCGGGCAAGACCACCGCGCTGCGCATGCTCGCCGGTCTTGAGCCCCTCGACGGCGGGTCCGTCGAGATCGGCGACCGGGACGTCACCTTCGTTCCCCCCAAGGACCGGGACATCGCGATGGTGTTCCAGAACTACGCCCTGTACCCGCAGAAGACGGTCGCGGAAAACATGGGCTTCGCGCTCAAGATGCAGCGCGTTCCCCGCGAACAACGGGACCGACGGGTGCGGGAAGCCGCCCGCCTGCTTGACCTCGACGACCAGCTGCTCGAACGCAAGCCCAAGCAGCTGTCCGGCGGCCAGCGGCAGCGGGTGGCGATGGGACGGGCCATCGTGCGAGAGCCCAAGGTCTTCCTGATGGACGAGCCGCTGTCCAACCTGGACGCGAAGCTGCGGGTGCAGACCCGCGGCCAGATCGCCGAGCTGCAACGCCGTCTCGGGATCACCACGGTCTACGTGACCCACGACCAGGTGGAGGCGATGACCATGGGTCACCGGGTGGCGGTGCTGCGCGATGGGCAGTTGCAGCAATGCGCAACGCCGCGGCAGCTCTACGACAACCCGGTGAACGAGTTCGTCGCCGGGTTTATCGGCTCGCCCGCGATGAACCTGCAGACTGTCCCGCTCACCGATGGCGGCGCCCGGCTGGCGGGCGCCACGCTGCCCCTCCCGGCCGCCGTCCGCGCCGCAGCCTCGACCGCGGGCCTCAGCGAGCTCGTCATCGGCATCCGGCCGGAGCACCTGCACCTGGCGAACGGATCCGGGGAGCTGGGCGGCGAGGTGATGCTGGTTGAAGAGCTTGGCGCCGACTCTCTGCTGCATGTGCGGCTGGCCGAAAGCGGGAACGCGGTCGTGGCGCGCGCCGAGGGGCGTAAACCACCGATACCAGGACAAAAGGTAACGTTCCACGTCCAACTGGAAGACATCTTCGCGTTCCACCCGGGGACGGGCGCCCGCCTTGCAGGTTAACCAGGGCCCAGGCGTCGTCACCCCGCAACCGCTGAACGCGCGGACGCTGGCGTACTGGGGCGAGCGGCTGCCGGTGCCGGCCTACGACCGTGATCTCGTCACGCCAGGCGTCGTCCACTTCGGTGTCGGCGGATTCCACCGGGCGCACCAGGCGATGTACCACGACCGCCT
Source organism: Actinomycetota bacterium (assembly GCA_003168215.1). Classification (GTDB taxonomy): domain Bacteria; phylum Actinomycetota; class Actinomycetes; order Streptosporangiales; family Streptosporangiaceae; genus Palsa-506. The sequence continues at coordinate 9,824 of PMSW01000049.1, forward strand.
GATGAACGAGGGCATCGCACTGGACTGGGGCATCTGCGGCGTCGGGGTGATGGCGGCAGACGAGAGGATGAAGCAGGCGCTGAATGCACAGGACGGCCTCTACACGCTGGTTCTCAAGCACAGCGACGGCACGTATGAACCGCGGGTGATCGGCTCCATCGTGGAGTACCTGTTCGCGCCGGACGATCCGGAGGCGGTCATCGAGAAAATGGCAGCGGAGTCGACCCGGATCGTGTCGCTGACGATAACCGAGGGCGGCTACAACATCCACGACGCCACCGGCGAGTTCGACGAGTCCAGCCCGGACGTAATCCACGATCTTGAACCCGGTGCGGTTCCGCGGACCACGTTTGGCCTGATTACCGAGGCGCTACGGCGCCGCTGGAGGCGCGGCCTGGTGCCCTTCACTGTCATGTCCTGCGACAACCTGCAGGACAACGGCCGCCTGGCCAAGCGGGTGTTCACCGCCTTTGCCCGGCTAGCAGACCCGGAACTAGGCGACTGGGTCGGGCGCGAGGTGCGCTTCCCCAACTCCATGGTCGACCGCATCACTCCGGTGACCACCGACGCCGACCGGGCTGAGGTCAGCGAGGTATTCGGGATCGAAGACCGGTGGCCGGTCGTCTGCGAGCCCTACACGCAGTGGGTGCTTGAGGACGCATTCACGGCCGGACGGCCACCGTACGAGCAGGCCGGGGTGCAGCTGGTCGAGCAGGTAGAGCCCTACGAACTGATGAAGCTGCGGCTGCTCAACGGAAGCCACCAGGCCATGTGCTACTTCGCCTACCTGCAGGGCTACCGGCTGGTGCACGAGGCCGCCCAGGACCCCTTGTTCCAGGCCTTCCTCCTCGGCTACATGGACAAGGAGGTCACCCCGACGCTGCCCCCGGTGCCGGGAGTGGACCTCGATGGGTACAAGCACACGCTGATTGAGCGCTTCTCCAACCCGCATATCCGCGACACCATCGCCCGGCTGTGCGCGCAGAGCTCGGACCGGATTCCCAAGTGGCTGCTGCCGGTGGTCCGCCATCAGCTCGCGAACAACGGCGAGATCAGGCGCTCGGCCGGAGTGGTGGCGAGCTGGGCACGTTACGCGGAGGGTGTCGATGAGCAGGGCGACCCGATCGAGGTGGTCGACCGGCTCGCGGACAGCCTCACCCGGCTCGCCCGCTGTCAGCGCGAGGACCCTGGCGCGTTCATCGCCAACCGCGACCTGTTCGGGGACCTGGCCGACGATATGCGTTTCGGCAACGCTTACCGGTCCGCACTGGCCTCGCTGCACCAGCGGGGGGCACGAGCGACGCTGGAGTCGCTGGCCTGACGATGACACCTCACCTCGGCGCCGCCTGACCCCGGCCACCCGATCGCCGCGGCGGACCCGGCCACCCGGACAGATGGCATCACCGGAAAGTAACCGATTATTTACTGGGTGTACATTTTAGCGGGGCTGGTATCTGTGCCGGGTCGTCGGGCAGTCCGCCGAATGGCAGGCAAAGAGGGGAACCGGGGGGCGTAGTGCATTTTTTCGTGCGATTTAACGATTGGCTCATGAAGTGCCGCCGCGGCGGCAAAGGGAGTCCCTGATGCCGCGCAGGGGCGCCGAGCAGGATACCGCGGTCCTGCTGGATGATCTCGCTGACGAGCTGGGCCTGCGCGTGCGGCGCCGCCTGCACAGTGCCCCTGAGCTGGTAACGGCGGACGGCTGGCCCGCGCAGACGTGGCGGGAGGGTTTCCCGTATCCCGAGCGGCTCCGCAAGAAGAATTACGCAGCCGCCAAGCGCACTCTGCAGATAGAGCTGCTCAAGCTGCAGCGTTCGGTGCAGGAGTCGCGGCGCCGCGTGATCATCGTGTTCGAGGGGCGCGACGGGGCGGGCAAGGGCGGCACGATCAGGCGCTTCACCGAGAACCTCAACCCCCGCGGGGCGCGGGTGGTGGCCCTGGAGAAGCCGACGGAGGAAGAACGCGGCGCGTGGTACCTCCAGCGGTACATCCCGCACCTGCCGGCGCCGGGCGAGATCGTGCTGTTCGACCGCTCCTGGTACAGCCGTGCGGGGGTCGAGCGGGTCATGCATTTCTGCCAGCCGCGCGAGTACGCGGAGTTTCTCCGGGAGGCACCCGAGTTCGAGCGCATGCTGGCTCGCGACGGCGTCACCCTGATCAAATTCTGGCTGTCGGTGTCCCGTGGCGAGCAGCTGCACCGGTTCATCCGCCGCCATGCCGATCCGCTGAAGCAGTGGAAGCTGAGCCCGGTCGACATGGCCGCACTGGATAAGTGGGATGAGTACACCAAGGCCAAGGAGGCCATGTTCGGCTGCACTGACCTGCCGGGCGCCCCATGGACCGTGGTGAAGAGCAACGACAAGCGGCGCGCCCGGCTCGGCGTGCTGCGTAATGTCCTGTCCCTGATCCCGTATGACGACAAGGACGAGAGCGCCGCCGGCCGGCCCGATCCCCTGATCGTCGGGCCCGTGCCGCAGTTGCGCGGCGGCGCCCCGCGGCCTGATCGCCGGGCCGGGCGGATCCTGGCCTGACCGCCCGGCGGGCGGGCGCGCCGGTCAGCCAGCGTCCGGCAAACAGCCGGGAATCGAGCGGTGAACGTTCGGCGAGGACTTGCCCGGCAGGACCCTGGCAGGCGGTAGCCAGTACTTATCGTGGCAGTGCAACGTCGCACTGGGCCCGGGCCAGTGCGCAGGCGCGGCGGCGCCGACGGGGCGGTGGCAGGAGGATGCCCGTGCGCGGCGGCTGGCTGGTGGTCATGTCCTCCGCACTGGTCATGGCCGGCTCGGCGTGCTCCAGCGGCCAGCAGGCGGATAACCGGGTCACCGTGTCCACCGCAGCGTGCGGCGCGCGCTGGCGGCAGGCCGCGCCGGGATGGCGGACCTTCGAGGTCGACAACTCCTCGACGAGCGCCGCGGAGGTTGAGCTCATCGACCCGGCCAGCGGCGGGATCTACGCGGAGATCGAGGGGATGGGACCGGCCACGACCCGGCCAATGCGGATTGACCTGGGCTCCGGCTCGTATGCGTTCCGGTGCCTGATCGAGGACACTGATGCCATCACCGGGCCGGTGACGCGCATCCCCGGTGACCGGCGCGGGGCCGGCGCCGTCGTCCCCGTCACCGACGATGACCTGCTCGGGCCCGCCCGCGAATACCACGCTTACGTCACTGCCGGGCTGCGGGTGCTCACCCGGCAGACCGGGACGCTGGTGCGCGACATCCGGCGCGGTGACCTCGCCGCCGCCCGGGCGGCCTGGCTCCCCGCGCACCTGACCTACGAGCGGCTCGGCGCCGCCTACGGGACGTTCGGCAACTTTGACGACGAGATCGACCGCCGGGCGGATGGCCTGGCCGGCGGCGTGGCGAGCCCCGGCTTCACCGGGTTCTACCGCCTTGAGTACGGGCTCTGGCACGGGCAGCGCCCCGCCGAGCTGCGCGGCCCGGCCCGCCGCCTTGGCCGGGCGGTCCGCGCCCTGCGCGCGGCGTTCCCGCAGATGGAGGTCGACCTCCTTGATCTCGGGCTGCGCACCCACGAGATCCTGGAGAACGCACTGCAATTCCAGCTCACCGGGCATGACGACTACGGCAGCGGTACCACCCTCGCGACGACGGCGGCCAACATCACCGGGACCAGGGAGCTGCTGCGCATCCTGCGTCCGCTGCTGGTCACCAGATATCGCAGCCTGCCGGCCGTCTACAGTGCGCTGGACCTGCTGCAGCGCCTGGTCGGCGCTCAGCGGAAGCCAGCCGGCCGCTGGGTCCCCGTGCGCGAGCTCGCCGTGATCACCAGGGAACGAATCGACGCGGCCGCCGGCCAGGCCCTCGAGGTGCTCGCCCCGATCGCGGTCATCCTCGAACCGAGGCGGACATGATGGCCGACTCCCCTGACGCACCTCGCCTGCCGGACCCCGGCGCTGCGGCAGCCGCGCAGCCGGGCATGCCGCCCAGGCGCTCGTTCTTGCGGGGGGCGATCGGCGCGGGCGTGGCCGGGGTCGCCGCGGGCGGCGCCGGGGGCATCGCGGCTGGCTACGCGTACCGGTCCTCGCGGCCTGTCCCGGGGGCCGACGCCGCGGCCCTCGCCGCGGCCGAGGGCCGCCTGCCGCCGGTCGCTTTCCAGGGCAGTCACCAGGCCGGCATCCTGCGGCCGCCGGCACCGCAGACGGCGGTCGTCTCTTTCGACATCATGGCCGACGGTCGCGCCGAGCTGACCGACCTGCTGCGGACGATCACGAGCCGGGCCAGGTTCCTCACCCGCGGCGGCATGCCGCCGCCGGTCGGGATCAGCGCGCCGCCGTCGGACTCCGGGATTCTCGGGCCGGCCGTCGTCCCGGACGGACTGACGATCACGGCCGCCGTCGGCGCTTCGCTGTTTGACCGCCGTTACGGCCTGGGCCCGCTGCGTCCCGCCGGGCTCAGCACGATGCTCCCGTTCCCCAACGACGCACTGGACGAGGCGCAGTGCCAGGGCGACATGGTCCTGCAGATCAGCGGCGGTCACACCGACGTGGTCCTGCACGCGCTGCGTGACATCACCCGCCATACCCGCGGCGGGATGCAGGTGCGCTGGCGCATCGACGGATTCCTCAGCCCGGCGCGGCCGGCCGGCTCTACCCCGCGCAACCTGCTCGGGTTCATGGACGGGATCGCCAATCCCGGGGTCACGGTCGCCGCCCAGATGAANNGTCGTCCGGCTGATCAGGATGCTCACCGAATTCTGGGACCGCGTCGCCATCACCGAGCAGGAGAACATGATCGGGCGGCGGCGTGACACCGGCGCGCCGCTGGACGGCAACAGCGAGTTCGACATCCCCGACTACGCGGTCGACCCGACTGGCGGCGTGATCCCGCTGACCGCCCACATGCGGCTGGCGAATCCGCGTACCCCGCAGGCGGCACCGAGCCGCATCCTGCGCCGCAGCCACAACTACGACCGCGGCATCGACGAGGTCGGCGACCTGGACATGGGCCTCATCTTCACGTGCTACCAGCAGGACATCGGGCGCCAGTTCGAGGCCGTGCAGAAACGGCTCATCGGCGAGCCTCTGGTGGATTACATCAGCCCGTTCGGCGGCGGCTACTTCTTCGCCCTGCCGGGAGTCAGGGACAATGCCGACTTCCTCGGCACGGGGATGCTGGCCTGACCGCCCGGGCCAGGACCGCATTCCGGGCACCGCGCCAGCCTTCGTTTTGCCAGGAGTTTCCGCGCCCGTAAGCCATTCGTTGCGGCCTGTCATCCCGGCGCGAAGAGGGTTAGGGCGCCGGGAAACAACGAACACGAACCTGGAGGGTGACATGGCCGATGGCCGGAAAGAAGGCATGCCCGGAAGGCGGCCGGGGCTTCGAAGGCCCCGGCTCCTGCTGATTCTGGGCGCGGCGGGCGTCCTCGGCGCCAGCGTGGCGATGAGTTCCGCCTCGCTGGCCAGCACCTCGCCGGAGACGTACACGGTGGCCTCAGCAGGTGTCCCGGCCACCGCTGCGGCCCGGGACTACCCAACGGCGAGCACCAGCACGCCGATCAAGCACCTCGTGGTGATCTTCGACGAGAACGTCTCCTTCGATCACTACTTCGGCACGTACCCGCACGCCGCCAACACCGACGGCTCGCCTTTCCACGCGAAGAAGGGCACTCCGAAGGTGAACGGGCTCACCCCCCAGCTGCTAACGCACAACCCGAACAGCTTCAACCCCGAGCGGCTGACCCCGTCGGAGGCGCTGACCTGCGACCAGAACCACAGCTACCAGCCGGAGCAGCAGGCCGCCGACGGCGGGAAGATGGACGAGTTCGTCCAGTACACCGAGCACGACACCTGCACCGGGCAGCCCATCCTGTTCGGCCAGCCCGGGCTGGTCATGGACTACTACGACGGCAACACCGTCACGGGCCTGTGGAACTACGCGCAGAACTACGCGCTGAGCGACAATTTCTACGACACCAACTACGGGCCGTCCACCCCGGGCGCGCTGAACCTGATCTCCGGCGATGACGGCGGCGGCTTCGCGGTGGACCCGACCACCGGTGCCCAGGTCCCCGACCCCGGCAGCATCGGCTCGCCTAACGCGCAGGGCGTCGGCACCATCTACGGCGACCTTGACCCGGCGTTTGACGACTGCTCCGACACCAGCCACACCTCGACCGACCCGGTGGGAGTGATGACCGGCGAGAACATCGGCGACCTGCTGAACCGGCGGCACATTACCTGGGGCTGGTTCCAGGGCGGGTTCGCGCCGACGGGCAGCAGCGGCGGCTACGCCGTGTGCGGTTCTACCCATGACAACATCGGCGGCATCGCCGTGCAGGACTACGTGCCGCATCACGACCCGTTCCAGTACTACGCATCGACCGCCAACCCCCAGCACCTGCCGCCGACATCGGAGGCAGCGATCGGCCGCACCGACCAGGCCAACCACCAGTACGACCTGTCCGATTTCTACGAGACGCTGCAGGACGGCAACATGCCCGCGGTCAGCTTCCTCAAGGCGGCCGCCTACCAGGACGGGCACGCGGGCTACTCCGACCCGCTGGACGAGCAGACCTTCCTGGTGAACACGATCAACCAGATCGAGCAGTCACCGGACTGGAAGTCCACGGCCATCATCGTGACCTACGACGACTCCGACGGCTGGTATGACCACCAGAGCCCGCCGCAGGTGAATGGCTCGGATGACGCCGCGCTCGACACCGCCCTGTGCACCAGCGTGCCCGTGCGCACGAACTTCGGCGAGGACAGGTGCGGGTACGGCCCCCGCCTGCCCATGCTGCTCATCTCGCCCTACACGCGCGCCAACTCGGTCAGCCACAAGGTCGCCGACCAGAGCTCGATCGATAAGTTCATCGAGGACAACTGGCTCGGCGGCGAGCGGATCGGCCATGGCTCGTTCGATGTGCTCGCGGGCAACATGGCAGCGCCGGGCGGCGTGTTCAACTTCTCTGTCAGCCCGCATTTCACGCCGGTCCTGCTGAATCCGGCCACCGGCGAGGTTGTCAGCTCGGCATCCGGCAAGCGCCCATCCGGCAAGCACCGATCCGGCAAGCACCTCTGAGCAGGCGGGCGCTGCGCGCCCGGTGACGGTGGCTGCCCGGGCGGGCGAGATGTCCGCCCGGGCAGCTTCGTCTCTGCGGCCATCAGCCAGGGCGGCTGCGCGATCAGTGGGCGTAGTGGCCGCGGTAGTACTCGAAGACGAAGCCGATCGCGCTGAAGATGATGAAGAGCAATCCGATCAGGAACATCCACCACCCGACCGCCACGCCGAGGGCGGCAAACGCGGCGGACAGGCCCATGAACAGCGGCCACCAGCTGTGCGGGCTGAAGAAGCCTATCTCGCCGGTGCCCTGCTCGATCTCGCCGGCGAGGTCGTCCTCCGGCCTCTTCGGCAGCCGCCGGCCGGTGAACAGCACGTAGAACCCGGTGAGGAACGCCAGCGCGACGGACAGCGCGAGGGCGGTCGTTCCCGTCGGGTCGTGGGAGAAGTGCCAGTACACCAGATCCGAGCCGCCGAAGAACGCCGCGCAGCCCAGGAAGAGGTAACCCTCGACTTTCATGAAGAACCTCCTGCCGTCACTCGGGCGTCCCGATCTGCCTCTGGTGGTCCAGCGCGTGGTGATCCCGGCCGGTTCTTATCTGCGGATAGTGCAGGTCGAACGCCGGGCGCTCGGAGCGGATTCGCGGGATGGACGTGAAGTTGTGCCGCGGCGGCGGGCAGGATGTCGCCCATTCGAGCGAGTTGGCGAAGCCCCACGGGTCGTCGGCGGTGACCTTCTCCCCGTGCTTCCACGTCTTATAGACGTTGTAAAGGAAAATGAGCGTGGATGCACCCAGGATAAACGAGCCTACGGTGGAGATCTGGTTCAGCGTCGTGACGTTGCCTGGCAGGTCAGGGTAGTTCGCCACCCGGCGCGGCATTCCTTCGACACCCGCCCAGTGCAGCACGAGGAACGTCATGTTGAAGCCTATGAAGACGGTCCAGAAGTGCCATTTGCCTAGCCGGTTGTCCAGGAACTTCCCGGTGAACTTCGGCCACCAGAAGTAGAACCCGCCGAACATGCAGAACACCACGGTGCCGAACAGCACGTAGTGGAAGTGCGCGACAACGAAGTCGGAGTCGCTGACCGCGAAGTCCAGCGGCGGAGAAGCGAGGATGACGCCGGTCAGGCCGCCGAACAGGAACGTGATCATGAAGCCGATGATGAACAGCATCGCGGGCTCGAACGTGAGCTGGCCTCGCCAGATCGTGCCTACCCAGTTGAAGAACTTCACCCCGGTCGGCACCGCGATCAGGAAGGTCATGAAGGAGAAGAACGGCAGCAGCACCGCGCCGGTGGTGAACATGTGATGCGCCCACACGGTCAGGGACAACCCGGCGATCGCGATGGTGGCGGCGACCAGGCCCTTGTACCCGAACAGCGGCTTGCGGGCAAAGACCGGCAGGATCTCCGAGGCGATACCGAAGAACGGTATCGCCACGATATAGACCTCCGGATGACCGAAGAACCAGAACAGGTGCTGCCAGAGGATCGCGCCGCCGCTGTTGGCGCTGAATACCTGCGCGCCGAGCTTGCGGTCGATCTCCAGCACCAGCAGCGCGGCAGCGAGCACCGGGAAGGCCAGCAGCACCAGCATGCTGGTCAGCAGGATGTTCCAGGTGAAGATCGGCATCCGGAACATGGTCATGCCCGGGCAGCGCATGCAGATGATCGTGGTGACGAAGTTGACGCCGCTCAGGATGGTGCCGAGCCCGGACAGCACCAGGCCCATGATCCACATGTCGCCGCCGATCCCCGGCGAGTACAGCGCGCTGGTCAGCGGCGAGTACGCATACCAGCCGAACGCGGCCGCCCCGCCCGGGGTGATGAAGCTGAGCAGCAGGATCAGGCCGCCGAAGACGAACATGTAGTAGCTGAGCAGGTTCAGCCGCGGAAACGCCACGTCNNGGCGCGCCGATCTGCAACGGCATGATCTCGTTGGCGAACCCGACGAACAGCGGCGTGGCGAACAGCAGCAGCATGATCGTGCCGTGCATGGTGAAGAGCTCGTTGTACTGCTGGTCGGAGACCAGGTGGTTGTCGGGGCCGAACAGCTGGGCGCGCATGATCAGGGCCATCAGCCCGGCGACCATGAAGAAGAAGAATGAGGTGATCAGGTAAAGGTGGCCGATGATCTTGTGGTCGGTGGACGACAGCCAGTCAGCCAGCACCGAGCCCTTCTGGTAGCCGCCCGGCGGCGTCGCGGTCGGCGCGGGGGGAGCGGAGGGCGCGGAGATCGGCGGATTGATCGTGCTCACTGAGCGCCCCCAGATGCGTTTTGCATTGCCTGCTGCGTCGTTATCCACTGCCGGAACTGCTGCGGCGTCACGATCTTCAAGGTGAACAGCATGCGGCTGTGATACAGGCCGCAGAGTTCGGTGCAGCGGCCAGTGAACGTGCCCGTCTTGATTGGCGTGACCTGGAAGTGATTCGGATGATCGGGCAGGACGTCGCGCTTGAACTCGAACGGGACAACCCAGAATGAGTGGATAACGTCAGTCGAGCTGAGGTTGAACCGGACCGTCTCGCCGGTCGGGATCTCCAGCAACGGCAGCCTGCCCGGCCACATCTGCCCGAGCTCAGACACGTCGCTGTACTCAGAATTCGGCACCTTGTACTGCGGGTACTGGAACTCCCAGCTCCACCGGAATCCGGTTACGTTCACGACCACGTCGGGGTGCGGTGACAGCTTGTCGACGTAGTTCTCGTCCCGCGCCGTGAAGTAGAACAGCACCCCGACCATGATGAACGGCACGATCGTGTACAGGAATTCGATCGGCAGGTTGTACCTGACCTGCTCTGGCACCCGGTCGCTGCGCTTGCGGTAGAAGATCACCGCCCAGATGATCAGGCCCCACACGATGATGCCGACTGTCCACGCCGCGATCCAGGAGCCCTGCCACAGCGTCAGCGTCACCTGGCCCTGCTTGGTGACGGGGACCGGCATGCCCATGCGGGTGAACGCGTTGGACTTGCACCCGGTCGTGACGGTGAGCAGCACGGCGGCCAGCGCCGCGCGCGGCGCCCAGCGCCGCAGGCGGCGCGGGCTGCCCGGGCGGGGCGTCGCCATATCGCCGGCCATGGCCTGGCCAGGCGGGCGGCTCGGCAGGCCGGCTGGCCTCTCGGCGCCATCTCGGCGTGGCGCGCTGCGGTTTGGACTCACAGATTGCCTTCCCAGCGGATGACTCCCGGCTCCACTGGCCGGTCATTGCTCGTCCTACAGCTTGTCGTCGAACTCGTCCTACAGCTTGTCGTGGAAAACAGTACCGCGCGCCCTCCCGCGCCGCGGAGGGACCCCTGGTGTGTCAGGTGGTGGCGCGGACGGGGACCTGGACCTGCAGGCGGCCGGGGGTTGTGGCATCCTCTTGGCCATCCGNNCCGGCCGCGCGGAGCCCCGCTGAGATGCTTGCTGCTATTGAGTGCGCTTACGCGCGGCGACGTCCGGGTATCGCTACGGTATACCGGGGAGGGGAAGCGGTCATGCAATTGCCTGCCGTCCTGCGGGGCCACCGCAGCCGGATTGCAGGACATCACGCCGAAGCCGGCCGCGTGCCGCCGGAGGCTCATGACGTGGAGGCGACCGCGTGAACGGACCAGCGCGCCCTGCGGGCGCGCCCGCGTCAGCGCCCGCGCTGACGATTGACGCCCTCGGCAGGAAATGCCCGATCCCGATCATCATGCTGGCAGAACGGATCAGGGAAGTGCCGGTCGGGCAGCTCGTGGCCGTGCTTGCCGATGATCCCGCAGCCAAGACCGACGTACCTGCCTGGTGCGCGATCAAGACACACGAATTCGTCACGGCGATAGATCTGCCCAGCGGCTGGGCATTCCTGGTCAAGCGCTGCTACTGACCGATCCGGACTGACCGATCCGGCCGCTAGCCGGGGCCGTCGTCGACTTGACGGAAGCGGCCTGCGAACCGGGGATCAGACTCCCACCATGGCTCTGCACTGCCGGACTGGCCGCTGGGCGCGGCGACAGCGTCCCTCGCGTCGAGTTCCGCGTCTATCACCGTGGCCTCCTTCTCGTCCTCCCTGATCATCTGGATCAGCTGGGCGGCCAGGAACGGCAGGCCGACGATGTCACCCAGGATCCACAGCACGCCGCCGCCGAGGACCTGATCGGTCCGCAGGCTCGGCCCCCCGGGCCGGCCGAGCGCGTGATAGTAGGCCCCGGCAATGAGGCTGTTGTCGGCGATCACGGCGAGGCCGAGGACGGCGTCACCGACGACCTCTGCTGCGGTGACCCACAGCGACACGAGGTAGGGGTATGCCTTCGGCACCGGATCGACTCGCAGCAGCGTCCAGAAGAACACGAATCCCGGGGCCATCAGCGCCAGGTGCGTCAGTTCCCTGACCAGGTCGCTATGGAAGGCCGCCGCGTACCACGGCGAGAAATAGACACCGAACGGCGTGACGACGAGCACCAGGGTGCTGATCGCGGGAAAGGTCAGGACGCGGGCAGCGCGGCAGCGGATCAGCGCCTCGATCCTCGGCCCGAGGCGCGGCAGCGCGGCGATGGCCAGCGACAGCGGCCTGCCGAGGGCGAGGAAGAGCGGCACCAGCAGGAGCAGCAGGACGGTCTGCACCGCGCGGACGTAGAACAGGATGCCGGAGTAGACGCCGACGAAGGACATCGTGGCGACCACGGCGAACCCGAGCCCCAGCCCGCAGAAGGCGACGACCCGCCCGGCCGGCCAGCCATCGCGGGCCCGGACCCGCCGTACCCCGGCCAGGTAGAGCCCGCCGAGCAGCAGCACGAACGCGAGCGCCCACGGATCGAGGGTCCAGTCGGTGAATGCGCGCAGCGGCGTCAGCCCCGGCGGCCCGTGGTAGACGGAGGCGAGCACATGGACCATGCCCGCCACGCTATCCCGCTGTCCTGCGGCGTCAGTCACCTGACCCGTCAGCTGTAGTGCTCAGCGACTTCCGCGGCCGCCTGCGGGCCGTAGGCGGCGGTGAGCCGCTCCCCCAGCCGGGCCGGCCTCAGCTCGTACTCCTGGGTGCCGACGGTTTCCAGCGCGTGCACGGCGAGCATGTTGCCGAGCTGGACTGCCCGCTCCAGCGAGAGCCCCCAGGCGATCGCGGCGAGAAACCCGGACCGGAATGCGTCGCCGGCGCCGGTCGGCTCCTGCGGGGCCACGTCCGGCACCGGCGGAACGATGATCGGAGGCTCTCCCCGGCGGTCCACCCGCGCCCCTGCCGCGCCCAGCGTGGTCACCCGGACGCCCACGTGCTCGACGATCTCGCCGCCGGCCCAGCCGGTCTTGCGCTCGGTCAGGGTCGCCTCGTACTCGTTGCAGAACAGGTACGCGGCGCCATCCACCAGGTCCCGCACCTCCTCGCCGTCGAGACTGGCCAGCTGCCAGGACGTATCCGCGGCGAACGGGATGCCGTGCTTGCGGCACTGCGCGGTGAAGGCGGTCATCGCCGCGGGGTCACTCGCGCCGATCAGCACCAGGTCGAAGCCCCCGGCCCGGCCGGCCACCGAGCCCAGGTCGATGCCGGTGTCCTCGCTCATCGCACCCGGGTAGAACGACGCGATCGAGTTCATGTCCAGGTCCGTCGTGGCCACGAAGCGCGCCGTGTGATGCAGGGCAGACTCGGCCACGCCCGCGGTGTCCACGCCGTGCCGCTCGAGCCAGCCGCGATAGTCGGCGAAGTCCGCCCCCGCCGTCCCGACCAGCAACGGCCGCAGGCCGAGGCAGCCGAGGCCGAACGCGATATTGGCGGCTACTCCCCCGCGCCGGATGTCCAGCGTGTCCACGAGGAAGGACAGCGCGACCTTGTCGAGCTTGTCCGGGACAAGCTGCTCGACGAAACGGCCGGGAAAGGTCATGAGATGGTCGGTGGCGATCGACCCGGTAACGGCTATGCGCACGGCCAGCAGCCCTTCTTAGCGCCAAGATCGGAGGGCACAGGCTACCGCGTGACTGGCAGTCGCCGACCGATTACCGCGTGGCCGGCGGCTGTCATCTGAGCGCCGGTAAGCGGCAGTCGCTAGGCCCCGGCAAGCGGCGGGCGCAGCCGGGCGCTATCAGTGGAACGAGTCGCCGCAGGCGCAGGAACCGGTCGCGCTCGGGTTGTCGATCGTGAAGCCCTGCTTCTCGATGGTGTCCACGAAGTCGATCGTCGCGCCGCTCAGATAGGGAGAGCTCATCTTGTCGGTGACCACCTGGACTCCGCCGAAGTCGCTGACGATGTCGCCGTCCATCTGGCGCTCGTCGAAGTACAGCTGGTACTTCAGGCCGGAGCAGCCGCCCGGCTGCACGGCGATACGCAGCCTCAGGTCATCACGGCCCTCCTGCGCGAGCAGGCTGCCGACCTTCACCGCTGCACCATCCGTGAGCTTGATGCCCTGCGTGGTGGTCTGGTCCTGAACTGTCATCTCAGTTAGCTCCTGCGTCTGACGGGCCGCCGTGGTCCCGGCGCTGCCTACTGCACAACGATATGCCCCCCGCCGTCATTCCCGGCGGGTGGTGCCCCGCGGGAGGGGCGGGTGGTGCGGGGAGTGCCCCTGCGGGAGGTGCTGACGTGCCGTCACAGCCCGGGGGCACCCCAGACAGGGAACCACCTGCTGAGATCTGGCTCGATCTTCAGGTCATCGCCGAGTGCCCCGCGCACCTGCAGTTCCAGCGCGTTGTCCCGGCGCTCGCCGGCCTGCGGGGCAAACGGGTAGAAGGTGCCGCGCTTGTACAGGTAGACCAGGCCGAGACGGCGGCTCGAAGAGTCACGGAAGCTGAGGATGGTGCAGAGCAGCTGCGGGCCGAAGCCTCCTGCCTCCAGCGAGGAATTCACCGCGTGCAGGTCGGTGACCAGGCCCTCGATGTCGTCCGCGGAATGCTTGCAGACCAGCCAGGTGAAGCCGTAGGTGTCCGCGGACACCTCAACCGGTGTCTTGTTCTCGCCCATGTTGAGCAGGTCGCGGACTTCCTTCTCGATATCGCTGAAGGCCCTGCCCTCGGCGGCCCGGAAGCATACCGACCCGGTGCCAGTCGGGTTAATGTCACTGGCCGCCTGCAAGGTCATCGCGGCACCCGGCAGCGCGAACAGCGCGTCCAGGTTCGGCGCGACGGGCTTGGTCCTGCCGAGCAGCGCGTCGAGGAACCCCACCTGCTACCTCCCTGCATCGGCCGGCCAGACCAGCACCGGGGGCGAGATGGCAGCTCAGCTAGTGGCCCGCGGTGCAGGCTGGCTAGCCTCCGGAGCCTGGCTAGCCAGCTAGCCCGGCTGCGAGCTGGCTAGCTGCTGAGCTGCTTGGAGATCTTGTCCAGCTGCGCCAGCCGCTTCTCCAGCGACGGGTGCGTGGAGAACAGCGTGGACAGGCTTATCTGTCCCTTGCGGGGGGAGAGCGCCGGGGCGAAGTAGAAGGCATTCAGCGGCTCGGCCGCCCGCAAGTCCCTGGTCGGGATCCTGGCCATGTCACCGGTGACCTTTACCAGTGCGCTGGCCAGCTTCGATGGCTGCCCGGTGAGCAGCGCGCCGGACCGGTCGGCCGACAGCTCCCGGTACCGCGACAGCAGCCGGATCAGCAGGAAGCTGACTGCGTAGACCACCATGCCGACCACCATCACGACGAGCATGACGGGCAGCGCGTTCTGGTTGCCGCGGCCGCCGCCACGGCCCCGGCCGCCGCCGCCGCCGAAGAGCTCCGAGTAGAAGGCGAACCGGACAAGCAGGGCAGCGATGATGCCCAGGAACGACGCGATCGTCATGACCGCGACGTCCTTATGCGCCACGTGCGACATCTCGTGCGCGAGTACGCCCTCAAGCTCCTCGTTGTCGTCGAGCTTGTCCAGCAGGCCCTGCGTAGCGCACAAGACGGCAACCTTGCTGCTGCGGCCGGTGGCGAAGGCGTTCGGCATGGCGGTGGGAGCGATGGCCACCCGCGGCTTGGGCATGTCGGCGAGCGCGCACAGCCGGTCCACGACGCCGTGCAGCCGGGCCGCGTCGCGCGAGTCGCCCGGCCCGACCAGCCGGGCGCCGGAGGTCCTCAGCGCGATCTTGTCGGACCAGTAGTACGACCCGAACGCCACGGCCACGGCGATGAGCACCACGAAGACGATGATGCCGCCGCCACCGGATCCGCTGTTAGAGCCGCCCCTGTTGCTGTAGTCGAAGAGGACGAAGTACAGCGCGATGACGAATCCGGTGAACACGAGCCCGAGCAGGAACATCGTCCCGCCCATGCGCACGATCAGGCCTCGGTCGGTCGCGTAGCGAGTGCGCGCCATCAGTGGCGCCTCCCTTTCGTTGCGGCTCAGCTGAGGAGCCGTCGTACCTCATTACACCGCAGCCGCCTGAGTGGTTTGCGCAAGGGCGAGCCGAACGCCAGACGAGCGTGCTTGGCGGCCGGCCCACTGCACCGGCCAACCCTGCCAACGGCCGGACACCGGAGATCGTTCCCTCGTTCGCTCACGCCGGAATTACCTGCCGGAGCCGCCTGCGCGGCCCGCTCAGCCGGGGATAAGCCCTTCGTCAGCGAGCAGCTTGCGTACCTCGGCCATCGTCAGGTCCGCCTGCGGCAGGATCAGCGCCGATGGCTCGATCACTTCGGCGTCCAGCGGCGTGCCGATGGACCGCACGCGATCAAGCAGCGCGTCATGAGCGGCCCGGTAGCCGGCCTCGTCGTTCTTCTCCACTGCGGCCTCTAGCTTGACGTCCAGGTCATTGAGCTCCGCCGCGGCCGAGTCGTCGACCTCCAGCTGGCCTTCGCCGAGGATGCGGACGATCATTCTCCGTCACCCGCCTCGGCTGGCCGTGCGGCCTGCGCAGGCGCCGGGGCCGCCTGGCCGTCGGCCGATCCGGCCGGTCCCAGCTGCCGTGGCGCGCTGCCCTGGCCCAGCTCGGCCTTCATCCGCGCCAGCTCGCCATCCACGTCGTGGCTGGCGCCCATCCGGTCCAGCTCGGCCTGGATGTCATCGCGGGGCCCGGAGACAACGTCGTCGAGCGCGCCGGAGGCCATCAGCTCGTCAATGGCGCCGGCCCGGGCCTGCATCTGAGCCGTCTTATCCTCGGCGCGCTGGATCGCCATGCCGACATCACCCATCTCCTCGGAGATTCCGGTAAATGCCTCGTTAATCCTGGTCTGCGCTTCCGCCGCGGTATAGGTGGCCTTAATGGTCTCCTTCTTGGTCCGGAAAGCATCGACCTTGGCCTGCAACCGCTGCGAGGCGGATGTCAGCTTCTCTTCCTCGCTCTGCAGCGAGGTGTACTGCACCTGAAGGTCGGACATCTGACCCTGCACGCCGGACTTGCGCGACAGCGCCTCCCTGGCAAGATCCTCCCGGCCGGCCGAGAGCGCATCGCGAGCCTGCTTGTCCAGCTTGTTCGACGACAGTTCCAGCTGGTTCATCTGCAGCTCGACCCGCTTGCGCGAGGTCGCCACGTCCGCCACGCCGCGGCGGACCTTCTGCAGCAGCTCAAGCTGCGTCTGATAGGAGTAATCCAGGGTTTCGCGGGGGTCTTCCATTTTGTCCAGGGCCTTATTGGCCTTGGCCCTGAAGATCATCGAAACCCGCTTCATCACGCTCATAGGGCGCGACCATCCCCTCATCGTATTTACCGCTGCCGCACAGCGGGCGGCGCCGCGAACCGGCTTGCTGCACGGCAGCCGACGTTGCCGGCCGGTGGTCAGGATCCCAGACTACGCGCGGCGCAGGCAGCCGTCACCAAAGAGGTACGCGCCCCGCGGCTCTGGCCGGCGCCGCGGTCCCGGCCTGCCGGAGTACCGGGTGCCCGTCCATTGGAGTGCCGGGCGCCGTCCATTACGCTGGCCGGCTTGCCCGCGCGCGCAGCACGCGGTTTGCCCTGGCGAGCCGTGATTTCCGCGAATGAGGCGTAGCGGCCGGGACGCCCGGTCCCGGTAAGCTGTGCGCGTGTTCCTCAGACGCAGCGCCGACGCATCAGGCGATCCCGGGCAGGGCCCGGCCGCCACGCAGGATTCAGGCTCGCCCGCACAGGCCGACGGGGCCGGGCTAGGTGCCGCCGATGGCACTGCGGGCGAGACGGCCAATGGCGCCGACCGGGCCAGCGTGACCGCCGCCAAGGGCAGGCCGACCCCTAAGCGCAGCGAGGCGGAGCGCCGCCGGCGTCAGCCCTTTGCTGCCCCCACCGACCGGAAGGCCGCCTACAAGCAGACGCGCGGCCAGGACAAAGATGCACGCAGCCGCAAGTACGCGGCGATGCGGCGGGGCGAGGACTGGGCGCTCGCGCCCAAGGACAAGGGGCCGGTCCGGGCGCTCGCCCGTGACTACGTGGACTCGCGGCGCAGGATCAGCGAGTACTACATGTACGGCCTGGGCGTGCTGGTGGTCCTGCTGTTCCTGCCCGCCACCCGGCTGTTCGTCGACTGGGTGGTCCTCGTCGTGGTGATCATCATGCTGTGCGAGGGAACCTACCTCGGCCGGCAGATCCAGAAGCTGGCCGCACAGCAGTACCCCGGCGAGCCCACCCGCGGAGTCAAGTTCTACGCGGGCCTGCGCGCCATGCAGATCCGCAGGCTCCGGATGCCGGCGCCCAGGGTCAAGCCCGGCGACAAGCTGCCGAGCCGGGGCTGACCTGCCGAGCCGGGGCTGGCCTGTCCCGGCATTAGGGTCGGCAGCATGGAACATCGTCATCTTGGCCGGAGCGGCCTGAAGATCAGCGAGATCGCCTACGGCAACTGGCTCACCCACGGTTCACAGGTCGAGGAGGATGCCGCGAAGGCATGCGTCGCGGCGGCGCTCGATGAGGGAATCACCACCTTTGACACCGCTGACGTCTACGCGGGCACCGCCGCCGAGTCGGTCATGGGCAGGGCACTGCACGGCATCCGCCGCGAGTCCGTCGAGATCTTCACGAAGGTCTACTGGCCGACCGGCCCCGGCGTGAACGACCGCGGGCTGTCCCGCAAGCACATCATGGAGTCGGCGAACGCGTCGCTGCGGCGGCTGCAGACGGACTACCTCGATCTGTACCAGGCGCACCGCTACGACCACGAGACGCCGCTGGAGGAAACCCTCCGCGCCTTCGATGACCTGGTCCGCCAGGGCAAGGTGCTGTACGTCGGCGTCTCCGAGTGGCGGGCCGAGGAGATCGCGGCCGCGGTGCGGATCGCCGCGGAGATGGGGTTCGACAAGATCGTCTCCAGCCAGCCGCAGTACAACATGATCTGGCGGGTTATCGAGGCCGAGGTCGTGCCGCTCTGCGAGAAGGAAGGCATCGGCCAGGTCGTCTGGTCGCCGATCGCCCAGGGGGCGCTGACCGGCAAGTACCTGCCGGGCGGCGACCTGCCCGCCGGGTCAAGGGGCAGCGACCCGAACGGCGCCAACATCATTAAGCGCTACCTGACCGAGCCGATCCTTACCCGGGTGCAGCAGCTCCGGCCGGTCGCTGACGAGGCCGGCCTGTCGCTTGCCCAGCTAGCCATCGCCTGGACCCTGCAGAACCCGAACGTCTCCGCGGCCATCGTCGGCGCCACCAGGCCGGAGCAGATACGGGACAACGCGCAGGCCTCAGGCGTCAGGCTCGGCCCGGACGTCATGCGGCGGATCGATGACATACTCGGCCCGGAGATCGTGACCGACCCGGCGATGACGGCAAGCCCGAAGTCGCGGTCATAAGAAAGCCGCGATCATGAAAGCTTGAGTTACGCAGCCCGCGGGCTAGCTGCCAGGCGCTGGCTAGCCCGCCGGGTGCAGGCTCATCGGCCCGTACTCCGGCGTGCCGTCGTCGAGCAGGGTGACCTGATCGACGCCCGACTCCAGCAGGCTCCGCCAGTTCTCGCCGATCCAGCTCTCCGCGTCCCCCTGGCTGCCGAAGGTCTCCTTCGGCAGCCCGCGGGCGGCGAGCACGGTGCCGTCCTGCTTCTCGAGCTGCCAGGTCCACGTCATGTCGCTCCCGCCTTCGCCGCTGCCAGGTCCGTGCAGGACCGCGGCTAGCGAGACTAGCCCAGGCCGCGCTGACCTGGCGGCCCCGCCCGCGTTGACCTGGCGGCCAGCCCGTGCTGGACTGCTGCACCGTATGGACGTTCAGCTGCTGGGCACCGGCGGGCGCGATGGCTGGCCCAGGCCGGGATGCCGCTGCGCGTCCTGCTCGCGCGGCCGGTCTGCCGGGCGCAGCAGGTCTCCGGCGCTTGTCGTCGTGGACGGGGCGCTGCGGATCTGCTCCGGCCAGCCGCCTGGCCGCGGCCGGCCGGGAGACGGCCGGGCCGCTGATCACGTCGTCCGGCCATTGCCCGGCGGGTGGGACGTAACCGCCCCGGATGGCCGCAGGCTGCTGATTGCCGGGGAGCCTGGCTCGGTGCCTCAGCCAGGGGCAGCCGCCCGGCCCTACGACGTTGCACTGCTCGACCTGGTCGCCAGCCCCTGGCAGCTCGGCGACCTGCGGCAGCGCGGCCTGCTGCCGCCATCGGCCGTGGTGGCGGCGTTCCACCTCGACGACAGGATCTCCGAGCCGGAGATGGCCCGCAGGTGCCGCCTGTGGGGCGTTACCCTCCCGGCCGACGGTGACCTCCTGCGCGGGCCCGCCCGCGAGGCCACCCGCGGGCCGGCGCCGCCTGCCAGGACCCTCGTACTGGGCGGCGCGCGGTCAGGGAAGTCCGGCGAGGCCGAGCTCAGGCTGGCCGGCGAGCCTGAGGTGACCTACCTGGCAACCGCCGCCGCGGCCGGCGGCAGGTCCGATCCGGACTGGGCGCAGCGGATCGCGGCGCACCGCGCACGCCGGCCGCCCGGCTGGAGAACGGTGGAGGGAGTCGATGCAGCGGAAGTGCTGCGTCAATCATCGGGGGCAGTCCTGGTGGACGGCATCGGCACATGGCTTGCGGGGGTGCTGGACGAATCGGGAGCCTGGGACCTGGCCGCGGACGAGCCCGGCGGGCTGGCTGGCGGATCACCCGCCGCGGCGACGGCGATCGATGCCGCCACCGATGACCTGATCCAGGCATGGCGGCAGGCGCCCGCCCGCATTGTCGCGGTCAGTGACGAAGCTGGCTCGGGAGTCGTCCCCGCGACCAGGGCCGGCCGGCTATTCCGGGATCAGCTCGGGCAGCTCAACCAGCGTCTCGCCGCCGAGTCGGAGGAGGTGGTGCTGGTCGTAGCCGGACGGATCCTGACCGTGGCGATATGAACGGAATAAAGGCTCATCGGCGGCTTCGGAGAGCGAACGGCACGAGACGGGGCTCCGGAACTGTTAAGTTCTATGAGCTAGCCCCTGAGCAGGGCGCCGACCAGTGTGACGCCCCGGCCCAGCCTCGGTGATCAAGGTGGTGGCGACATGACACGAGTTGTCGTCGTTGGCGATCTCATGACAGACACGGTTGCGCACGCAGCCCTGCCGCTTGCCAAAGGCAGCGATACCCCTGCCACGGTGACGATGCACGGCGGTGGTTCCGGCGCGAATATCGCTGCCTGGCTGGCCGTCGACGGGTCCGAGGTGGCCTTCGTCGGACGGCGCGGCGCGGACATCGCCGGCCGTAACAGGGACATGGAGCTGATGGGCTACGGGGTCGACGCGCGGCTGGTGATGGATCCGGAGCGGCAGACAGGGACCTGCGTGGTGATGGTGACCCACAAGGGTGACCACACCATGCTTTCTGACCCCGGCGCGAATTCCGCGCTGTCGCCTGACGACCTGCCCAAGGACCTGTTCACGGCCGGCAGCCACCTGCATGTCTCCGGGTACACCCTGCTCAACGAGGGATCCAGGGAAGCCGCGCTCGCAGCGTTCGCGCATGCCCAGCGCGCCGGGATGACCGTGTCGGTGGACGGCGCATCCGCGGCACCGCTCGGGCGCGTCGGAGCCGAGCCATTCCTGCAGCTCACCAGCGGGGCCACGCTGCTCCTGGTGAACAGCGACCAGGCCATGGTGATCTCCGGCCGGGATGATCCCGAGCAGGCCGCCCGGGTGCTGAACGCATGGTTCCCGCAGGTCGTGCTCAAGCTTGCCGCCGATGGGGCGCTGCTCTACGCCAACGGCCGCCACGACCCGGTCCGGGTGCCCGGGCCGCCGATAGAGCGGGTAGTGGACGGCACCGGGGCCGGGGATGCGTTCTGCGCCGGGTTCCTGCCGCCCTGGCTGGACAAGAAGCCACCGGGCGAGGCGCTCTCCAGCGGCTGCCGGCTCGCCGCCCGCGCACTCAGCATGGTCGGCGCGCGTCCGGCGCTGTAACGCTGACACTGCGCGCCCCCGCGCCGGCAGCCCCGGGCGCTGACTATGCTCGCAGGCCGTGATGACTGACTACCTCGATCGGCTTTTCTCCCTCGACGGCCGGGTGGCCCTGGTCACCGGCGGGAGTTCGGGCATTGGCCAGGCCATCGGCGCGGCACTGGCCGGGGCCGGGGCGCGGGTCGTGCTCCTCGCTCGGCAGGCCGACGCACTGGCGGCCGCGGCCGCCGCTCTCCGCGCGGCTGGCGGCGCGGCGAGCTGGGTCAGCGCGGATCTCGGTGACCGGGCTGAGCTGGCCCGCGGTGCCGAGGATGCAGCCGCGCAGTTCGGCGAGCCCGACATCCTGGTCAGCGCGGCCGGCCTCAACCTGCGCCCGCCGATGGATGCGCTGAACACCGCCGACTGGGATCAGACGATGGCGGTCAACCTGACCGCGCCGTTCCTGCTCGGCCAGCGGTTCGGCCCCGGCATGGCGGCGCGCGGCTGGGGCCGGATCATCAACATCACCTCGCAGCAAGCCAGCCGGGCATTTGGCAACAGCGGCGGCTACGGAGCGTCCAAGGGCGGCCTGGCATCGCTGACCAGGTCGCAGTCCGAGGCCTGGGCGCCGCGCGGGGTGTGCTGCAACGCGATCTCCCCGGGATTCGTGGCCACGCCGCTGACCAGGGAGGCCGCCAGCGACCCGGTCCGGTCGGCCGCGCTCGCGGCCCGCACCATGGTCGGGCGCAACGGCCAGCCCGCCGACTTCGAAGGCGCGGCCGTGTTCCTCGCCAGCCGCGCCAGCGACTACGTCACCGGCCAGGTCATCCACGTCGACGGCGGATTCTCCGCGACCTGACGCGCCGCCCGGGATGCCGCGACCCGGGCGCCGGCCGACGGGATCCCGCGCCACGCCGGGCCGGTTAAGCACGCCAGGCCTGGTGCGGACGGCACAATGGCGGTCATGGCCAGACGCACTACGACAACCCCGCCCCCCGAGGACTTCGAGGAAAACATCGTCGACATCGATGTCACCGAGGAGATGCGGGGCAGCTTCCTCGAGTACGCCTACTCGGTGATCTACCAGCGGGCGCTGCCCGATGCCAGGGACGGGCTGAAGCCGGTCCAGCGCCGGATCCTCTATCAGATGACCGAGATGGGCCTGCGGCCCGACCGCAGCCACACCAAGTGCGCCCAGATCGTCGGCGCGGTCATGGGGCGGCTGCATCCGCACGGCGACACCGCCATCTACGACGCGCTGGTCCGGATGGAGCAGGAGTGGGCGATGCGCCTCCCGCTGATCGACGGGCACGGCAACTTCGGCTCCCTGGGCGGCGAGGACTCGGCGGCCGCGTACCGCTACACCGAGGCCCGCCTTGCCGTCGCGGCCATCGAGATGACCGGGTCGCTGGACGAGGACACCGTCGATTTCGTGCCGAACTACGACGGCACCGAGACTCAGCCGGACGTGCTCCCGGCCGGGCTGCCGAACCTGCTGGTGAACGGCGCGGCCGGCATCGCGGTCGGGATGGCCACCAACATGGCCCCGCACAACCTGGGCGAGGTGGTCGCCGCCGCCAGGCACCTGATCGCGCACCCGGGCGCTGACCTGGAGACGCTGATGCGGTTCATCCCCGGTCCCGACCTGCCCACCGGCGGGAAAATCGTGGGGCTGGAGGGCATCAGGGAAGCCTACGAGACCGGCCGAGGCATCTTCCGCACCAGGGCGGCCGCCAGGATCGAGAAGATCACCCCCCGCCGTACCGGGATCGTGGTGACCGAGCTGCCCTACGGCGTCGGCCCGGAGAAGGTGGTGTCCAGGATCAAGGACCTGGTCCAGGCGAAGAAGCTGGCCGGGATCGCCGACCTGAAGGACCTGACCGACCGGCACCGGGGGCTGCACCTGGTGATCGAGATCCGCAGCGGCTTCATCCCCGAGGCGGTGCTCGACGAGCTGTACCGGCTAACCCCGATGGAGGAGACGTTCGGCANNGCATCAACAACGTGGCGCTCGTCGACGGGCAGCCGCGGGTGCTCGGGCTGCGCGAGCTGCTGCAGATCTACGTTGACCACCGGATCGAGGTGGTGCGGCGCCGTACCGCGTTCCGGCGCCGCAAGCGCGAGGCCCGGCTGCACCTGGTGGACGGGCTGCTCGTCGCGCTGCTGAACATCGACGAGGTCATCGAGGTGATCCGGACAAGCGACGACGCCGCGGCCGCGAAGGACCGGCTGATGTCGGTGTTCGAGCTGTCGGAGATCCAGGCGCAGTACATCCNNCACCCCGCTGCGGCGGCTGACCCGCTTCGACAAGATCGAGCTTGAGCGCGAGCGGGCGACGCTGGTGTCCGAGATCGCCGGGCTGGCCGCCATCCTGGACTCGGAGCCGAGGCTGCGTGAGGTGGTCTCCGCCGAGCTGGCCGGCGTGAGCGAGCGGTTCGCCACCCCGCGCCGCACGGTGCTGCTGGAAAGCGGCGGCGGCGGCGCGCGGGCCGCCGCGGTCCCGCTGGAGGTGGCCGACGACCCGTGCACCGTGCTGCTGTCATCAGCGGGCCTGCTGGCCCGGACCGCCGCTGCCCGGCCGGAGGAGGCTCAGCCAGCGCTGCCCGTTGCCGACCCCGATTTTGAACGAGCTTCTCCCGGTACTCCCGCTGCGCCAGGGCCGGCCGCCTCCGGCGGCCGTGCCGGGGCACCCCGGGCGGCGCATGACTCGATCATCTCGGCCGTGCCCTGCACGGCGCGCGGGACGGTCGGCGTGGTGACCTCGCTGGGCCGGCTGATCAGGCTCGGCGTGCTCGAGCTGCCGGCCCTGCCGCCGAGCGCCCACTCCCCCAGCCTGGCCGGTGGCGCGCCGGTGAGCGAGTTCATCGGCACCGAGCCCGGCGAGACCGTGGTGGGAATCGTCGCCGCCGACGGGACCGGCGCCGGGCTGGCGGTGGGCACCGCCGCCGGCGTGGTCAAGCGGGTGGCGCCGGACTATCCGCAGAACGCCGCCGACTTCGAGGTGATCTCGCTGAAGGACGGCGACCGGGTAGTCGGCGCCGTCCAGCTGGTCGGCGAGGACCAGGATCTGGTGTTCATCACCAGCGACGGGCAGCTGCTGCGGTTCGCCGCGTCGGCGGTACGGCCGCAGGGCCGGGCAGCAGGCGGGATGGCCGGGATCAGGCTTTCCCCGCGGGCATCGGTGATCTGGTTCGGTGCGGTTGATCCGGCTGGTGCGGCTGGGGCCGGTGCCGTCGGTGCTGGTGGCGCTGGCGTGGCCGGTGGCGCTGGCGTGGCCGGCCAAGGTGACGCTGTCGTGGTGACGGTCGCGGGCAGCGCGGGCGCGCTGCCCGGCACGATGGCCGCGACGGTCAAGGTCTCCCCGTACCGGGAATACCCGCCGAAAGGCCGGGGCACCGGCGGCGTGCGCTGCCACCGGTTCCTCAAAGGCGAGGACGTCCTGGTACTCGCGTGGGCGGGGCCGGGACCCGCGCGCGGCGCGACCGACGCGGGAACTCCGGTGGACCTGCCGTCAGCCGGCGGCCGCAGGGACGGCTCAGGCGAGCGCATCCGCCAGCCGCTCGCCGCTGTCGGCGGCACCGCGCCGCCGGCCTAGCAGTTGCTCAGCGGGACATCAGCTGGGTGCCGCCGCCCACGGCACTGCCTCGCGGGTGCTGGCCGCTGGCGCATGCAGTGCCCGCTGCTGGCAGCGGGCACTGCATGCGAGGGAGGCGATAGGGATCCGGCGGGCGGCTATGCGCCGACGGTGTGCGGGAGTTTGCCGTGGGCTCCGAGTTTGTAGGCGATGATCAGTGCCTGGCCTGATAGCGGCACGGCTGCTCCGGCGATGACGTAGTCACCGTCGATGGTGACGGGAGCGTTCGAGCCGGCCGACAGCGGCGTGTTCAGCAGGATCGCGCCGGTGGCCGCGTTGAACGCGTACAGGTGACCGCTGTAGGTGGTGGTGAACACGACGTTGTTAGTGACGGCGGCGGCGCCGTAGGGCGTTGACGGGAGCTTGTCGTCCCACTCGATCTTCCCGGTGTCCTGGCTGACCGCGACCATCTCGCCGGTCGCCTTG
Source organism: Actinomycetota bacterium (assembly GCA_003168215.1). GTDB lineage: Bacteria > Actinomycetota > Actinomycetes > Streptosporangiales > Streptosporangiaceae > Palsa-506. Next base: position 35,027 of record PMSW01000049.1, read on the forward strand.
GGGATAGCGGCTTCGAATGCCTTGCCGCTTTCCGTCAGGCCATTGACGGACATCGGCACGCCGAGGTTGTTGACGGCGGCGAAGGTGGTCGATCCGTTGCTCGCCAGCTGGGACTCGACGCCGCCGAACACGCCGGGCTCAAGCTCGAACTTCGCGGGTAGCAGCGAGCTTGCCGTAGCGGGGGTGGCGTGCTCGGTGAGCAGCCCGGCGTTGGCGGGGCCGCGGTGCACGCCGACCGGGAGCTTCCACAGCAGCTTGCCGGTCTTCGCGTTCAGCTCGATGAGGATGCCGGCCTTGCCGCCGTCGATCACTACCTGCTGGCCGTGCGCGGTGGTCAGGACCGGGGAGTTCTGCAGGTCCCAGTCGAACAGGTCGTGCGGGGTGAGCTGGTAGTACCACAGCAGCTTCCCGGCCGGGCTCAGCTTGACCACTGAGTCGGTGTAAAGATCCGGGCCGGGGCGGCTGGTGGCCAGCGGAAAGCCCTTCGGCCACCTGCCCTGGCCGATCGGGCCGGGGTTCGCGATCCCGATGTACAGGTTGCCCTGGCTGTCGAAGGACGGCGGGTCCCACAGGCCGCCGCCGGAGTTGACGGCGGTGTTCCCCCACAGGTCCTGCACCTCGTCCCAGGACCATTCCGGCGTGCCGGTGTGAGCGTTCAGCGCCCACAGGGTCGACTTGGCGCCGCCGAGGTACTCGCCCTTATTCGGGTTCACCGGGACGGTCGAGACGTACACGGTGCCGTGGTTGTAGCCGGGCGCCATGTCGATGCCCTCGAGGTCGTTGCCGATCAGCGTCCGGCTCCACAGCTGCTTGCCGGTGGCCGCCGACAGGGCGACCGCGGCCTTGTCCGTCGCCGCGTACACGGTCCCGCCGACCACGTTCACGCCGTCCGGGCCGCCGTTGAGTGAGTTGTAGTTGTGCGTCCACAAGACCTTGCCGGTGGCGAGCCTGATCGCCATCACGTTCGATTCTTGATCCTGGATGTAGACCACGCCGTCCACCACGACCGGCGTCGTGGAGTAACCATCCGCAATGCCGGCGGCATGGGTCTTGCCGGTCGACTCGACCGGCACGCACCATGCCACTCCCAGCGTGGCGACGTTCGAGCTGGTGATCGGGCTGGCGACGTCGCGGGTGTTCGCCAGGTTGCCGCCCGGCAGGGTCCAGCCCGCCGCCACCGCCGGATTAGACGATCCGCCCGGCGCGCTACCTGCCGTGCCCGCGGCCGCGTGCTTGGCGAAGCAGCTTGCCGTACTCGAATGGGCCTTGCTGCTTCCGCAGCCGCCGACCGCCAGGCCCGCGGCAATCAGCAGGGTCACGCCGGCAACGGCGGGCCGCTTAACGAAAAACCTCATCTGACTCATCTCCTGCGTCGCCGGAAACGGCCGGGGCGTCGCTGCCCGGTCGGGCAAACTCGCCACGCACGTGCCGGCGTGGCAGGCTTGCAGAATTAAATAGATATCAGTATGCTAAACATCTGTAATCAGATCCGTCAAGTGGAGGAGACCCAGATGACTACCCAGGCTGCAACGGTCGCAGCACCGGAACTTCCTAGCCCGCCGGTGACCGAGCGCGCGGCCCGGTCGGTGCCCGGCCTGCTCATGCTGGTGCTGGGCATCGTCTCGATACCGGTCGGGGTGGTGGTTGCCGTGGCGGCAAGTCACCAGAGCCACGGCGCCGCCGATGCGCTGGCTCTGCTCGCCGTCCTGATCTTTATCGTCACCTCCCTTGTGATGGGGGGTCTCACCCCTGTCGTCCCCGGGCAGGCACGCGTCATCCAGCTGTTCGGCAGGTACCGCGGCACCATACGCGACTCGGGCTTGCAGTGGGTGAACCCGTTTACCAAGCGCGTCAAGGTCTCCACCAGGATCCGCAACCAGGAATCAGCGCAGGCCAAGGTCAACGACGCCGACGGCAACCCGATCGAGATCGCCGCCGTGGTCGTGTGGCAGGTCCGGGACACCGCCAGCGCCGTCTACTCCGTCGACGACTTCACGAAGTTCGTCACCATCCAGACCGAGACCGCCGTCCGGCATATCGCCTCCAGCTACCCGTATGACAACCGGGGCAGCGGCGCGCTGTCGCTGCGCGACAACGCCGATGAGATCACCGGACAGCTGTCAGCCGAGATCGCCGCGCGAGTCATCTCGGCCGGCGTGCACATCATCGAGTCGCGGCTGACCCGGCTGTCGTATGCGCCGGAGATCGCCCAGGCCATGCTGCGCCAGCAGCAGGCCAGCGCCGTCGTCGGCGCACGGCAGAAGATCGTCGAGGGCGCGGTCGGCATGGTCCAGCTGGCCCTGCAGCGGCTGCAGGACGAGGGCGTCGTCGAACTGGACGAGGAGCGGAAGGCCGCGATGGTCTCCAACCTGCTGGTGGTCTTGTGCAGCGAGCAGGCGACCCAGCCCATCGTGAACACCGGCACCCTCTACCAATGACGGCAGGCACGGAATCAGTGACGGCAGGCACGGAGTTACGGTGACCGAGCGCAAGAGCGTCCTGCTGCGGCTCGACCCTGCCGTCCACGACGCACTGGCCAGGTGGGCCGACGACGAGCTGCGCAGCACCAACGCCCAGATCGAGTTCCTGCTCCGCCGCGCGCTCGCCGAAGCAGGCCGGCTGCCGGGCCGGGTGCGACCGATGCGCCCCCGCGGCCGCCCGCCCGCCGCCGCCACCCCCGCCGACCGGCCGGACAGCGGACGATAAACGGCCCGGCTAACGCCGCCACGGCAGGGCTGGCGCAGGCAGCGGCTCTCCTGCCCGGCACCGCAGGCGCGATCAGGTGTCGATGCGCGCCGGGTCGAGTTCAGCGGCGCCGCCGACGATGAAATCACGGCGCGGCGCAACCTCGCTGCCCATCAGCAGGTCGAAGATGGCGGTCGCGGCCGCCGCGTCGTCGATCCTGATCCGCCGTAGCGTGCGGTGGCGGGGATCCATGGTGGTCTCGGCCAGCTGGGCGGCGTCCATCTCGCCGAGTCCCTTGTACCGCTGCGGCGGTTCCTTCCACCGTTGTCCCTTGCGCTCCAGCTCCAGCAGGCTGCGGTGCAGCTCGGAATCGGAGTAGGTGTAGATGTACTTCTGCTGGCCCTTGCGCGGGCTGACGATCTCGATGCGGTGCAGCGGCGGCACCGCGGCGAACACGCGGCCCGCCTCGACCATCGGCCGCATGTACCGGTGGAACAAGGTGAGCAGCAGGGTCCGGATGTGGGCGCCGTCGACGTCCGCATCGGCCATGAAGATGACGCGCTGGTACCTGGCCGCGTCCAAGTCGAACGCACTGCCTGAGCCTGCCCCGATGACCTGGATGATGGCCGCGCATTCGGCATTCTTCAGCATGTCGGTGAGCGACGCCTTTTGCACGTTCAAAATCTTGCCGCGGATCGGGAGCAGGGCCTGGAACTCCGAATCCCTGGCCAGCTTGGCCGTGCCGAGGGCAGAGTCGCCCTCGACGATGAACAACTCGCTGCGGTCGTCGGCCGAACGGCAGTCCACCAGCTTGGCCGGCAGCGCCGAGCTGGCGAGGGCCGACTTGCGGCGCTGATTCTCCCTGTGCTCGCGGGCGGCGATGCGGGTCCTCGCGGCGGATGCGACCTTGTCGAGCAGCGCCCTGGCCTGCTGCTTGCTGCCACGGCCACGTGACTCGAAAAATGCCCGGATCTCGCTGGCCACGACCTGCGCCACGATCCGGGACGCCGGCGGGGTACCAAGGATCTCCTTGGTCTGGCCCTCGAACTGCGGCTCCGGCAGCCGTACCGCGATCACGGCGGTCAGGCCCTCGAGCACGTCCTCCTTGGTGGCCGGCTCGTCGCCGTTCTTCAGCAGCCTGGCCGCGCGCAGCTGCTCGTTCAGCGCCCGGACCAGCGCGCGCTCGAATCCGGCGACGTGGGTGCCGCCCTTCGGCGTGGCGATCACGTTGACGAAGGACCTGGTCACGCTGTCGTACCCGGTTCCCCAGCGCAGCGCCACGTCGACGTCGAGCTCGCGCTCGACCTCGGTCGGGGTCAGGTGACCCTGGTCATCGAGCACCGGCACCGTCTCGGTGAACTGGCCCGATCCGGTCAGCCGCACTACGTCGGTGACCGGATCGCCCGGCGAGAGATGGGTGCAGAATTCGCTGATCCCGCCGGCGAACCGGAACTCGGCCTCCTGCGGTCCGGCAGGCGCGCGATCAGCGATGCTCGCCGACTCGCCGGGGTCATCGCCGTGATCCGCATCGGTGACGGCCCGCAGGCCCTGGTCCGCAAGGCCGGGCGCCACCTGCCCGGGCGCTCCCTGGCCGGGCGCCCCGTGACNNGGGCGCCCCCTGGCCGGGCGCCGCGTGGCCCGGTACTGCCGCGAGGTGCACGGCCGCGCGCTCGTCTCGCACCCGGATGGTGAGCCCTGGCACCAGGTAGGCGGTCTGGCGGGCACGCTGGGCAAGGGCGTCGAAGCTCCACCGCGCATCCCGCACGAATACCTGCCGGTCCGGCCAGAACCTGATCCTGGTGCCGGTCAGCGTCTTCGCCACCCGGCGGACCCGCCGCAGGCCCTGGCCCGGCACGAACGATGCGTCCGGGTCGGGCCCGCTGAACTCGCCGATCACCCCGCGGCGGAAACTCGCGGCCCACTGCCCCCCGTCCTTGTCCACCTGCACATCCAGCCGGCCGGACAGCGCATTCACCACCGAAGCGCCGACGCCGTGCAGGCCACCCGACGCGGTATAGGAACCGCCGCCGAACTTCCCGCCCGCATGCAGCCTGGTCATCACCAGCTCGACTCCGGTCAGGCCCGTCTTCGGCTCCACGTCGACCGGGATGCCCCGGCCGTTGTCCCGCACCTCGGCCGAATGATCCGCGTGCAGCACGACCTCGATCTCGGTGCAGGCTCCGGCCAGCGCCTCGTCGACCGCATTGTCGACGATCTCCCAGAGGCAGTGCAGGAGCCCGCGGCTGTCCGTGGAGCCGATGTACATGCCCGGGCGCTTGCGGACCGCCTCGAGTCCCTCCAGGACCGTCAGATGGCGTGCGGTATAGCCATCGGCGGCGGCTGGCCGCGCGGGCGCGGAAGTCGGGACAGTCACGAGCGTTTCTCCTGACGTGCATGGCGGGCGGCGCGCCCGGATAGGCCTGAAGGCAGACTAGCCGCCCCCGCCGTCAGTCCAGTGGAACCACGCCGCCGACATACCCGGCGACCTGGGACAACACGCTCGCGCTACAGTGAGGGGGCAGGGATCGTTTCACGAGGCCAGCAAGGTGTTCGCTCCTGGCGTATTAGGGGGCAACGCGGGAAGTTCCGCAGTCGGCTAAGTGTTGTGATGCAGTAGTGGTACAAGAGGGTTTCACCGCCCGCCGGCGCGAAGGCACGGAGGGTTCAAGGCGAGGGAGGCGACATGACCGGAGCTATGGCCCCAACAAAGCCGCTCAACGCCACCGACCTGTGTGACCGATGCGGCGCTCAGGCGTACGTCCGCGTTGTGCTCGCGGGCTCGGCGGAATTGCTTTTCTGCGCCCATCACAGCCGCCAGCACGCTGCTGCACTCGCCAAGATCGCTGTCGAGATCCAGGACGAGACCAGTCGGCTGTCCCGAACGTCAGGCGCGGCCAGCTAGCCGGCCGGGGGACCTGTACCCGGCCCTCATGAGCCGCCGGGTGATGCGCCGAAACCTTGCGCCCGATGCAACGCCGGGCGCCTGTCGATCAGATAGCCCGGGGGCGCGTGCCCGGATAGCCCGGGGCGCTTGCGCGGATAACCCAGATGGCCCGGGGGCCGCGTGCGCGGATAACTTGCGGGCGTAGCCGCGGACAGGCGAACAGCTTGCGGGCGCGCGCGAGCGCGAACACTTCCGAGGGGCTGACACGTGAGAAGTCATCCGGCCCTGATACGGATCGACGAGGCTGTCCGGCATGTCGCCGAACTGACGCGCGGACGTGCAGCATCCGGGCTGTCCCATATGGCGGCTGACGACGTCGTCGGAACCATCGGGACAGACGATGCCATCGGTTTCGACCCGCGGCAGCTGCTGCAGGCGCTGTACCGATGCGGAGCGCCGGTCGTCGTCATCGGCCAGGTCGCCGGGATCATGCACGGATCCAGCGAGCTCACCGGCGACCTGGACCTGCTCTGGGACGGCGATGAGAGGAACGCCGGCGCAATGGCCGCAGCCTTCCGGTCCGCCGGCGCTCAGCTGGCCGACGACAACGGCGTAGCCGTTGCCTGCGATGAGGCGGCATTCCGGCTTCCTAAGCTCGTTTTCTCAACCCCCGGGGCTAGCGGCGACTGCTGCACGCCGGCCTTGCCCTGGGGCGGGCTCCCGATCGCCGAGTTCATCGCGCGGTGCCAGATCGCCTCCGCCGGAGGACTTGAGGTCAGCTATCTCTGCCGGGAGGACCTGATCCGCATGCGCCGGGCCGTGGGACGGCCGAAGGATCTCAGGCGCGCAGCCGAGCTAGAGCGGCTGGCCGGCTCCGGCTGACCCTGATCCTGATCCTGATCCTGACCCCGGCACTACGTCCCGCCCGCCCCCGCCCCCGCCCCCGGCCNNCGATCACCTCGCGAGGTGATCGATCCCCGGATTCACCACGTCAGGCTGGGCGGATATCCGGCACAGTCGGGCCGCTGGCCGTTCAAATCAGCGTTCCGCAGGTCGCATCCGCCAGCCAAGTCATCGACGTCTGCACCAACGCCGGATCTTGCACGGTGGCTGGCAGCCGGCTGGCCGACAGCTGATTAAGCCAGCCTGCCGGGTCAGGCTGAGGCGGGCCGAGCTTCTATCGGCAACCTTGGCCGGGCACGGCCGGCCTGCAGCGCGTCCCTGATCGTGGCGGTCACTTGGGCGGCTTCAGCGCGGATCCGTGATGGCGGAAAGTGCAGCACGATGATGCCGCAGGCACTCATCCGGGCGTGGCGCTCCATCGTTCGCTGCCAATCTTCGGGCGAGAGGTGCCATTCGCGCGAGTCCACCTCGGCGGCGACCCCCGCCTCCTTCCACCAGCAGTCGGGGACGGCGAGAAACTTAGCACCCAGGTATAGCCGGGCATTGAACATGGGCACCGGGAGCCTGGCACGCTTGATCAGGTCCCGGAGGTCAGCCTCGGCGGTGGACCTGGTGCCGTCTGCCACCTCGGCGAGCGCCCGTCTTAACAGCGCCGAGCCCTGCATCGGCCCGCTGGAAAGTTCCCTGTCCAGGCAACCGAGGGTGCATAGTCCGCCTTGCACTGCGGCGGCAACAACGGCACGGACGTCTCGCAGACCGGTGAGACTACGTGCCGTGTCAGCAACTGCCCGCTCCGCATAGGCATAGGAGACCAGACCGCCCTCGCAGCAGATCATCTCGGGCATTCGCCTCGTGTAGCGGATCGTCACGAAGCCAGCGCTCTGGCGCTGCCTATTAGCCGGCACCAGAATATCGATCGTTGCGGTGCCCGGCGCCCGGATCCCATGGCGCCGGAGTGCCGCAGGGCCGGTCAGAACGCTGCTGGGACCCGCGTACAGCAATGCGGCAATCTCCTTCTCCGCCAGACCCGGGCTTCCGGTTACTGCCAGGTAGACGCCGGGAAGCAACCGCTGCCACGGCCCGCCCGCGCGGATCCGATGCTCAAGCGCCCGCCGGGTCATGCCGCAGTCAAGTGCCTGCCTGCGCGCGATGACGTTCCGCTGCGCACGCAGCGTGGCTGTCAGCGCGATCTCGTCAAGTCTCTTCGAGCGCGTCATGCCTCGCAGGGTTACATCCCGGTACGACAAATGGCGCCGCGACCCGGGCACGTCAGGGCTGGGGCCTTGGGGCCGCGCGGTCAGGTCTGGCCGAAGGCGCCGAGGAGCCAACCGGAGCCCGGCGGCATGCCACGCAGCACAGGCCAGCGCAATGCGGGCCGGCCGCAACGCGCAAGCCAGCGCAACGCAGGCCAGCGCAACGCAGGCCGGCCGCAACGCGCAAGCTGCAATAGACGCCAGCGCAGCCGGACGCCGGTACA
>PMSW01000014.1 GCA_003168215.1 Actinomycetota bacterium
CGGCCGCGGGCGGCGGCCCGGCCGCGGGCGGCGGCCCGGCCGCCGGCACCAGCGACTGATAGAACGACAGGGTCTGCCGCGCCGTCTCCAGGCCCGGCTTGCTGTCGCCGCTGGCGAGCGGAACCGTTTGCTCGATGGCCCACACCATGTTCGCGACCTCGTCGCGCACCAGCCACACGTCCTCGGTCAGCGGGCCCTGCTGGATCTTCGAAACGGTCGGCATGAGCACCAGGCTGGTGTCCGCGGCGGCGCTGTCACTGGCACCCGGGCCGCTCAGTACGTTGACGGTGAACATGCTCCAGCGCTGCCACGCGTCGTCCTGGCCGCTGCCGGCCGCAGTGATCCAGAACCGCTCGCCGAAGACGTTCTCGACGACGAATCCGCTGATCGTGGCGATAGCGCCGGCCGGCAGCGTGTACGGGATCACGAACCAGTCATTGGCATAGACGAGGGCGAATTCGAGGAAAAGCAGCTTGGCCAGGTCGGTCGTGCTGGCGTCGATGTCACCGAAGTTGGTCTTGCTGTCCTCGAACGCCCACCAGCGGGTGTTCGGCATCCCGGTGAAGGACACCGGTACCGGGATCATCGTGCGCGTGGTGGCAGCGGGCAGTCCGGTGACCGCAGAGCCAGGCACGGCGCCGAGCACCGCGGCGGGGTCAAGGTCGACGCTGTACCAGTCCAGCGTGCCCTGGTAGTAGTCACTGGCGACGTATACCTTCTCGGCGCCTTGCGGTGACGGCAGCGGCGCGGAGGCAGCGAACTGGTACTCCAGCCGGGGCGGGATCCATGCGTCATCCCCCGCCGTCGGTTGCAGCAGCAGCCGCTGAAACCACGCGACGAAACGGACAGCCTGGGCGTCGATCGGCGCGCGCTGTGCGGCTGTGACGCCCGCGACGCCGTCGTAGGCGTGGTGCGCGGGGTCGGCGACGAGATAGGAATAGAGCGCGCCGCCGTCCATGGCGCGCCCGGCGACCGCGGCGAAAAGCTGCCAGACCTCCGGCTGGGCGCAGCGGTCGGCGTCCTGGCTGCTCGCCGGGTCGGGAGCGGTGATCGGGTAGGCGTGCATGAAGGCCTGCCGGCTGGCACCGGTCCCGCTGATCATGGCGAGCCACTGGCGGCCCATGGCGAGTCGCAGGTCGAGGCTCATCGGGCGCCCGCCGCTGCTGAGCGGTATCGCGCGCCGCTCGACCTTCGCCTCAAGCGGGACGTCGTACTCGAAAGGCTGCGTGGCCTCGTCATCGGGGCGGTACTTGGTCAGCCGCGTGGTGTCGATCTGCAGCTTCGCGAACACGGGGGATCCGGCGTCGCTGCCGCGGAACTCGCCCATCTGCCATTGTTTCGTCAGCATCCACAGCGGGTCCCTGACCTCTGCCCGCAGGGCGCGGTCGAAGGCGATCGTGCGCGGCCGTGCCTCCAGCCGGTTCCATGTCGTGACCGACGGGTAGAGCCTGGCCGCCATGGCGTGCTGAATGTCGCCGACCTGACGTGCGCTAGGCATTGGCGCTCCCGAGTTCGCGCATCACTCCGCTGGCAACCGGCAGGCTGGTCACGATCGAGATGCCATAAAGGGCGGCCGCGGTGATGGTGGCCGGGACGAACATCGAGTACGGCGTCTGGTCGATGTCGGCCGGCTCGACGGCGCGCAGCTTGGCCAGGTCAAGCGTCTCGTTGAGCGCGCCGAGAAGGTCGTCCCACTGCCAGGTCCCGTTTCCGGTCGCCGGGGTGACGAGCAGGATCGCCTGCGGCGGCTCGTTGCCGGGCCGGTCGAAGTTGAACGTGATCCCGGTCGTGCGGTCGGTCGCCGGGATCACCTCCGTCCACTCATCCAGCAGCAGGCCGCACTGGGGTGCGGACTTGTCGAACGCGGCCGCGTAGTGCGCCGTGTAGCAGAGCCGGTCGCTGTCGGGGCGGTGCCCGGGCTTGAACTGCATGGCCACCCACGTCCCGCCCGGCTGGTAAGGGAACTGCACGGGCAGCAGCGCGGGAACGTGGGCTGGCCCGCGCAGGGCCTCGACGAGCACGGTTGCCGTTTCCCATGCCTTGACCTTCGGCCGCACGCGCGCGGCGCCGTACATCCACTCGTCGACCGGCCTGTCCATGCCCTCGGCGGTAATCAGGTAGTCGAGCAGGGCGCCGCTGGTGGACGCCATTACGGCGTTGGCCCACTCGTCCGCCTGCGCCTGGGAAGGCCTGAATTCCGGTACGACCTGGAAGTCCTTGCCGAGCAGCGCCGCGGCGCCGGCCTGCAGCGCGGCGACGGCCGCGCTGGCGGTCGTCGCGGCATCGTGCGCGTCCAGCTGCGCCTGGGTGGCGGCGGCGCGGGCGGCGATCGCGGCATGCTGGCTGGTCAGGCTCGCGGACAGGTCCGCAGCGAGCTGGACAGCGAGATCACCGAGCGCGGTGATGTCGAAGCTGACGCTGTCAACGTCGCTGACCGGCAGCAGTCCGGTGAGGCTGGCCAGGGTGCCGGCGAAGGAGGTCGAGCTGGTATGGAGTACTGCCAGGAACTGGTCGCGGCGCGTGACGAATGCGGCCCGGACGGCGTTCAATGCCGTCCGCAGCTGGGCCGGCGTGGCCGGCAGTGGCTGCAGCGTGGTGGTCAGCAGGATCTCGGCCGCCTGCAGCGCGCTGAAGCGGCTGTCGTCGGGGGTGGCAGCGGGCAGCGCGTCGTAGGCCGTGATGCGCGCGTCGTAGTCCGCCAGCTTGCCGTGCCAGCGGTCCGTCAGCCCGGCCACCTGTGTCATCAGCGCCGCGAAGGCGTCGTGCCGCCAGGCCAGGGCGAATCCCCAGCCCGCCGATGGCAGGCGGAAGCGCGCGGCCCGGCTCAGCAGCGATACCGCCTGGTCCAGGTAGGTATCAATCTGGGCGAGTATCGTCGCGCGGTGGGTCACCGGGTCAGCCACCAGCGGGGCCAGTGTGGCCACGAAGGATGCGACATCTGAGCGGAGGCTGTCGAGTGCCGTCTTGGGCCCGGCGATACGGGCCCGGTCCAGTGATACGGCGGCGTTGGCCGCGGCCGTCGCGTCGTTGCCCAGTGCGGCGTCGGTCGCCCGCAGCGGCCGGGACTGGGTGACCAGCGTCTTGACCGCGCGTACCAGGGCCGACACCTCGAAGACGGACAGGCCGCCGGGTGGCGCGGCCAGGTAGTGGATGGCCAGTTCGGCATCCGGCCTGGGGCCGGCGCTGCTCAGCGCGAACGCCAGCACGCGGTCGTCCAGCTGAGTCATGGCCTGGGTGTCGTCGGGGAGGATGAGGTCGAGCACGTCGATCGGGCTGACGCCGAGGGCCGCGAGCGGCACCGGAAGCTCATGATCGTGACCGCTGACCGGGTTCTTCCAGGTCACCGTGCAGCCGACCTTGGTCAGTGGCGGCAAGATATCGCCCAGCCAGGCGTTGACGGCCGGCTCGGCCCGGGCGGCAGGGGTCGCGCCCGCCGGGGCGCTCAGGCCCGGCTTCAGGTGCAGGGCGACCCTGTGCGTCAGCCCGATGCCGGAAGGCGGCGTGCGGGCGACCTCGGGCTCGGGCGGGAAGTTGCCTGTGGTGTAGGCGTCGAGGGTCCCGGCGATCCGCTCGAAGTTGCCCTGTGCCGCCTGATGCACCCCTTCGGCCAGGGCCAGGTCCGCTATCGCGTCGTAGACGTCGAGCAGGCCGCTGCATTCGGCGTTGATCGCCGCCTCCTGCGCGGCGGAGGCGGCGGGGAGCGTCGTGATGCCGAACGGGTACGTGCTGATGCCCGAGGACTTTATGTGGTCGACGAGCTTGCGGCCGTCCAGCACGTTGCGCGCCTCGATCGCCTCGATCGGCACGCCCGGCGGGGTGGCTGTCGACGCCAGGGAATCTGCGACCAGGGGGAATGCCTTGCGCATGGGGTAGATGAACTGGTCTACCTCGGCCAGCCCGTAGTCGTCGTGCAGCCCGACCTCGAAGCGGTAGCCCAGCAGCGCGCCGAGGCTCTGGCCATCGCGGATGCCCTCAAGCGTGGCCAGCGCCGCCCGTACCCGGTCAGACGACAGGTTGACCGCGAGGGACTGCGGGTTTGCCGAGGTCGCATTGGCCAGATAGCCGCTGCGCAGGATCGCCGCCGTCCGGGCGTGCGGCAATGACGGCGCGTGCACGTAGCCGCCGTTGGCCGGGTCGGACCGGATGGGGGCGCCTCCGCCGAAGACCGTATCGAGGCCGGGGGGCAGCTGCACTGGCTCCAGCTGCGCCGGTGACGGGCGCAGGTTTTCCAGCCATGCGTACGCGCCCAGGTAGACGCCGCCAGCGGATTTCTCGTCCTTCTGCGCCGCGCGCATCTGCTCAAGCTGGTAATTGACCAGCCCGAGCAGCCAGGCGTCGTAGCGGTAGCCGCAGAGGTCGACATGCTCGGCGAACGCGCGCTCGAGCTGCGCGGTCGGGGCATCGGCGAGGATGGCCATGGCGGCCAGCTGGTCGGCGAGGCCGGCCGCCTCCGGCAATGTGGGCAGCCTTGCCGTGATGTAGTCGGACACGAGCATGGTCGGGCTGGAGGTGATCGCCGGCTGGGTGGCATACAGGAGCGCGAACCGGCTTTCGCTGGCGGGCGCCGTCTCGGTCACATGCACGAAGGGCGCTTCGGGTTTCAGCGCCGCCAGGCCGGCCGGGCTGATGGTGCCAGCGGTCTTGTTCAGCCCGTAGGCGGTGTCGTAGTAGCCGAGCATCAGCGCGTGCCGCAGCAGCAGGTACAGCAGCGCCTGCGGGCTGGCGCCGCCGGCGAAGCCCTGCTCGCCGACCACCGCGTCGAGGGATGTATTCGCGGCGTCGATCAGCCAGGTGATGTAGTTGCGGTGATCGCTCGTGTAGGACCTGATCGGCCTTGACTCCGACAGCGGCCGGTCATCGATGATCGTGTCGAGCCGGCTGGCGTCGGTGCAGAACAGGTGCTGCAGGATGTCAGGCGGCTGGCCCTGGTATCCGAGTTCCCCGAGCAGGCCCGCCGCCGCCGCGTCCAGCGCGAGTTCCTGCAGCGCCCGGAAGAACGCAGGCCCGAAACCCCACAGGTTCTGCACGTTGAACAGCTCGCTGATGCTCTCGGCCGTGCGCGAGTAGTACTCGACGGACGACGGCTGCAGGCCCACCACGTCCAGGAGCGTCTGCTGCGGGTCGCCGCCGCTGCCGACGTAGGCGGCCTGGCTGCTCATGGTGGCCCAGTCCTGGCCGGCCGTGGTGGCCAGAGCCAGCAGCCGGGACAGGAACGCGGCGGCTGGCGCGTCGCCCGCCGGAGGCTGGCTGAGCCAGCCAATCCTGGAGAATGCCGTGGTCGGGAGCACCCCGTAGGGCTGCCCGCCGATGCGCAGGGCCGGCACTGACCCGCGGCCGCTCACGTAGCGGGTGAAGTACTCGCGGGTGGCTTCGACGACGTCGTCGCCGAAGACCGGCGTCATCATCTTGTCCATCCAGTAGCCGAGAGTGGCCGGCCAGAGCGCGCGCTGCATCGCCCTGGCCTGCATCTGGTCCTGGCCGCCGCTCGCGTGCACGGTCGCGATCAGGCCGCTGCTGACGCCGAGCGCCTCGGCCAGCCATTGCCCGTCTCGCTTGCTCCAGATGTCGGCGGTGGTGGTGAACAGCGGCTCGTTCTGCCGGTCGGCGAAACTCTCGTCGGCGTTGTCGAGCACGGTGTAGCCAGTGCCGGTCCCCGTGGTGTTGTGGGTCGGGGTGCCCTGCGGGATCAGCGACAGGCCGCTGCGGCCGACCAGGTGGTGATACAGCAGCTGCTCAAGGGCTGCGGCGCCGTCGTTTTCGCTGGCGGCCATCTGCACGCCGATAACGAGCAGCCGGTCGAACCCGCCTTGCGCCTGGGCGGGGGTCAGCGGGATGGACAGGGCCAGGCCGGCCGCGACCGCCGTCTCGAAGTCCACCATCCAGCGCAGCTGGTCGGGCACGAACAGGTTGCCGCCGTCGGGGTGGATGGCCGAGCCCGGGTCGGCGCTCGGGTCGGGCCCGACGTACAGCGGAAGGGTGACAAGGCCGCCGATCGCCTGCAGCACCGGCTCGCCGCCGACGTAGCCGATGACCACGAACCGCTCGGGGAACTGGCGGACCTGCGGTGCCTGCGTCCAGGTTGCCTGCTTGGTGGGCGGATCCGCCGGGAAGATCAGGAACGCGACGGAAACGGCGGCGTCGTGGCGGGTCGCGGGCGGCGTGGGGGTGTCGGAGAGGTTGAATGGCACATAGCTGGCGCGCAGCTGGGTCGCCCTGGCGGTGCCGGCGGCGTTGTCGAGGGCGGTGGCGGCGGCCCGCAGGGCTGCCTTGTCGTCGGCGCCGGTCCAGGCCGCGGCCCAGTAAGCGCTCACGGCTGCCGCCTCGGCGGCGGCCAGCGGGGCCTGGGTGGGGATGACGAGGATCTCGTCGGAGGCGGCTGCCTTGGCGGGCAGGTCGGATATGTTAACCGGCTGGTAGGTGTCGGCGATGTAGCCTGCGCGGCCGGAGCCGCTCGCCGCGACCAGGTCCCGCCACGCCGCGCGCTCGCCCGTCTCGATGCCGCCGGCCCGCCAGATGTTCTGCCAGTAGCGTTGCGCGTTCGACAGCTCGGTCGCGGACAGCATCGGCTCGAACGTGTCGATAGAGCAGTCGTCAGGGTAGATGCGCACCAGCAGCCGGGATGTCGGCTCCCCGTCGAGCTCGTCGGTGACGAACCTGGTCTCCAGCCGCACCGGGAACAGCGCGAATGGCGAGCCGTCCCCGAGCAGGCCCACGTTCTCGCGTGGATCGGTGAAGCTGGCGAAGCCCTCTGCCGCGGCCCGTGCCTGCTGGCCGGCGGCCGCGAGGGCCGAGCGTGCACCGGTCAGTGCCTGCTCCGCCTCGCGCAGCTGCGCCGCGGCGGCTTCCCGCTCGGCTGCCCCGGCGCGATCGTCCGGGCCGAGCTGCCGGTCAAGCTGCTGGAGCGCCGCGGCGAGCCTCAGCTGCCGCTGCAGCGCCGCGGCGGCCGTTGCCTGCGCGGCCTGCAGCGCGTCCTGCGCCTGCGTCAGGTCGGTCCTGCTCACGGCGAAATCGGTCATTGTCACGATCCGCCCTGGCCGAGCATCTGGTCGGCGTGGACGGCGATCAGCACGGGGGCACGCAGCAGCAGGTATGCCCAGCGGGCCGAGCTGGCCGCCGCCGGGTCGACCTGCTCGTCGTCGTCATGCTGCTGCTGCCGGTCCGCGTTCGGCGGCGATGGTTCCGCCAGCGTGACCGCGGCGAGGCTCGCGGCCGGCAGGAACTGGCCGGCCGCCGCGCCCGGCAGCGCGTCATCCCAGGTGAGCTCGTCGAAGACATCGGGCACGTTGGCGGGGGCGGTCTCCAGGCCGAACCGCGGCTCGCCGGGACGCTGCTTGATGACGAAGAACCAGCCCGGGTCGTCGCCGGGGTTCTCGCCGGTCCCGCCCTCGGCCTCGGCGATGGTCAGGTCGAAGCCGATGAAGTAGATGTCCGGGTCAGCCCTTGCCTCATAGAGCGGGCTGCGGATCTTGTCGCGCGGCGGGTGGAGTTCCTCGGCCGCCGAGAGCTGGACGAGCGACCGCGGCTCGCTGAGATCGATCTGGCCGTCTCTCATCGGCCAGACCGCGCGCTGTGCGTAGATCATCGTGTTGGGGTACTTCTTCAGCAGCTCGCCGCGGAT
The DNA here is from genome assembly GCA_003168215.1 of Actinomycetota bacterium. Classification (GTDB taxonomy): domain Bacteria; phylum Actinomycetota; class Actinomycetes; order Streptosporangiales; family Streptosporangiaceae; genus Palsa-506. Next base: position 7,619 of record PMSW01000014.1, read on the forward strand.
GACGAGAACGGCCTGCTCGCCGGTCTGGCCCGTTGCCGCGCGGTTGTTATGGTCGCCGAGCGCTGAGGTCAGCGGCCACAGGTTCAGCGGGGGAATGTCGTACAGCTTCTCCTTGAGCGGGTCAGCGCTCAGGCCCTCGCTGTCGATGTAGCTGCTGACGTCCCAGAACTGGCGGAAATAGCTGCCGCGCTGGTCGGTCGGGTATTCACGCCAGAGCAGCTCCCGAGCGAACTGATGATTCAGTCCGACCATGTATGCCTCGACGAAGCGCTGGTTGGTCTCGATGAGGGTGATGCTGTTCGGGGCGATCAGGTTGATGTTCGGCAGGAAAAGCTCGATCGAGATGGCCTTGAGCGGCCCGTACATCGGCAGGTCGATCTTGGGATAGGCCATCACCTCGCTGAAGGTGCCGCCGATCTGCTGGCTTATCCACGGCGGTATCGTCACTAGGCCCAGGCCGCGCCTGGGGATGGTGACGGCGGGCTCGATGGCCGCCACGCTGGCCGCCGTGGTGGCAGCGAGCGGCAGCCGGGACGGCGCCGGCCGCTGGCCGGCCGTGCGGCTGGCCTGCAGCAGCCCGTAGGAGTCGCTCAGGGCGGCCTTGAAGCGCAGCGCGGCCGGGCTGTCGGTGCTGCCGGTGCCCGGGCTGAATGCCGACCCCGGTTCTGACAGCACGAAGCCAGGGTTGCGCGGCAGCGTCGCGACGGAGGCGGGCGTCTGGCCGGCTTCCTGGATGCTGGTCTCGCGCGCCGCCGAGGTCCGCCAGCCCCGCAGGACCCAGTAGGCGGCGGCCAGGCCCGCGCTGACCGCCAGCAGGATGACCCCGGCCAGGGGCAGCGCGGCTAGCAGGATCAGCCCGGCGATCAGCGCCAGCGCGGCGAGCGCCAGCGCCGCGGCGGGCAGCCACGGCAGCCTGGTCAACGCGCCCGTCGCCCACGACGGCATCCCGGGCGAGGCGGCCGCGGCGGCCGCCTCGCCGATGGTCGCTATACCGGGCGGGACCGCCTTGGGTGGCGCCGCGCTGACCTCGCCAGCGTTGACGCGGGCAAGCAGGTTGCCGGGAGTCACTGCGGCGTCGAACGGCAGCAGGCGCATCAGCCGGCTGCCGGGCCGGGTCACCCGCCGCATCGCGGTGGACGTCAGCGCGGGCTGGACAAGGCTGGCGGACCCGGAGTACGCGAGAGTCCTGCCGCCCATGAGAACCCGGCTCGAGACGGGTGCCAGCAGGCCGAAGGCGCGTTCCGGCCTGGCGGCCGCCAGCGGCGTGAGGTGGGCGTCGTACCAGCGGGTGGAGACGGCGGCGGCCAGTTGCAGGCGCCGGATGGAGGCGTTGGCGGCCAGCACGGCTCCGATCTGCTGCCACGCGTCGTCCATGTAGCTCTCGGCGTTGGCCTCCACTACCTGCGCGCCGAACGCGGCAGGCACCCGGAATCGCGGATCGAGGTTCAGCCGGTTCACCCAGTTGCTGTCGTTGGGGGCCGGCGTGCCGTCGCGGTTGGTGAGCAGCCGCTGAGTGAGCGAGGGCCAGCGGCCGTACAGCGGTGCGGTGATCAGCGGGTCGGGGTCGCTGGCAGCGCCCGGCGCGAGACCGCTGGCCGCGTTGGCGGCGGCGGCGGTCTGCGCGGCGTAGTCGTCGGGCAGGTTGACGAAGGCGGCGAGTGACTTCTCGAAATCGTCAGGGTAGGGCAGGTCCCAGTCCTCCTGCGCCTGCCGCTGCGCGAGCTGATCAGGGTCGAGGTCCGCGTCGGGCACCTGCAGCGCGCCGCCGAGCCGCAGGACGCCGCCGAGGCCCGGCTTGGTGATGCCGGGCAGGTTAGAGCCAGGATCGGTGACATCCATGTCGCGCGTGCCGACCCTGGGGTCGACGGGCTGCGGCTTGAGCAGGTCGACGAGATGCTCGAAGTCCCCAGACGTGCCGGTGCGGAAGAACCACCGGTAGTAGATCGGGAAGTTCGCAGGCTCGGGCCGGCCGGCGTAGGCCGCCCACGCGGAGAACGTCGCGTCGGGCGCGCCGCCCGGGTCCAGGCCGAGGCCGGCCAGCCGGCCGGTCTCGAACGTCGGCACGACGAACGCGTTGTAGCCGGTGCCGTCGGCCAGCCTGCGGGGGCAGAGCAGCCGTGCGTAGGCCGCGTCGCTGCTGGCCGCCAGGATGCTCCGCAGCCTGGGCAGCACCTCGGTCATGTCCGGCGCGACCAGCTGGGTGGGGTCGGCTGAGAGGAGATCGTTGACGTGCACGTGCGCCCAGGCCCACAGCTCACCGGCCGGGGGGAAGACCGACGTGTCAGGCACGCTGATATAGGGCGACGGGCGGGCGGCGACATCCTGGCCCTCGTCGAACTCGCCGTCGGCCAGCACGATCAGGGTGATCCACGGGCGCAGCTTCAGGCCGGTGGGGTCGGGCGCGGCTGGCGTGTACCGCCAGGGGAAATCCGCGTCGCAGAAGTCGATGGCCGGCAGGTAGTTGCCCTCGAAGTTGGTGATCCAGTTGTACGGGTCGGTCCGGATCACCGCCCGCGGGTCGATCCCGATCACGTCTCCCGGCCCGTACAGCGCGATGTCCTGGGCGATGCTCGCGGTGAGTTCCGCGCCGCCGCCGACCGGGTCACCGGACAGCTGCAGCTCGACGTGCGTGGAAGCCCTCGTGTGCACGGCGGCATCGAGATCCTGCGCCGTGATCGTGTTGGCCAGCCCCTGGCGCAGCCATGGCAGGAACGAGTATGTGGCGATGGGGTTCACGCGGCCACCTCGAAATGTGGTAGCACATGCAGCGTTCCCGCCATGCCGGGGTCGGCCGCGACCACGCGGTTGAGGTAGTCACGGGCCGAGCTCTGGCTGGTGAAGGCGGCCGCGTCGGGGTGGTACACGGTGTTGTCGCTCTGCCGCGCGACCGCGAACTTCTCGGCGCTGACCTGAACCGAGCCCTTGAAGGGGTGGGTCAGCGACTCCTGCATGCCGGACAGCGGTGACCTGGCGGCAGCGTTGCCGCGCAGGCCGGCCTGGAAGAGAGTCCCCGGGTACGGGGCGAACCGCAGCAACGCGCGGCGCAGCTTCGTATCGATGATCGTCACGTCGTAGCGGACGATGCGGATGATCGCGGTGCCCGACGCGTACTGGCCGGCGGCCGCAGCCATCTCGATGCCGCTGTCCTGGGGCGCGTACGCGGGCTCTGACAGCTTGGTGGCGTCACTTGCCGACTCGAACTGCGCGGGCGCGAATTCCTCCTGGAGGGTCCGGGTCGCCGCCAGATCCGGCGAGCTGACGGCGATGCCGAACCTGTTGGCGTCGTCGGGCTGCTGGCCTCCCACCGTGTCGATGGTCAGGTCGAGCGGGATCGCGCGCTGGCTGACCTGCAGCGTGCCGACCGGGTGCAGCACGAACTGCGCCTCCGCGGGATCAAGCGCGCGCAGCGAGACGAGCAGGTTCGACCCCGCGGGCAGCAGCGCCCGCCAGTTGCTCTGCTTGCCGAACTCGGCGGAGAGGATCGGCATGACCGCGACCGGGGGAAGCGTGGAGTTGCCGCTGTCGCCCCAGGTGAAGTTGATGCCGATGCCGATGGAGAAGAAGAAGAACGACAGCGAGGCGGTGCCGTTGGCATGCCAGGGCTCCGGCCCGTCCAGCGTCAGCGCGATGTCGACGCCGTAGACGCCGACCCCGAACACCTGCACGGAGAACGATGTCGAGATCGACACGCTGAAGTGGAACGGCGAGAACTGGATCAGGGCGTCAAACCCGGAGCTGCCGCTCACCGACAGGGCGCTGAAGCCGAAGAAGTACTCCGACTGGGTCCCGAACTGCACGGTGTTGGTGGTGACCGCGAAGTAGCCGTCGGCCTGGATCCGGGCGTACGACTCGTTGATGATGGAGACCGCGATTCGCTGCGGCGCGGGGAACGGCAGCGGCGGCGGGTTGAACTGCGGGCTGAAGCCCCCCACGGTGACGACGAAGTTCGCGTTGGCGCCCCAGGCGAACAGCAGGCCCATCTCGCCTTCGATGGTGATGAACAGGATGTGCGAGTCGTACAGCGAGGCGAAGAAGTACATCCGCTGCTTGTCGAACTCCAGCGCGCCGGCGAAGTTCACCTGCAGCACGAGGATCGCGAGATCCTCGGCCGGCAGCGCGAGTTCCAGGACGCCGATGATGGCGATGTCGCCAGGCGGCACCTCGACGATGACGCCGAGCGACAGGGTGACGAGTGACGGCTCCCCCCAGCCGAGCTTGGCCATCGGCCCGATCAGGAAAGTGCCCTGCTGCGGCGGGAAGATCGCCCGCAGGTCACTGATGATGCGGGACGCGTTGGCGACGATGTTCTGCGGGAACATGATGGCGTCGATCGCGCCGGTGCGCACGCCGTCCATCAGCGGCTGCAGCAGCATGGCGCGGTTCACCCCGAGTAGCCCGCCGACAGCGTTCAGGGTGAACCCGAAGCCAAGCTGGATGCCGGCACCGAAGTCCGCTGTGATGATGATGAGCAGGGAGAAGCCCGCGGAGCCGTCCGGCAGCTTGGTGTCGATCAGGCCGATCGCGCTCAGGGTGAGGAAGTCGGCGAACATGAGCTGCATCGCGCCTGCGTACTCGCCGCTGGCGGTGTCGACGTAGAGATAGCCGCCGCCGCTCACTATCCCGGCGTCGACGGAGAGGCCCACACCGGTCGGCGGCTTGAACGCAAGGGCGAGATTGGCCGGTCCCAGGTTGCCGCCGCTGTCGGGGAACGTCGTCGTCACGGTGAGCCCGATCCGGTCGACCGCGGCCTGCAACGGCCCGAGGCTCGCCGAGAAGCCGGCCGACAGCTCGGCTGGCAGCGAGCCGTCGCTGGCCAGGCCGAGCTGGAGGTAGAGCTGCTGCAGGTCGATCGGGCCGATGCTCACGTGCGTGGGGATCGCGATCTGGATCGCTGAGCTTCCCTGGATCTGCAAGCCGGCGCCCGGTGACCATTGCAGCTTGAAGGCCAGGTTTCCCGAGATCTTGGCGCCGCCAAGGAGCGTCGAGATGAAGCCGTCGCTCTGCGACAAGTCGATGGTCAGGTTCCCGCCGTCGACCTCGCCGGAGATCGAGGGCTGCCCGGTGGCGGTACCGGAGCCGGAGTCCCAGGTCCCCGTGAATCCGAGGGTGAACGCGACCTTCTGAGCTTCCAGCGTCGTACCGCCGGACTCGGCGAAGAGCACGACAGCTCCGCTGGCCGGCTGCGCCGCGAGGCCGGCTGCCAGGTTCACGCTGACGGTGCCGGACGGCGGCTGCAGGGTAATGCCGAGCGGGGGCGTCACGACGGCCCCGATCCCGGCGTCGAACCGCGCGCTCGCGCTCAGCACGAGCTGCCAGACCGGGCCGAGCGGGTATGTCTGAGTGAAATCCTGCGTCGCCGGGATCCGCAGCTGCATGGTCAGCGATGGCGGCGAGCTGGCCGGATCGACGCTCAGCCGGAAGATGAACGCCTCAAGGACGGACGGCTGCCCGGCGGGCGTCAGGATCGTGACCGGCAGCTGCACGTCATCGAGCAGGTCGCTGATCTTGCCGAACAACTGGCTGCCGTCGAAGCTCGGGTTGCCGAAGTCGAAGGCTTCCTTCAGGTAGGTCACGGGGTCGAGGAAGAGCTTGACCAGCCTGTCCAGGTGCAGGGTTTCGAGGCGGTACGGCGGCTGCAGCGGATCGGCGAGATCGCCTGGCAGCTCGGTATCGTCGACGAGCCCGGCGACGGCCAGGGCCGGGACGACGCCCCGGGCCTTGGCGCGCAGGTACTCGATGACGGCATAGTCGAACAGCTTCGTCGCGAGCTCGCCGGCGAATGCCCCGACCTCGGCCTGCTGCGCGGCGGACAGCCCGGCCCCGCCGGCCGCGGCCGACAGCGCGGGCCCGATCTCGGCCAGGGCGCCGACCAGCTCGCCGATCTTGGTGATCAGGGCCACGCCGGCGCTGATGATCTGCGCTACGTCGTCAGCGTCGATCGCCGAGGTGAGCGCGGTGATCAGCGGCGCGAGGCCGCCGGCCGACGTCGCGGCGGTGGCCAGGGCGCTGCCCAGCTGCGCGTCCGCTGGCAGGCCCGGCGGCAGCGCGAGGCCGAGAGAGTTCAGGAATGCCGCCGCCTGGCCCGCCGATAGCTGCTGCTGCAGCGGCGCGAGCGCGCTGGCGATCGCCTGGGCGATCCGCTCGATGGTTCCCGCGTCGTCTGCCATGGCTCAGCCAGCCGCCGACGAGGCGCCGGTCAGGCCGGCTCCGGGCAGCGACAGCACCAGCGGGCGGTGCCGGGCGATATCCGCGCGGAGCCGGGGGCTGCCATAGCGGTCGAGCATGTCCAGCCAGCGGCCCAGGGCCGGTGCGAGCGGACGGCCGCCGAATGAACCTGGCAGCACAAGCTCAGGCGAGGCGCTGGTGAAGAGCCAGATCAGCAGCCGGATGCCGCCGAGGCGATGCCACATCGCGGCTACCCGCATGTTGCTGTTGGTCAGCCTGGCCACCTCGTCGTAGTGCATGCTGACCAGGCCGGCGAGATCGTGCCAGAGCTGGTATCCGCCGAACCTGCGCTCCAGCACGCGCAGCCGCGCCGCCGCGTCGGCGTAGGCCGCCGGCGATGCCGGAAACGACCCGGTCAGCTCGAAGCTCACCCCGCCACCGATCCCCGCCCCGCCCCCGCCGCGTGCGTCCGCGCTGCCGCCTGCACCGCCGCTGCCGCCTGCACCGCCGCTGCCGCCTGCGGCCGCGCCCGCCGCTGCGGCTGCGGCGGCCGGGGGCACTCCCGCACAGGCGATCAGGGCGTTGACTTCGCCGCTACCCCAGTTGTTGTTCGGCAGCGTCGGTGCCGTGATCGGATCGGGCGCCTGACCGCTGGCCACGATGTGCGCGCGCACCTGGTCGAACGTGAGGCTCTTGTTGCGCTCGAAGATGAGCACGGCGACTCCTGTGATGTGCGGGGCAGCCATGCTTGTTCCGTCGAGGTCGATGAAGAAGTCCAGGCAGCAGTCACAGCAGTACCAGGTGGAGCGCTCCTGTGACTTGGCGGAGTAGATGGCCACACCGGGAGCGCAGATGTCCGGCTTGGCAACGCCGTCCACCCGCGGGCCCCGGCTGGAAAAGCTGGCGAGCGTGTTGTCCCGCCAGTCGTAGGCACCGATGCAGATCACGTTGTTCGCGGTTCCAGGAACGGTGATGGTACGGGTGGCGTCGCTGTCGCCGGCGACGAAGGCGGGGAATGGATCGGTATGCGAGGTCGCGATCCAGATATCGACGTCGGCGACCGAGCCCGCGACCTCCTGCAGCGTGATCGTCCATTTTCCAGCCGTGATATTGCCGCCGACGGCCGCGGCGGCGACCGAGGGCGAGATATCGAGCGAGAACGACTGCCGCGCGCCCGAGACGCTCGTTCCCGCGTGCACGACATCCCCGCCGGCCGCGCCGAAGGTGAGCGCGCCGTACGCGGCGCCCGCGCTGACCTTGCTGTAAGCGACTGCGGACGGAGCCGTTAGCGTGAGGTTGAATTGCCCCCCGCCGGAATACCAGACGTCGATGAAGTCGGTCTGCTTGTCGGAGCCGGGTACGACGAAACTGAAGGTCTTGGACGCGTTCGCCGGCACACTCGCGTAGGCATGGGTGCCGTTGCCGCCGTCATTTCCCGCGGACACCACGATCGCCGTGCCCGCCGTGCCGACCAGGGCGTCCAGGCCAGTCTCGAACGCGCTCGTCCCGTCATGCGGCCCGTTGCCAGCCTCCGCGCCGAGGCTGAAATTCACGACGGCCGGCTTACTGGCGGCGCTCGCAACGCCGAAGACGTACTTGGCGCCGGCGATGTCGCTCACGCTGTCGAACTTGGTCTTGACGACGACGAGATCGGCCTCTGGCGCGACGCCGATGTAGTACTGGCTGGCGTGGCAGTCACCGCTTTGCGACCCGTTGCCCGCCGTGATGCCGGCGACATGGGTGCCGTGCCCAATCGTGTCCTGGGACCGGAATGTCGACGCTCCCGACGTGAGCGCGGCATTGATGGCGGCCGCGGGAAACTCGACCCCGAAGGTGAAGCCGGCCGGCGGAGCCTCACCGGCCTGGGCAGTCAGGGTCTGGTCCCAGAGCGACAGTATCCGCGTGCTGCCGTCAGCATTGCGGAAGGCATGGTGGAAGACGTCAATCCCCGTGTCCACCACGCCGGCCACCACGCCGGTCCCCGCCAGCGCCAGCGGACCAGTTCGCACCACGTCGGCGTGGATCGCGGGAACGCTGTCGTGGATCAGCGGCCTGGTTCGCTGGGCTGCCTCGACCGCCGAGACGTGATCGACGTCGCTCAGCCTTTGCACATCCGAGATGTCAACGTCACCCAGGGCGATGTCGCCGACGACCGTCTCGACGCGCAGGCCGGCCCGCTCAAGGTCAGTCACGTCGCCGCTGAACCGGACTAATACCTTGGGCCGGCCGGCCTCGGCCGGGATCTCCATCGGGGCGTCGGGGTCCGCGAGACGCAAGTACAGCTGGCGTTGCAGACGGGGGTCGATCGTGCCCATCGGCGCTGCCCTATCCGGACAAGCTCTGAGTCGCGCCGCAAAGGTGACCGGCCACCGAGGCGCTCCGCTGGTCTGACCCCATGAGCGTCACCTCTTGCCAGGCACGGACATGACAAAGGCACATGCTACCCCGGCCCCGTTTTACTGAACAGGCCGAAACGCGATTGACCAAGATCTCGCCGCCGCGACTGACTCCGCCGCTCCGCCGCTCAGGGCACTGGGCAGCAATCCGGATGGCGGTTCGGCCCGCCTCGCCATTGGCGAAGCGCGCAGTGCCAGGGACGCCGCTAGCACGCCAGTCCGGGCGTCGTGGTAGTCGTGATCTCGGCGGTGGTTTTGCCGGGGTGGGCGCGCAGGATCCGGCCGGCGTACTGGACCAGGCGCCTTTTGAACGCCACCGGCACGGCAAGAAACAAGGTGTCCAGGATCGGGCACCGGCTGTTCTTCAGGAACTGGCTGAGGTAGTCCGGGGTCAGCACGGTCAGGCCGGTGTCGGTGTCCGGCGGGGCCAGCTGCGCGCCCGACAGGTTGTACAGGTACAGGTAGAGGACCGGCAGGAAGCACCTTAAACCGCCCGGGCAGCCAGTTCTGTTGGCGAGATGCCGGCATCGCGGCGCCTGCCGCACGCTGCGGAGATCCGTCAGAGTTCGATGTAGGAGCCCATGGTAACGATGCGGCGCTGTGGCAAGCCGAAGAAATCTACCGGGCTCTTCGACGTGCGTGACAGCAAGAGGAAGAGTCTCTTGCGCCACGTGCGCATGCCGGGATCGTCACCCAGGACGATGGTGATCTCGGAGACGAAATAGGTCGCGGTCTCAACATCGATCTCCGCCGGGAGGCCCTCAGCGGCGGCCTGCCGGAGCGCTGCAGGCACGTTCTGGTCGTCCTGGAAGCCGTAGCGCACCGTCAGGTGGACGATGCCGTCGTCTTCGTATCCGAGGTCATCGACCGCGATCTGCTCAGAGCGGCCGACGTGCGGGATCGTCGCGGTCTCGACCGACACGATGACGACGCTGTCGTGCAGCACGTGGTTGTAGTTGACGTTGTCGCGCAGCGCGAGCGGTGTGGTCTTCTTGCCCGCGGTGGGGAAGACCGCCGTGCCCGGCACGCGGTGCAGCGGAGGATCGGAGTTCCGGATCTCCTCTACGAAGTCGAGCAGCAGCCCTTCGGCCTCGGAGCGCTTGGCAGTGACGAGTTCCCGTCCGCGCTGCCAGGTCGAGAGCAATGTGAAGATGATCAGCGCGACCGCCAGCGGGAACCAGCCGCCGGTCACGACCTTGGTCAGGTTCGACGTGAAGAATGCGAGATCCATGACGAGAAAAGCGGCCGCGCCCGGCAAGACGATCCATAGCGGCTTCTTCCAGAGCACTCGCACGACGACGAAGAACAGGATGGTGGTCGTCGCGAATGTCCCGGTGACAGCGATGCCGTAGGCGGAGGCCAAAGCGGCAGCGGATCCGAAGCCGATCACGAGTCCGATCACGGCGATGTAGAGCAGCCTGTTGACCGCTGGAACGTAGATCTGTCCTTCCGCTCCCGACTTGTGCTGGATCCGCAGCCGGGGCAGGAAGCCCAGCTGCACCGCCTGCCGGGTGACCGAGAACGCCCCGGTGATGACCGCCTGCGACGCGATCATGGCCGCGGCCACCGCGACCACGACCATCGGCAGCTGAGCCCAGCGGGGAAACATCTCGAAGAAGAGATTCGTGCTTACCTTGGGCGAGCGGAGGATCATCGCTCCCTGGCCCAGGTAGTTGATGATCAGCGCGGGGAAGACGACGAAGATCCACGCCCGGGTGATCGACGGCCGGTCGAATTGGCCGAGGTCGGCGTACAGTGCCTCGGCGCCGGTGACCACCAGCACGATCGCGCCGAGGGCCAGGAAACCGGTCAGGGGATGGTCGAGGAAAAACGCGAGCCCGTAGCTAGGCGACAGCGCCTTCAGGATCACCGGGTTCCCGATGACCTTGGCGAGGCCGGAAGCCGCCAGGATGGTGAACCACAGCGCCATGGCCGGACCGAACAGGCGCCCGAGGGCGCGGGTTCCGAACCGCTGGCCCGCGAACAGCACGGTAAGCAGGGTGAGCGTGACCGGCAGCACGAACGACTTCAGCCCCGGCTGCGCTGACCCGAGCCCTTCTACCGACGAGATGACGCTGATCGCCGGGGTGATCGTCCCGTCGCCGAAGAAGAGCGCCACTCCGAATATCCCCAGCAAGACCAGGGCCGCCTTCCCGGCCCGGCCTTTCACGCGCAGGCCCAGAACAAGCGCGACGAGAGCCATGATGCCGCCCTCGCCCCGGTTGTCCGCGCGCATGACAAAGGTCACGTACTTGACCGAGACGACCAGGACGATCGTCCAGACAACCAGCGAGATCATCCCGTCCACGCCGGCCACGTCCGGCCGGACGCCGTGCACCGCGAAGATGGAGCTCATCGCGTACAGGGGACTCGTGCCGATATCGCCGAAAACGATGCCGAGCGCGCCGAGAGTCAGGGCCGCCGCGGCGGCACCCGATGCGCCGCTGGCGCCCTTCCTCCCGTTACGCCGCGCAGTCGCAGTGCCCCTCGGCTCGCCCCCGGCTGCCGGGGCAGTTGTGCCTGCCGCCCGGGTCTCGGCTAGAGCGCCGCCGCGCTTGGGATATCCGGGATTCTTTACTCGCCAGCCAGCCACGACGGCGTCTCCGTTGGATCAGGACCGATGACTACCTAAGTGAGTCAATCACGCAGGTAGCCAGCTTGTGGGGTTCCAGAACGCGGCCACCGGCCTTGACCTTGGCTGCTACGCTGCCCGCTCGTATTTCGCTGATGAGGCCGCCCAGGACGGGCCGTCGCTTGATCCGCTTCTGGGAGAGGTCGGCGACGGGGTGGCCGGGCCGTGGCGGGGCTGGCGGCTGCGATGAGGGCGTCGTCCGTTGTAGTACGCCTGGTACCCGGCCAGGACCGACCGCAGCTGTCAGTACACGCGCTGGAGCGTCACCGCGCAGTCCACGTGGAAGAAGGCCGGCGGCCAGCATCGTCGCGGCTTACACGTGCAGGAACTGCCTGTGAGGTGCCAAAACTGCGCCATGGGCCTTGACCTGGACTGTCACGCCGCTGACTGGGTATTCGTTGATGCGGCTGCCGGGGACAGGCTTGGTGGTTTCCTTGCCGTGGGGCGGCCGGCCTGGCTGTAGCCGGGTTACCCTGAGGTCGTGAGCGAGCTGCCAGTCGAGGGGACGCCGGGAGTGGCCGGTGCGGCCCGTGATGCCGCGCGCGGGCACGTGGTGTATCTCACCGAGCATGGCGAGCGGCTGGCGGCGATTGTCCCGGCTGAGTTCGCTGAGGCGCTGGAGGGCATGAGCGAGCAGGACGCCCGGGAGTTGCTGGAGGACCTGGCTGATGCCGCGGCGGCGCGCGAGGCGCTTGCTGAGCCGGGTGAGTCTGTCCCGTGGGAGCAGGTCAGGGCCGAGGCCGGGCTGTAGCAGCGGTGACGTACCGGATCGAGTGGCGGCCGGGCGCCCGGAAGGCGTTCCTGGCCCTGGATAAGCCGGTACGCCAGGTAGCTGGAGGAGTGCTGCCAGCGATAGGACTGGCGCTTGAGTGAACTGCTCGGAAGTCTCCAGGATCAGACGTTCGCGCGGGCTACCGCGGCGACTGCCAGCTCGTATCCTCCGGAACGGCGGCTCACCGCCGCACAGCTGGCCGGGTATCTCGACCGGCGTGCCTTCGCGGTGGTCGGCTCGGCCCGCCCCGATGGCCGGCCGCACGCGGCCATGTCGTCCTACATCCGCAGGGACCTCACGTTCTGGCTGCCGACCGTGGCCGGCTCGGTACGAGAGCGCAACCTGCGCGGCACGCCGTGGCTCACGATGGTGATCACTGAAGGGGACCGTGGCGAGCACATCGTCGTGATCGTCGAAGGTTCAGCCGAGGTCATCGCGGCGGCCGAGGTGGCCGCTGATGTGCGAGCGGCTGTGCCCGGCGACTGGGTGAATGCCTGGATCCGGCTGGCGGCCGAGCGCCTGATGTCCTACGCGGCCGTAAGCGCCCGGCCGTAAGCCTCCAGCCAGATGACCCGGATGCCGCGAAGCGGATCCAGCCCGGCGGCAACGGCACCACGAGGCTTCCGCTCCTGCCGCCGACCGGGCGGTCCGGCGACTCCGTCCTGTGGCCGTCGGCGCCGCTGCCACCTGATTCGTCGATAGGCGAGGGCTGTACGTCAGTCAGCCAGGTCTGCCGGGCCTTCGGTGCGGCGTTCTGCACATGCCGTGGCCTAGCTCAGCTTGGGCGTGAGCCCGGTGCTGAACTGGCGGCACCTGGTTACGACATACCGCTGCCTTCGCCGGGGCCTGTTTGCAGCGCACTCAGCGCGGCTTCGTACAGGGTGATGAGGCCGGCTTCGACCTCCGGTCCGTGGAACTGAGGATTCCAGACGAGGTCTGCCAGGGAATCGCTGATGGCGAAGGCCGAGGCGACGTTCAGGCCTCTGACCTCGGCCACTGCAAACAGGGCAGCCGCTTCCATCTCCACGCAGAGCACTCCCTCCGCCTGGTAGTGGCGGGCCTCGGCGACGGTTTCCCGATAAGGAGTGTCGATTGTCCAGGAGGTGCCAGTGCGGAACGCGACACCGGCTTGTCGCATCGCCGCTCGCAAGGCACCGCTCATGGCCGCGTTCGCCGTGGCCAGTTTCGCCGGAGGCAGATAGTGGTGGGACACGCCCTCGTCCCGGATGGCCGCCTCGCACAGGACCAGATCACCAACATTCAGATCACGTTGCAGGCTTCCGGCCGTGCCGACCGATACAAAATCCGACGTGCCCATCGCAGCCAGCTCCTCCAGCGCCGCAGCTGCCGCCGGCGCTCCAATCCCGAACTGGCCAAGCAGCCCGACTCTGCCAGCCGTGCTCGGCAGGGGCAGGATCCCGTGCAGGGCGCCTCGGCGCTCGGAGGGCTTCAGCCCCTCGAGCTGCAGCACATGGTTGTAAAGGGATCGCTGATAGCAGAGCACAACACCGGCGGGGGCCTCATAAGCTTCGAGGGCGCCGACGTGACACAGGTAGGCGGCGAAGTCGGCAGGGGTAAAGATTGCTTCCTCGGCGTGCTTGCCTGCGAAGTTCGGGTAGCTGGCCGACGGCATAGCAGCCGATCTTACTGAAGCGCTCCCATGCTCCTGCAGAACGACGCTAAGCGGCCCGAAGCAGCAGCTCTGAGCGACCTAAAATGCGACCGTTCGTAGCCGCCTAGCGGCGACCGCGGAACAGGAACTTGATGTCCGCGAACCGCTCGCCGAGGGCGAGGGCGAGGTTACGGGCCTGCTGCACGGCCCGCTCGCCGGCGGGGTTCGCGGTGACGCCGCCAAGATGCATCCGGCGGCTGCCGTGCTTGATGAACACCAGTACATGCAGCCTCCTCAGCAGCACGGTGTCCACGTGCAGGAAATCAGCCGCGACGATCCGGGCAGCCTGGGCATGAAGAAACTGCCGCCACGCCGGACCCGGCCGGCGCGGCGCAGGATCAATGCCCGCAGCATGCAGGATCTGCCACACCGTGGACGGCGCGACCGTCACGCCGGGCTTCGCCAGCTCACCGTGGACCCGGCGGTATCCCCGCAGCGGGGTCTCCTTCGCCAGGCGGCCGACCAGGCGGGCAACGCCCGCGGGCCGCCGCGGTCGGCCGGGCTCGCGCCGCCTGCTCGTGTCGTACTTGCTCGCGGCCAGTTTGCGGCGCCAGGGCAGGTCCGAGAGCCTTAACCGGATCGCGAAACTGGAAGCCCACCTGGCCTATTCCTTCCGGGATCCTGCGAATCAGCGCCGCCGCGTCCGGATCGCCTGCACCCGCGGCACCCGCCGACCGCAGAACAAGCCCGCAAGACGACCACGCCCGGTGACCGGCCGGCAATCCGATCCCGGCTAACTTCGAAGACCCGCAAACGGGGCGCTGGACGTGCTGTGCCGCCGTGGCGAGAGCCTGCTGTTTCCGCGAAATTTGCCAAAAATACTGCCGGTAAAACTGCCGGTANNGTAAAACTGCCGGTAAAACTGCGTGGTCTTGCCCCCGCACGCAGTATTACATTCATAGTTGATCTAGTCAGGCCAAACCCGGCAACGTGGAAGTGCCGCATCCTGACGAATCGTCCAATTGCGAGTCGCAATCTAGGCAGCCTGCGACTCCACTGAGCAGCCGAACGGAGAATGCAATGCCAATGCCTACGGCAAGGCGCGCAGCAAAGAAGTTCTTCATGCATCCAGGTAGGCAAAGGCTGGGCACGATCGCCGTGTCAGTGGCGGCGCTATTCATGACCATTGGGGTTGCTTCTAACCCCGCACTGGCAGCGTCGGCGCGAGCAGCTTATCCCGCGACCTCGCATGTCGGCACGTCGGCAATTAAGCTCCCTTCCCTCAGGCTACCGTCACTGAAGGCAGCTCCCTCCTCGGGGCCGCAGCATCGGGTCGGAGTCGTGAAACTATCCGCCGCGCAGTGCGACGTCATCAGGAATTCTATCCAGCGAACGCACCCAGGCGCAGTGCCGATGAGACGATGCATGATCGGCGTCGGCATCATCGCCCGACCTGTTGGCCATCCGGCCGTTCACTCAAATTCGTCAGCGACCGCGTCAAGTGCATGGCAGAATTTCTACGCGGAGGCCGTCGCATGCTTCGGTGATACCCCCGTCTTTGGCGGCCCCAGCAATAGTGCCAGCTGCGAGGACGAGGGCTGGGTCGGGATACAAGAGTGGTTCGCGGGAAACGGCTCCTGGATGAATCTTCACTCGATAAATCCCATTTTTTACGCTAGTACAAAATTCGGTTTCACGCTGACATGGAAAGGCGTGAGCGGAAACAATACTACCAACATGGCTGTGGGCGACAACTGGAACTACTTGTCGCCCCTTGAGGGCACCGGGTCAATGCAGTTGCGCATTTACAACAATTATTGCAGCGGGGGCGCCTACATGTGTTTCACGGCCAAGGCCTGGTGGCAAGGCCCCTAGCCGTACCTAAGGGCGGCTTCGTCAGCCATCCTGGCAAGTAGCGAGATTAATCCGAATAATTAGCGTGGCGCGCCGGCCGTCTAACGGCCGGCGCGCCACTTTGCAGGGTACGTTATGGAAGCCTACTATCCTCATTAACCAGGCGAAGGGCCGAGGCTAGTATCTGCCAGCAAAGATGCACTTGACTCCCAGCCACGGATGCCGGCATCGGCGAGGACGGCGT
>PMSW01000031.1 GCA_003168215.1 Actinomycetota bacterium
CGCACCGCGAGGCTGCGCACCGTGAAGCCGGGCGCCCTGAAGCTGCGCGCCCTGAAGCCGGGCAACTGAGGGCTGTGCCGCATGAGCGTGGCGGAGTGCGCTGAGGCAAGCGGGAACGATGGTCTGTCACGGTTGGTGACTCTTGCCGCGACGCGCCGCGGTAGATCGTTGACGAGTTCACCGTGCCCGCCTAACGTGCGAGGGGTACCCAGGGAGTCTCCTCCCGGGCCGGAGGTGGGCGTGGCGGTAACCAAGGGCGGGGGCCAGGCGCCGGGTATTCCCAGCGCGGTGGCCCGGCGCGCTGAGCGGCAGGGACTGCTCTTCGGCGAGGAATCCGCGTCGCGGCCGGAGGCGGCGGACCAGGAGTCTGAGGGCTACCGGGGGCCGACGGCATGCGCAGCGGCCGGGATCACTTACCGCCAGCTCGACTACTGGGCCCGCACGGGCCTGGTTGAGCCGAGCGTGCGAGCGGCCACCGGGTCCGGGTCCCAGCGGCTCTACGGCTTCCGCGACATCCTCGTGCTCAAGGTCGTCAAGCGGCTGCTTGACACCGGCATCTCGCTGCAGCAGATCAGGGCTGCGGTAGCGCACCTGCGCACGCAGGGCACCAGCGACCTCGCCCAGGTAACCCTGATGAGCGATGGCGCCAGCGTCTATGAATGCACGTCAGCCGATGAGGTCGTGGACCTGCTGCAGGGCGGCCAGGCAGTATTCGGCATCGCGCTCGGCCGCGTCTGGCAGGAGGTCGAGGGCAGCCTCGCCGAGTTGCCGGCCGAACGGGCGGAGGCGGCCGCTGCGGACGACGGCACGGCCAGCCCGGATTCCGCCAAGCCCGACGAGCTGTCCAAGCGCCGCGCACGCAAGACGGGCTAGAGCCCGCCAGCGCCCCGTATTCCGGCCTGAGGCCGACCGCCTCGCGGCGAATGGTCACCCCGATAGCGGCCCGGTGTCCCGCTGGGATCAGATCCAGCCGGATTGAGGGATCAGCGGGCGCTACCTCAGGTAGGCTCGGCAGCGCTGACGACACCGCCCGGGAGAGACCCCGCGCAGGCCGCGGGGCGCCGAAGGGGCAACCTCCCCGGAACCTCTCAGGCATCACGGACCGGGCGGGACAGGCGTCNNGAGCAGGGCCAGATGCTCGCCGCCATCGGCTACGGCTCGCTCGATGAGCTCGTCGGCGCCGCGCTGCCCGCGGGTATCGCCACGACAGCGGAGCTCCGCCTGCCGCCGCCGCTCAGCGAGGCGGAAGTCCTGGCCGAACTGCGCCGCCTGGCGGGCAGGAACGAGGTCCTTACCTCGATGATCGGCCTCGGCTACTACGGCACCGTGACGCCGGCGGTTATCCGCCGCAACCTGCTGGAGAATCCGGCCTGGTACACGGCCTACACGCCCTACCAGCCCGAGATCTCCCAGGGCAGACTGGAGGCGCTGCTCAATTTCCAGACCATGATCGAGGATCTGACCGCGCTGCCGCTGGCGGGGGCATCGATGCTGGATGAGGCGGCGGCGGCGGCCGAGGCGATGACCCTGGCCCGGCGGGCGGCCAGGCGGGGCAGCATCTTCCTGGCCGACGCCGACTGCCTGCCGCAGGTGCTCGCGGTGCTCGCCACCAGGGCAGAGCCGCTCGGCATCGAGCTCGTCACCGGGCACGTGACCCCGGAGCTGGTGGCGGCCCAGCCCGACGGCGAGCTGTTCGGCGTGCTGATGCAGTATCCCGGCGCCAGCGGCGAGATCCGTGACCTGCGGCCGGTCATCGGGGCGGCGCACGACCGCGGCGCGCTGGTAGCGGTCGCGGCCGACCTGCTCGCGCTGACGCTGCTCGTCCCTCCCGGCGAGCTCGGCGCGGACATCGCGGTCGGCACGACGCAGCGGTTCGGCGTGCCGATGAGCTTCGGCGGGCCGCACGCCGGCTATATCAGCGTCCGTGACGGGCTGCAGCGGCAGCTGCCAGGACGGCTGGTCGGCGTCTCCGTGGACGCCGACGGGCACCCGGCCTACCGGCTCGCGCTGCAGACCCGGGAGCAGCACATCCGCCGGGAGAAGGCGACAAGCAACATCTGCACCGCGCAGGTGCTGCTCGCCGTCATCGCCGCGATGTACGCCGCTTACCACGGCCGCGACGGACTGACGGCCATCGCCAGGGGCGTGCACGCCATGGCGGCCTCTCTCGCCCGGACCCTGAAGGCCCAAGGATTTGAAACGGATGGCTCGGCGTTCTTCGACACTGTCAGGGTCAGGATCCCGGGCGGCGCTGCGGGGGCCGTGGAGCGGGCCCGTGCCGCCGGCTACAACCTGTACCTGGCCGACTCGGACACCCTGCAAATCGCCTGCGATGAGACCACCACCGACCAGCAGCTGCGCGGCGTGGTGCGGGCGCTGGCGGGCCCCGATGCGGGCGAAAGCGGCCAGCAGGGCGATCCCGGCGGCAAGGCGCGGGATCTGGCGGCCGGCCAGGCACCCAGCGCGCTGCCCGCCGGGCTGCTGCGGACCAGCGACTTCCTTACCCATCCGGTGTTCAGCGCGCACCGCAGCGAGACGGCGATGCTGCGTTACCTGCGCCGGCTGGCGGACATGGACATAGCCCTGGACCGCTCGATGATCCCGCTCGGCTCCTGCACCATGAAACTGAACGCCGCCGCCGAGATGGAGGCCATCACCTGGCCGGAGTTCGCCGGGCTGCATCCCTTTGCCCCGGCCGGCCAGGCGGCCGGCTACCTGGAGCTGATCGGCGGCCTGGAGCAGTCCCTGGCCGAGATCACCGGATACGACGCGGTCAGCGTCCAGCCGAATGCCGGATCGCAGGGCGAGCTGGCCGGGCTGCTGGCGATCCGCGCCTACCACCGCTCCCGCAGCGAGCCGGAGCGGAACGTCTGCCTGATCCCGGAGTCGGCGCACGGAACGAACGCGGCAAGCGCGGTGCTGGCCGGCCTGAAGGTGGTCGTCGTCAAGTGCGGTTCCGATGGCGCCATCGACCTGGCTGACCTGGGTACCAAGCTGGAGGCGCATGCGGGCGCCATCGCAGCGATCATGCTGACCTACCCGTCGACCAACGGCGTGTTCGAGGAGACCATCAGCGCGGTCTGCGCGCAGGTTCATGCTGCGGGCGGCCAGGCGTATGTGGACGGCGCCAACCTGAACGCGCTGGTCGGGCTGGCCAGGCCGGGCGAGTTCGGCGCCGACGTGTCGCACCTCAACCTGCACAAGACGTTCTGCATCCCGCACGGCGGCGGCGGCCCCGGCGTAGGCCCGGTCGCGGTGCGGGCGCACCTCGCCCCGTTCCTGCCCCGCCATCCCGTGCTGGACGGGTCCGCCGTACTCCCCGGTCCGGCCAGCACAGCCGGCCCGGCCGGCACAGTCGGCCCCGTCTCGGCAGCACCCTACGGGTCGGCCGGGATCCTGCCGATCTCCTGGGCTTACATCCGGATGATGGGCGCCCAGGACCTGCGCCGTGCTACGCAGGTCGCCATCCTTTCCGCCAACTACGTGGCCAGGCGCCTGGATGCGCATTTCCCCGTGCTCTATACCGGCCGCGGCGGGCTGGTGGCCCACGAGTGCATACTCGACCTGCGCCCGGTCACCGCGCGGACCGGGGTCACCGCCGAGGACGTCGCCAAGCGGCTGATCGACTACGGCTTCCACGCCCCCACCATGTCGTTCCCGGTGGCCGGCACCCTGATGGTCGAGCCGACCGAGAGCGAGGATCTCGCCGAGCTCGACAGGTTCTGTGATGCCATGATCGCGATCTCGGCGGAAATCGAGAAGGTTGCCTCCGGTCAGTACGACGGCCGGGACAACCCGCTGCGGAACGCTCCGCACACCGCATCGATGCTGATCACCGGCGACTGGAAACACCCCTACGAGCGGGAAGAGGCCGCCTACCCGCGGCCGGCGGACCGCAGGGCCAAGTACTGGCCGCCGGTCCGCCGGATTGACCAGGCCTACGGCGACAGGAACCTGGTCTGCGCCTGCCCCCCGCCGGAGGCCTTCGAGGAATGATCGGGAGGAATGATGCAGGTCATCAAGGATGCCGGCAGGTATACGGCGCCCGCCGCGGGTGCCGCGAACCACTGGACCGAGCAGTTGCGGGCCGTCGATCTCAGCGTCGGCACCTATTCGGTTCCCGCCGGCGGCCCTGATGACCAGGTCCCGCACACCGAAGACGAGATCTACGTGGTGACGGCAGGGCAGGCCAGCCTTGAGGCCGGCGGCGAGCGCGTCCGGGTCGGTCCCGGCTCGGTCATCTACGTGGCGGCCGGCGAGGTGCACCGGTTCACCGACATCACGGCGGACCTGGCGGTCCTGGTGCTGTTCGCTCCGGCAGAGGGCGCTCGCGCCGACGACGACGGCTAGCACCACCACGAGGCCAGCCCCGGCGCACCGTGCACTACTCAGGCGAGTGCCGGGATGACGGTAAGGGCTCCGTGGCTGCCGCGCGATTTACATCCGTGACGCGGAAGGACACCAGCCGCCTACCCGCCCGATGTAGTGGACTGGCCGCGGTGCTGGCGCGAGAATGGCCAGTCGGCAGGTCGCCCCCCGGGTCCCGAGCGCGCTGAGACGCGCACTTCGGCGGGGAGATAACCAGGCCGCATGCCGGCCGAGAGCAGGCATGCAGTACCCATCAGTACCGTATGTACCCATCAGTACCATCAGTACCATCAGTGCCCATACGCACCCACATCCATGCAGTCCCTAGCAAGGAAGGCACTCCATGAGACAACTCCGATGGCTCATCGCCGGGACGGCGAGCGCTGCCATAGCGCTGGCCGGCCTGACGGGCAGCACTGCTGCCTCGGCTGCCCCGGCAGCCTCGCACCCGTCGCTGCAGATGACCAACCAGCCCGCCATTCACTTGCCCGGCCACGTCGCGGGCCCCGGCGGGATCACCGTCGATGAGTCCTCCAACTGGTCGGGGTACGTCGACACGCCCAAGAGCGGCAGCTCGTTCAAGGCCGTCTCCGCGTCCTACACCGTGCCGTCGGTGAACTGCGCCAAGACCGGCAGCAGCATCAACGCCTTTGCCTACCACTGGGTAGGCCTCGACGGGTGGTCTGACGGCACGGTCGAGCAGGACGGCGTCGCCGATTTCTGCGAGGACGGCACGGCCTCCTACGACGCCTGGCACGAGATGTACCCGGCGGGGTTCTCGCTGGCCTTCTCCGTGACTCCCGGCGACGCGATCACTTCCAGCGTCACCTACACCGCGTCGACAAAGATCTACCTGCTCAAGCTGACCGATGTCACCAGCGGGCAGAGCTTCTCGGTGTCCGCCAAGTGCGGCACGAGCACCACGTGCAACAACAGTTCGGCCGAAGTGATCACCGAGGGCTACCAGTCACTGCCGACCTGGACCGGCACGGCGGACTTCGGCCAGGAGAATTACCTTGCCGCGGATGCCACCGACGCGGCCGGGACCACCGGCAGCCTCTCCGACACGTCGGCCTGGAACGACCTGGAATCCGTCGCCTACGGCGCCGACAGTGATGAGCCGATGACGCAGCCCGGCCAGCTGTACCAGGGCCTGTCGACATCGAAGTCCGCGTTCGATGTCGCGTGGCTGCGGGTCGACTAGCCGCCGGCAAGTGACAGGCAGGAGCCGAGGCAAATGACAGGCAGGAGCCGAGGCAAGTAGCGGGCAGGAGCGGAGCGCGCAGCGCCCTTAACGGGGCGTTCTGCTCTCCGCTCCTGCCCGTTCGCGCGCCGGGCGGATGCCTTGTGCGCCGCCATCAGCGGAGCCGGTGGGCCGGCCCGCATAGAGTTGCTGCGTGGCAGATCCGGCGAGCTATCGGCCGGCCCCCGGCTCGATTCCCGAGTCGCCTGGGGTCTACCGGTTCCGCGACTCCCGCGACCGGGTCATCTACGTCGGGAAGGCGAAGAATCTCCGTTCCAGGCTGAATTCGTACTTCGCCGACTTCGCCGGGCTGCATCCGCGCACCCAGTCGATGCTGACCTCGGCGTCCGCGGTGGACTGGACGATCGTCGGCACCGAGGTAGAGGCGCTGCAGCTCGAGTATTCCTGGATCAAGGAATTCGACCCGAGGTTCAACGTCCGGTACCGGGATGACAAGAGCTACCCGTACCTGGCGGTCACCATGGGGGAGGAGTATCCCCGGGTGACGGTCATGCGGGGCGCGAAGCGGCGCGGCGTCCGCTATTTCGGCCCCTACTCGCACGCCTGGGCGATCAGGGACACGGTCGACACGCTGCTGCGGGTGTTTCCGGTCCGGACATGCTCCGCCGGCGTTTTCAAGCGGGCCGGCCAGATCGGCCGGCCCTGCCTGCTCGGCTACATCGGCAAGTGCTCCGCGCCGTGCGTCGGCCGGGTGAGCGCGGAGGAGCACATGCTCCTCGCCGAGGAATTCTGCGACTTCATGTCGGGCCAGACCGGCCGGTTCATCCGGCGGCTCGAGGCCCAGATGCGGGAGGCGGCCGGCGCCGAGGAATTCGAGCGGGCTGCCAGGCTCCGCGATGACGTGAAGGCGCTCCAGCGCGCGCTGGAGAAGCAGGCGGTCGTCCTCGGCGACGGCACCGACTGCGACGTCATCGCGCTGGCCGAGGACCAGCTGGAGGCCGCAGTGCAGATCTTCTATGTTCGCGACGGCCGGGTCCGGGGGCAGCGGGGCTGGGTGGTGGACAAGGTCGAGGACGTGACGACGGGGGAACTCGTCGAGCACTTCCTCGGCCAGGTGTACGGCGATGACGCCATCGCGGGCCTCGCCAGCGCGCGGCCCGCCACCGCGCAGCCAGGGGCCAGGAGGCCCGAGGCCAGGCAAGCGGCTGCCAGCGATGAGCGCGTCGTCCCGCGTGAGGTGCTGGTGCCGGTGCTGCCGCCGGAGGCGGCGGCAGTCGAGGAATGGCTGGCGGCTTGCCGCGGCGGCCCGGTCACCCTGCGGGTACCGCAGAGGGGGGACAAGAAGGCCCTGCTCACGACCGTGGCCCGGAACGCGGCGGAGTCACTAGCGCTGCACAAGACCAAGCGCGCGAGCGATCTGACGACCCGGAGCCGGGCGCTGCACGAGATCATGGACGCGCTCGAACTCGACGCGGCGCCGCTCCGGATCGAGTGCTACGACGTGTCCAACCTGCAGGGCACCCATGTGGTCGCGTCAATGATCGTCTTTGAGGACGGGCTGGCGCGGAAGTCGGAATACCGCAGGTTCAGCATCCGCGGCACGGGCGGCACCGACGATGTCGCCTCGATTCACGAGGTGGTGTCCCGCCGGTTCCGCCGCTACCTCGAAGAACGCGAAGCCACCGGGGAACTCGACGTCCTCGGCGGCAGCGCGGCCGGGTCAGTCGCGGAGGAGAGCCCCCGGCAGCGCAAATTCGCCTACCCGCCCAATCTCCTTGTCATCGACGGCGGCCCGGCTCAGGTGGCTGCGGCAGTCCGCGCGCTTGACGAGCTTGGTATCGATGACGTGGCGGTATGCGGCCTGGCCAAGCGGCTGGAGGAAGTCTGGCTGCCCGGTGACGACTCGCCGGTGATCCTGCCCCGCACCAGCGAGGGCCTCTATCTGCTGCAGCGGGTCCGGGACGAAGCGCACCGGTTCGCGATCACTTACCACAGGAAGAAACGGTCCACGGCGCTTACCGTCAGCGAACTCGATGCCGTACCGGGCCTGGGGCCGGCCCGGCGGGCGACACTGCTACGGCATTTTGGCTCCGTCCGCAGGATCGGCGGCGCTACCGTTGCCGAGATCGCCAGCCTGCCCGGCATCGGGCCGAGGCTGGCTGAGGCAGTGCTCGCCGTATTGCGGCCTGCGGAAGCCAACGGGGCGGGTACCGGCGGAACGGGGGAGGAACGTCGTGACCAGGAATAGCCATGCGCCGGAAATCGTGATCATCACCGGGATGTCCGGCGCGGGCCGGAGCACCGCCGCGAAGTCGCTGGAGGATCTCGACTGGTTCGTTGCCGACAACCTGCCGCCGGACCTGCTGCAGACGATGGTGGATCTGGCCAGGCGGGCAAAGGGCGCCGTGCCGAGGATCGCCGTGGTGGTGGACGTGCGCAGCCGCCCGTTCTCTAGCGACCTCAAGACAGCGATCGGCGAGCTCAAGGCGCGGGGCGTCCGGCCCTACGTGGTGTTCCTCGAAGCCAGTGACGACACGCTGGTGCGCAGGTTTGACAGCGTCCGGCGGCCGCATCCGCTGCAGGATGGCCGCCGCGTCATCGACGGCATCACCGCGGAACGGGACCTGCTGCGCGGTCTGCGCGGCCAGGCTGACCTGGTACTGGACAGCTCGGAGCTGAACGTGCATGAGCTGCGCGCGCGGCTGCGTGATTCCTTCGGCACCGCTGAGGAGACCGCGCTGCGGGTGAATGTCATGTCCTTCGGCTTCAAGTACGGTCTGCCGCTTGACGCGGACATGGTCGCGGACTGCCGTTTCCTGCCTAATCCGCACTGGGTCGACGAGCTTGCCCCGCTGACCGGCCAGCACAAGGCAGTGCAGGACTACGTCCTGCGCCAGCCGAGCGCCGCCGAGTTCCTCGGTGCCTACCTGCAGGCCGTCGGCGTCGCGCTGGACGGCTACGGGCAGGCGGGCAAGCATTTCGCGCTGCTGGCGGTCGGCTGCACGGGCGGGAAGCACCGCAGCGTCGTGATGGCCGAGGAGATTGCCTCCCGGCTCGCCAAGTCCTGGCCTGGCGTGCAGGTAGTGCACAGGGATCTTGGCCGCGAGTGAGGACAGCGATGGGTGACCGCGCAGACGGAGTGCTCCAGGTACTGCCCGAGGTCCCCGCTGGACGGCCGCTGCGGCCGCAGGTCGCGGCGCTCGGCGGCGGCCACGGACTGTTTGCCTCCCTGTCGGCCCTGCGCCGGGTCACCCGCCACCTCACCGCCATCGCCACCGTCGCCGATGATGGCGGCTCCAGCGGCAGGCTGCGCCGCCAGTTCGGCGTGCTCCCCCCCGGCGACCTGCGGATGGCGCTGGCGGCGCTGTGCGGCGACGACGCGTGGGGCACTACCTGGAGCCAGGTCGTGCAGCATCGCTTCACCGGAGAGGCCGAACTTGGCGGCCACTCGGTCGGCAATTTGCTGATCGTGGCCCTCTGGGAGCTTCTCGGCGACACCGTTCAGGGCCTGGACTGGGTCGGCAGACTGCTCGGCGCGCACGGCCGGGTACTGCCCATGGCGTCGGTGCCGCTCGATCTCGCGGCTGAAGTCGAGGGGGCGGATCCGGACAGGCCGGATGAGATCACCACCGTTCGAGGTCAGGTCGCCTGCGCTAGCACCACCGGCCGGGTACGGTCGATCTCACTGATTCCCCCGGACCCGCCCGCATGCCCGGAGGCGGTGGCCGCGGTGCGCGATGCGGACTGGGTGGTGCTCGGGCCAGGCTCCTGGTTCACCAGCGTGCTGCCGCACCTGCTGGTTCCGCAGCTGGCCAATGCGCTGCTCACGACCCCGGCGCGCAGGATCGTGGTGCTGAACCTGGTGCCGCAGCCGGGGGAGACGGAGGGATTCTCGCCGCACGCTCATCTGGAGGTGCTCGCCGACCATGCTCCGCAGCTGACGATCGACGTGGTGCTCGCCGATCGCCGCGCGGCGGAAGGAACCACCGCCGAGCTGGAGAAGGCCGCTGGCCTGCTCGGCGGCAGGCTCGTACTGGCGGACCTGGCCATGGGGGACGGGTCGCCCCGGCACGACCCGCGACGGCTCGCGGGCACGTTCGCGCAGATTTTTGAGGGGAGTGAGGCCTGATGGCGCTGACCAGCCTGGTAAAGGATGAGCTCAGCCGCGTCACGGTGCTAAAGCCATGCTGCAGAAAGGCCGAGGTTTCTACGCTGCTGAGGTTCGCCGGCGGCCTGCACCTCGCCGCCGGCCGCATCGTGGTGGAGGCAGAACTCGACACCGGCGTGGCGGCGCGCAGGCTCCGCAAGGACATCGCGGAGGTATTCGGCCATTCCTCGGAAATGATCGTGCTCGCCCCGAGCGGCCTGAGGAAGGGAAATCGCTATGTCGTCAGGGTGCACAAGGACGGCGACAGCCTGGCCCGCCAGACAGGGCTCATCGACGGCCACGGGAGGCCGGTGCGAGGTCTTCCCCGACAGGTAGTCTCCGGCACCGCCTGCGACTGCGAGGCAGCGTGGCGGGGCGCATTCCTTGCCCATGGCTGCCTGACCGAGCCTGGCCGGTCGATGTCCCTGGAGGTCACCTGCCCGGGTCCGGAAGCAGCTCTGGCCATGGTCGGCGCCGCCCGGCGGCTCAAGATCGGTGCGAAGGCGCGCGACGTGCGCGGCGTGGACCGCGTCGTGATCAGGGACGGGGATGCGATCAGCGCGATGCTGACGCGCCTCGGTGCCCACGACAGCGTGCTTGCCTGGGAGGAGCGGCGGATGCGCCGAGAGGTCAGGGCGACGGCAAACCGGCTGGCGAACTTTGACGACGCGAATCTGCGCCGCAGCGCCCGTGCGGCAGTGGCCGCGGGCGCGCGCGTCGAGCGGGCACTGGAGATTCTCGGAGCTGAGGCGCCCGAGCATCTGATCGTCGCCGGCCAGCTGCGTATCAAGCACCGGCAGGCAAGCCTGGAGGAACTCGGCCAGCTCGCCGACCCCGTGCTCACCAAGGATGCCATCGCCGGCCGGATCCGCCGGCTGCTCGCGCTGGCCGACCGGCGGGCAATGGAACTCGGCGTGCCGAGCACGGAGGCGCACCTGACCGCGGACATGCTCGTCCCCTGACTGACGTCGTCAGTCGCCGTGGCCGGGCTGGCCGGCCGCAGACTCGCCGGCCGGGGGCGGGCGCTCGCCGAGCGACAACTGGCCGAACGAGGGCGGGCCGACCGGGGACTGACCGGCCGCGGGATCACCGGCCGGAGGCTGGCCGAACGACAGATGGCCGGCCTGACTGGCCGGCCAGGGCTCCGCCGGCGCGCCGGGTGCAGTGCCCTGACCCCCGCGGCGCGCCAGCATGCCGCCGCGCCGGGCCTTACTGAGCGGGATGCGGAATCCGGCAAAGGCCGCGAACGCCCAGAAGGCGAGCGCGAGGCCGCCGAGGGAGTGCGGGTAGGCCTGCACCACGAGGTTCAGGTGGCCGAGAATGGAACCCACGCTCACGCCAGCCCCAGCCAGCGCGAAGACCAGCGCGAGGAAGCTGCCGAGCGCGCAGCCGAGCACGGCAAGCACGGCGCTCGCGACCGCCGCCACCGGATCGCCGGCCCGGAACCGCGCCACGGCGGAGCCGACTGCAAGCCCTATAAGCAATGCCACGACGGAAAACTGGTGCTTGGTCACGTAGGCGATCAGCCCCCACCCGACGGCTCCCGCGATCGCCGCGCCGAGCCCGCAAACCAGGGCAAGGCCGAGGCCGCCCTTTGCGGGCGGCGGCGGGGCAGTGCCGTAAGGCGTCATCGGCTCATCCTTTACCGGATGGATGCGGCAATCGGGGGGTTGCTGCCAGCAGCCTAGGCCAGGCCAGGCCAGCTCGTGACCGGCAAGGCCGCCCGCCGCGGGAGCCGCCCGCCGCGGGAGCCGGCTGCCGCCGGAACCGCCCGCGGCAGCCGCCGGAGCCCGGTGCGCCAGCCGGGAGCAGACGAGAGGCTCCGGCCGGCCTTCCGGTAGGTTCAAGGTCGGACAGGCGGCGCCCAGCCGCCGGAGCGATGTGCCAGGACGATGAGGAGAGCACTGCAGTGACTGTGCGGGTGGGGATCAATGGGTTTGGCCGTATCGGGCGCAACTTCTGGCGGGCCGTCCACGCCGGCGCGGGCGCCGCGACCGGCATCGAGATCGTGGCGACGAATGACCTGACCGACGCCGCGACGCTGGCGCATCTGCTGAAGTACGACACCGTGCTCGGCACGCTCGGCCTGGAGGTGAGCGTGCACGGCGACGTGATCCGGGCCGGGGACACCGACATCAGGGTGCTGGCGGACCGGGATCCGGCGGCGCTGCCCTGGGGCGAGCTCGGGGTAGACGTGGTGGTCGAGTCCACCGGCCGGTTCAGCAAGGCGGCCGATGCACGCAAGCACCTCGACGCGGGCGCGCGGAAAG
The DNA here is from genome assembly GCA_003168215.1 of Actinomycetota bacterium. Classification (GTDB taxonomy): domain Bacteria; phylum Actinomycetota; class Actinomycetes; order Streptosporangiales; family Streptosporangiaceae; genus Palsa-506. The sequence goes on from PMSW01000031.1 coordinate 11,990, forward strand.
TCGTCATTTCCGCTCCGGCCACCGGTGAGGACATCACCATCGTCATGGGAGTCAACGACGACCAGTACGATGCGGCCCGCCACGACATCATCTCCAACGCGTCCTGCACGACCAACTGCGTGGCGCCGATGGCCAAGGTGCTGATGGACAGCTTCGGCATCGTCAAGGGCATGATGACCACGATCCACGCCTACACCAGCGATCAGGTACTCCAGGACTTCCCGCACAAGGACCTGCGCCGGGCCCGGGCCGCCGCGCAGAACATCATCCCGACCAGCACGGGCGCGGCCAAGGCCACGTCCCTCGTGCTGCCCGAGCTCAAGGGCAAGCTGGACGGCATGTCGATGCGGGTGCCGGTCATCGACGGGTCGGTCACCGACCTGGTCGTGCAGCTCAGCCGCGAGGCAACCGCGGACGAGGTGAACGCGGCCTACCGGGCAGCGGCCGATGGGCCGCTGAAGGGCTACCTGCACTACACCCGCGACCCCATCGTGTCGTCCGACATTGTCGGCACGCCCTACTCCTGCACCTTCGACTCGCTGCTGACGATGGCGGCAGGCGACCAGGTCAAGGTGATCGGCTGGTACGACAACGAGTGGGGTTACTCCAACCGGCTGGCCGACCTCACCGCCTACGTCGGCGCCCAGCTGCCTGACCGCTCATGAGGGGAATCGACGACCTGGAGGTCCGCGGCCGGGTCGTGCTGCTCCGAGCCGACCTGAACGTGCCGCTGGACGGTGCCGCGATCACCGACGACGGCCGGATCCGGGCCAGCCTGCCCACCATCACCAAGCTGGCCGCCCGCGGCGCGCGGGTGCTCATCTGCGCGCACCTTGGCCGACCGAAAGGCACCTCGTACGCCGAGCGCGCCGCGGCCGGCCCGTCCCTCGAACCGGTCGCCGGGCGGCTCGGCGAGCTGCTCGGCGCCGAGGTCACACTGGCCGGGGACGTAGCTGGCACGGACGCCGCCGCCGTCGCCGCCGGGCTGGCAGACGGCCAGATCGGGATGCTGGAGAACGTCCGCTTCGAGCCTGCCGAGACCAGCAAGGACGACGGGCAGCGGGCCGAGCTGGCCGCCCGGCTCGCCGCGCTGGCGCAGCTGTACGTGGGCGACGGGTTCGGCGCCATGCACCGCAGGCACGCGAGCGTGTACGACCTGCCAGGACTGCTGCCGCACGCGGCGGGCTACCTGGTCCTCGCCGAGGTAGCCGTGCTGCGCAGGCTTACCCAGGACCCGGCCAGGCCCTATGTCGTGGTGCTCGGCGGCGCGAAGCCGTCGGACAAGCTCGCCGTCATCGAGAACCTGCTCGACAAGGCTGACCGGCTGCTCATCGTCGGCGGGATGTCCTACACATTCCTGAAGGCGCAGGGACACGAGGTCGGCCACTCCCTGCTGGAGGCCGACAGGATCCCGCAGGTCTCGGCCGTGCTCGCGGAGGGCGCCAGGCGCGGCGTGGAGATCGTGCTTCCTGTCGACCTCGTCGGCGCTACCGGGTACGCCCCCGACGCCGAGCACGAGGTCTTCCCCGTGACCGGTTTTCCGTCCGATCGCGAAAGCCTGGACATGGGCCCGGCCACGCGCGCGCTGCTCGCCGACAAGCTGGCCGACGCGCAGACCGTCTTCTGGAACGGCCCGGCCGGGGTCTTCGAGTTCCCTGCGTTCGCCAACGGAACCAGGGCGGTGGCCGAGGCCATCAGCCACCTTTCCGGGCTGACCGTGGTCGGCGGGGGCGACTCCGCGGCCGCCGTGCGGGCACTGGGCTTCTCCGGCAGCTCCTTCACCCACATCTCGACCGGGGGCGGGGCCAGCCTTGAGTATCTCGAAGGCAGGGAGCTGCCCGGGCTGGCCGCCCTTGAGGATGCCCGGTGAACCGCGGGCACGCCGACAGGAAGCCGCTGGTCGCCGGCAACTGGAAGCTGCATAACAATCATCTTGAGGCGATCGCGCTCACGCAGAAGCTCGCCTTCACCCTGACCAGCAAGGACTTCGCCGCCGCCGACGTCGCCGTGCTACCGCCGTTCACCGCGCTGCGCAGCGTGCAGACGCTGGTGGAGGCGGACAAGCTGCTGCTCGGCTACGGCGCGCAGGACATCTCGCAGCACGACTCGGGGGCCTACACCGGCGAGGTGTCCGGCCGGATGCTGGCCAAGCTGGGCTGCCGGTACGCGCTGGCCGGGCACTCGGAGCGCCGCCAGTACCACAGCGAGGACGACGGCGTGGTGAGCGGGAAGGTGCGGGCCGCGCTGCGGGCAGGGATCATCCCGATCATGTGCGTCGGCGAGACGCTGGAGATACGCGAGGCGGGCGAGCACATCGAGCACACCATCGGCCAGCTAGACGGCGGGCTGGATGGCGTGACGCGCGAGCAGGCCGCGGGCATGGTCGTCGCCTACGAGCCAGTCTGGGCGATTGGCACTGGCAAGGTGGCCACGCCGGAGGACGCGCAGGAGATGTGCGCCGCCATCCGGGCCCGCCTTTCCGCCGTTCACGGGCACGCAGCGGCCAGTGTGCGTATTCTGTATGGGGGTTCGGTGAAGGCCGACAACATGGCTGCGATCATGGCGCAGCCAGACATTGACGGCGCGCTCGTAGGCGGCGCCAGCCTCGATGCCGGCGAATTCGCCAGGATCTGCAGGTATCGTGAGCAGGTCGCGGAAACCTGAGCAGCACGCCCGGAAGGACGAGAAGAAGCAGTGGTCATCGGAGTCTCGATCGTCCTGATCATTACAAGCCTGCTGATGATGCTGCTCGTGCTCCTGCACAAGGGCAAGGGCGGCGGCCTGTCGGATCTGTTCGGCGGCGGCATCTCGTCGTCCCTCGGCTCGTCGTCGGTGGTCGAGCGGAACCTGGACCGGATCACGATCTTCACGGGTGTCCTGTGGTTCCTCTGCATCGTCGTGCTCCTCCTGCTGAATCGGTGACGGCAGCAGGGACGCAGGGTCAGGCACGCAGGGTCAGGCTGGTCATGAGGGCAAGGGGTGAGCAGTGAGTAGTGGCAATGCCATCCGCGGCAGCCGGGTAGGCGCGGGACCGATGGGCGAGGCTGAGCGCGGCGAGGCCGCGCCGCGGGTCCGGGTCTCGTTCTGGTGCTGCAACATGCACGAGACCGTTCCGAGTTTCGCGAGCGATGCCGCGGTGCCCGAGACGTGGGACTGCCCGCGCTGCGGTTTCCCCGCGGGCCAGAACGAGGCGAGCCCGCCTGCCCCGCCGCACGCCGAGCCGTACAAGACCCACCTCGCCTACGTGAAGGAACGGCGCAACGACACCGACGGCGCCGCGATACTCGCCGAGGCACTCGACCGGCTCCGCAAGGGCGCCTGACGCCTCGCTGCGGCCTGCTTTCATTCCGGTGACCGCATAGCTGCGCGCTGGCCGGCGAAGCCGCCGCGGATCAGTGAGCGAAGCCGCCGCGCTGGCTGCCTTCGGGCAGCAGCGGCACCGGCGGCCCGGGGTGCGCCGCCAGGACCTCGGTTTGCGTGCGCAAGTCGTCGAGGAACGCCTCGGCCAGGTCCATGCTGAAACCGTTGCGCACCACGATCCTGATGACCGCCATGTCCTGCAGGTCCGCGGGGAAGGTGTAGGCGGGAACCAGCCAGCCGCGCTCCCGGAGCCGCTCGGACAGGTCGAACACCGTGTAGGTGCCGGCGGGGTCACGCAGCCGGAACGCGAAGACCGGCAGATCGCTGCCGTCGGTGAGCAGCTCGAACGGTCCCATCGCGGCAATCTTCGATGACAGGTGCATCGCCACGTCCTGGCTGGCCTGCTGGACCCGACTGTAGCCCTCGAAGCCGAGCCGGAGGAAGTTGTAGTACTGCGCCGCGACCTGGCTGCCGGGCCGGGAGAAGTTCAGCGCGAATGTCGGCATGTCCCCGCCGAGGTAGTTCACGCGGAAAACCAGGTCATCGGGCAGCGCGCTGGCATCCCGCCACACCACCCACCCGACGCCGGGGTAGACGAGGCCGTACTTGTGGCCCGACGCGTTGATCGATGCCACCCGCGGCACCCGGAAGTCCCACTCCAGGCTCGGCTGCAGGAACGGCGCGACGAAACCGCCGGAAGCGCCGTCGACATGGATCGGCACGTCGTGGCCGCGGGACTTCTGCAGGCGGTCGAGCTCCTCGCTGATCAGCCGGACCGGCTCGTAACTGCCGTCCATCGTCGAGCCCATCACGGCCACGACGCCGATGGTGTTCTCGTCGCACCGGGCGGCAGCGCCCGGCCCGGTCAGGTGCAGCCGACCTTCCGCCATCGGCACCAGCCGCGGCTCTACCTGCCAGTACCGGCAGAATTTCTCCCAGCAGACCTGGACGTTAGCGCCCATCACCAGGTTAGGAGCGGCCGCTGACGCGCCTGCGGCGCGCCGGCGGGCGCGCCAGCGCCACAGCAGTGCCATTCCGCCGAGCATGCAGGCCTCGCTGGAGCCTGTGGTCGAGCAGCCGGTCGCGGCGGGCATGGCGCTGGTGGTCCCCGGCGCATGCCAGAGATTCGCCAGGATGTTGACGCAGCGCCGCTCCAGCTCGGCGGTCTGCGGGTACTCATCCTTGTCGATCATGTTCTTGTCGAGGCACTCGGCCATCAGCTGCTTGGCCTGCGGCTCCATCCAGGTGGTCACGAACGTGGCCAGGTTGAGCCGCGCGTTGCCGTCCAGGATCAGCTCGTCCCTGACCACCTGCAGCGCGGTGTCGGGCAGCATGCCGAGGCGCGGCATGCTGTGACGCGGCACCGGAACTTCCTCCAACCGGACGTAGAGCGGGTTAACGTCCAGGTCGCCCTCGGGCTCGCTCTTCGCCTCATGCAGCGCCATCGCTGGCTCCTCTCCCTTACCGGTCGCTGGCGCACTGCCGGGCCGGTTACTGTCGCGCCGCCGGGACCGGCGGCTTAGCTTGCCTCCGTGCGCACGTACCTGCAGAGCAGGAACCCGCTGTCCTCGAGCACGTGCGCCAGGCTGAGGCCCGCCTGCGCGGCGGGAATGTCGTAGCCGCCTGCCGCGCCCGCAGCCAGGATGCGGCCCGACTGGCCGCCGGCCAGCAGCGGGCTCAGCGTCAGGCAGAGCTCGTCGAGCAGGCCAGCCGCGGCGATCTGGCCGAGCAGGTGCGGGCCGCCCTCGATCAGGATGCGCCGGTGACCGCGATCAGCCAGGGCGCCGGTGATCGCCTCCGGGCTGAGCATGTCGCGCCCGGCCACCACGACGTCAGCGTGCCTGGCCGCGGCAGCGCGCCGGTCAGCGGGCGCCGCATCGGTTGTCAGCACGATCGTGCGGGCGCTGCGGGGTGCCCCGGTCAGCAGCGGGCCGTCGGGGTCCAGGTCGAGCTGGCGGGTCACGACCGCGATGGGCGGTGTCGGCGGACGGCCCGCGCGCAGCGCGGCCCAGGCCTCGGACTCCTGCACCGGGCGGTACTTCTCCGCCCGGACAGTGCCGGCGCCGGCGACTATGACGTCCGCGAGGCTGCGCAGCACGGAGAACACCTGCCGGTCGGCCTCGCCGGAGAGGCCGCCCGAGCGGCCCTGCGCGGTCGCCGCGCCATCGACGCTTGCCACGAAGTTGGCTCGTACCCACGGGCGGCCCGGACGCGCGGCGGACGCGGGATAGGCATAGAGCCGGGCGATCTCGGCCAGGCCGGGCCCGCCGGGCTCCGCCCGGCCAGGCCGGCCAATCGGCTCAACCGTGCCAACTGCGCCAACTGCGCCAGCCGGCTCAATCAGCCCGATCGGGCTGCTGCTCGCTGCAACGGGGAAGATCTGGCGCACAGCCAGCAGTCAATCAGAGTCGCGCGGCCAATATCACCGCGACGCGCACAGGTGACGAATCACGGCGTCCGGGGCTGGCGGCAGCGCCACGCTAGGTACCCGGCACTAGGCCTGGTGCCCGCGAAGCACCAGCATCGCGCGGCCGGGCACCATCAGCTGGCTGCCGGCGCGCGCCCTGCGCCCGGTCCTGACCTGACCAGACGCGCCAGCCTCAGCAGACGTGCCANNGCCAGCCTCAGCGTCCGCCGTGGCCGACGTGTCCACCAGGATCTCCCACGAGGCCGCGAACCGGGCGCCCGGCATTATGAAGGTCACCGGCCCGATGTGCGCGTTGACCAGCAGCAGGAAATCGTCGTCCCGGACGGCCTCGCCGTGCGGGCCGGGCTCAGTGATCGCGCTGCCGTTCAGGAATACCGCCAGTGACCTGGCGTAGCCGGTGCGCCAGTCGCTGTCGGTCATCTCCTGCCCGGATGGGGTGAGCCAGACGATGTCCAGCATCGCGCCGCCGCTGCCCGGCCCCAGCCCGGCCGCGGACTGCCCGCTGAAGAAGCGCCGGCGGCGGAACACCGGATGCCGCCGCCGGAGCCCGGACAGGCGGCAGGCGAATTCAAGCAAATCCGCCTGCTTTGCGCCGCTTTCCCAGTCGACCCAGGACAGTTCATTGTCCTGGCAGTAGGCATTGTTATTGCCCCGCTGCGTCCGGCCCATTTCATCGCCGGCCAGTATCATCGGAATTCCCTGCGAGCAGAACAGCGTGACGAGGAAATTCCTGACCTGCCTGGCCCGGAGCTCATTGACGGCTGGGTCATCGGCGGGGCCCTCCGTCCCGCAATTGGCAGACCGGTTGTCATCCGAGCCATCACGGCCGTCCTCGCCGTTGGCCTCATTGTGCTTCCGCTCGTAGCTGACCAGGTCATGCAGCGTAAAGCCGTCGTGGCAGGTGATGAAATTGACTGAGGCAACCGGCCGCCGCCCGCTTGTCTCGTACAGGTCGCTCGATCCGGTCAGCCGGGAGGCGAACTCCGGCAGGGCGGCGGAATCGCCGCGCCACAGGTCACGCACCGTGTCCCGGTACTTGCCGTTCCACTCGGTCCACAGCGGCGGGAACTTCCCGACCTGGTAGCCGCCCTCGCCCACATCCCACGGCTCGGCGATCAGCTTCACCTGCGAGACGACCGGGTCCTGCTGGACCAGGTCGAAGAACGCCGACAGCCGGTCGACATCGTGCAGCTCGCGGGCGAGAGCCGAGGCGAGGTCGAACCTGAACCCGTCGGCGTGCATCTCCAGGATCCAGTACCTGAGCGAGTCCATGATCAGCTGCAGCGCGTGCGGATGCCGGACGTTCAGGCTGTTCCCGCAGCCGGTGTAGTCCACGTAGTACTCCGGCTCGTCGGCCCGGAGCCGGTAGTAGGCCGCGTTGTCGATGCCGCGGAACGAAAGGGTGGGCCCCTGGTGATCGGCTTCGGCCGTGTGGTTGTAGACCACGTCGAGTATGACCTCGATGCCGGCCGCGTGCAGCGCCTTGACCATCGCCTTGAACTCGGTGACCTGGCCGGCCGGCCAGGCAGCGGAGGAGTACCGGTTGTGCGGGGCCATGAAGGCGATCGTGTTATAACCCCAGTAATTCGTCAGGCCACGTTCCGCGAGTGCCCGCTCGGACACGAACTGGTGCACCGGCATCAGCTCGACGGCGGTGACTCCCAGCCTCGTCAGGTGTTCGATCACGGCCGGATGGGCCAGCCCGGCGTAGGTGCCGCGCAGCCCGGGCGGCACCTGCGGATGGCGCAGCGTGAGGCCGCGCACGTGCGTCTCGTAGATCAGGGTCTCGTGATACGGGGTGCGCGGTGCCCGGTCACTGCCCCAGTCGAAGTCCGGGTTGATCACCACGTTCCTCGGCATGTACGGGGCGCTGTCCGCGGTATTGAGAGCCGAGCGATCGCGCATCTGGTAGGAGAACAATGCCTCGTGCCAGCGCACCTCGCCGTCGATGGCCTTACCGTACGGGTCGAGTAGCAGCTTCGCCGGATTGCACCGATGGCCCCGTTCTGGCTGGTAAGGACCATGTACCCGGTAGCCGTACCGCTGGCCGGGGCCAACCCCGGGCAGGTAGCAGTGCCAGACGAACCCGTCCACCTCGGTCAGCGCCACCTTGGTCTCAGCGCTGCGGTCAGCGGCCTGGCTGCCGTCGCCGGCCTCGAACAGGCACAGCTCGACGGACGTCGCGACTTCGGAGAAGAGGGCGAAATTGGTGCCGGAACCATCCCAGGTGGCACCAAGCGGATAAGCGGTTCCCGGCCAGACGCGCATTCGCTGACCCTACCCGGCCGCCGAAACCCGCGACCTGCCCAGGATTGCGGCCAGGTCGAGGCCATCGGGCAGCATGCCGAACGGCAAGCCGGGACCGGCCGGGCCGCCCGCGGCGCCCTGACCCAGGCGCGAGGCGCAGAACGCGTCGGCCACCGGGCCCGGCGCGTGCCGGACAAGCAGCGCCGCCTGCAGCGCGCCGGCGATCAGCCCGGCGAGCCTGCGGGCCCGGTACTCGGCGTCCCGGCCCGCGATCTCGCCCGCCCGGCCTGCCTCGCCGAGCGCCGCCGCAAGCTGCGTCAACGCCTGGTCAAGCCGCCGGTCCCCGCCGGCCGCGAGGCCCGCCTCGGCGAGCAGCGCCTCGCCGGATTCCGGGGAGCGCCGCAGCGCGCGCAGGACGTCAAGGGCTGTCACGTTACCTGACCCTTCCCAGACCGAGTTGAGCGGCGCGTCGCGGTAGATCCTGGGCATGCCGGATTCCTCGACATAGCCGTTCCCGCCCAGGCATTCCAGCGCCTCCGCGGCGACGGCGGGAGTCCGCTTGCACACCCAGTACTTGGCCGCCGGCAGCGCGATCCGCAGCAGCGCGGCCTGCTCGCCGTCGCACCTGGCCGCCTTGTCGGCCGCGCCCGCCAGGCGCATCGCCAGCGTGGTCGCGGCCTCCGATTCCAGGGTGAGGTCGGCGAGGACAGCAGCCATCAGCGGATGGGAAATCAGGTTCACCCCGAACGAGCATCGCTGGCCGGCGTAATACACCGCGGCGACGCACGCCTGGCGCATGACCGCGGCACTGCCCAGGACGCAGTCAAGCCGGGTCGCGCTGACCATCTCGATGATGGTCCGCACGCCTCGTCCTGGTTCGCCGACCAGCCAGCCGGACGCGGCGTCGTACTCCACCTCAGCCGAGGCGTTGGACCGGTTGCCGAGCTTGTCCTTGAGCCGCTGGATGCGAATTGAGTTGCGGGAGCCGTCCGGCAGCACCCTGGGCAGCAGGAAGCAGCTCAGCCCCTCCGGTGCCTGGGCCAGGACAAGGAACAGATCGCACATCGGCGCCGAGCAGAACCACTTGTGCCCGGTGAGCAGGTAACGGCCATCTCCGGCGGGCACCGCGCGGGTGGTGTTGGCCCGCACGTCCGACCCGCCCTGCTTCTCCGTCATGGCCATGCCGGCCAGCAGGCCGGCCTTGCCGTCCGGCGCGCCCGCGCCGGGCTCGTAGGCCCGGGCAGCGAGCAGCGGCTCGAACCGGGCGGCGAGGGCCGGCTCGTGCCGCAGCGCGGGCACGGCGGCGTACGTCATCGAGACCGGGCAGCCGTGACCCCCCTCCGCCTGCGTCCACACGTAGAACTTCGCCGCCCTGGCCACGTGGCTGCCCGGCGAGGCGTCCGTCCACGGCGCCGCGTGCAGGCCGCGGCGCACCGCCGTCTCCAGGAGGGCGTGCCAGGCCGGGTGGAACTCGACTTCGTCGATCCGGTTCCCGCGCGAGTCGTGGCTGCGCAGGACCGGCGGGTTCTCGTTCGCCAGCCGGGCCTGCTGCTGGGTCCCGGCGGCACCGGCCAGGCGGCCGAGCTCATGCAGCTCGGCGGCGGCCCAGGGCGCGCCTTCCCGGCCGAGCGCAGCGAGCAGCGCGGGATCATCGGCGATGTCGTGCCCGGCCAGCGGGGCAACCTGGTTCAGCACCTCGTGCGTCCGGTACGGGCCTGCGGGGGTCACCGGGGCGGCGCGGCGCATCGGGGCGGCGGGGGTCATCGGCGGCTCCCTATCTCGATGCGGATATCCCCTGCCAGGCGCCGTCCATGCGCCCGGGCCGCGCGATGGCCGCCGCGTACCTGAGCAGGACGAGCCGCGCCAACTCAGGGGCCGCGCCGAGCGCCCCGGACACCGCCGCGGCGCCCGCGCCCAGCGACGACTCGGCGACCTGATCGGCGAAGCGCCCTGGGGCGAGCAGGTAGGTCGCCACCACCACGGCCGGCGCGCCGCCCCGCAGCAGGGCGGATACTGCCCCGGCCGGCGTGGGCGAGCCTGCCGCCGCATAGGCGGGGACGACGGCACGCCAGCCCCTGGCGGCCTGCCACCGGGCGGCGACCCCGGCGATGGCGGCGATGGCGGCCGGGCGGCGGGATCCAGCCCAGGCGAGCACGACCGCGATATCGCGGGGCGAGCTTGGCACCGGCCCCGCGTGCGGGGACCGCTGGCCACCTGACACCGGGCGCTCTGGCCGCGTCATTCCCGGGTTTGCCATCCCCGGCGCAGCGGGCGCGCCGCATTCGGCAAGGCGGCGGTCAAGCGCCCGGAGCAGCAGCGGATGCGGGCCGAGCGCATCGCCATAGCTGATGGTCAGGCCGGGATGAGCGGCCGAGGCTTCGGCGAGCAGCGCGGGCAGGTCGATCTCGCTGTGATACGCCGCGGTGAGGAGCAGCGGCAGGACGACGGCATGCCGCCGCCGCGCGGCCGGCCCGGTACCCGCAGGCCCGG
>PMSW01000136.1 GCA_003168215.1 Actinomycetota bacterium
TCATCCGCGGGTTGCGGGCCAGCGCGGCGACCGGGTCCCCGGCGGCCGGACGGCGGCGCAGGATCAGCCATCCGGCGGTCCCGGCGAGGGCCGCGGCGCCGCCGGCCAGCACGATGGCGGCGGCGGTGACCGCGACGGTCGGGGTATGCGGCCACGCGAGGTAGGTGCGGCCGCGCACGACGTCGTCAGCGAATTTCGCGCCGAACGGCTCTGCCCTACCACCCGTGAGGGCAGCGGCCAGCCGGGCTGCGGCCCAGACCAGCCACGCCACGGCGGCCAGTGCCCAGCAGACGGCGAGCAGTGCCCAGCCGGCGGCGGTCCCGCCCGGCGCGGCCGGCGCGCGCGGGCCCAGCGCCCGGCTCATCGCCGCCCCCGGCGGGTTCACCGGCGTAGCCGTACGGGTCGCCTTCGCGGACTGCCTGGTCGGTGTCGTAGAGGTCGCGCTCGGCGCCGACGAGGGTGAGCTGGACGGGGATGCTGAGGCGGTGGCCGGTCTTGATGAGGTACTTGCCGCGGCCGGGGTGGCGGGCGCCGGACTGGTAGGACTCCGGCGCCGACCAGGACGCCACCAGCGCGGCCTCGGGGCCGGTCAGCGGGGTGATCTCGCTGACGCGGGCCAGTTCCCGTGGCGGCAGCCCGGCCAGCACGGTGATCGCGGAGCGGTCCATGAACCCGCGTGCCTTGGCCCGGTCCTCCTCGGTCGCCAGCGCGTCGAGGTCGGCGAGCGAGTGGGTGATCATGATCCTGGCCATGCCCTTGGACCGGTTCAGCCGGCTCAGGCTGTCGGCGTACTCGACCAGGCCTAGCGCGCCGCGCAGCGCGCGCCACAGCTCGTCCATCACCGCGAGGTAGGACCGCCGCGGCCCGGCGCCGGTCAAACTCGTCGGCTACACCGAGGTCGTGCGCTGTCTGCACAGCCGATTGGGCGAGGACGCAGCCGTGGTGCTCTTCGGGGGACTGGCCAAGGACCGCCCCTATCCCGGCTCGACGATGGTCACGACCCACAACGCCGGCATCTCGGGGTTGGTAAAGACGCTTGCCGTCGAGATCGCCCCGCACCGCGTCAACGCGCTGCATCCAGGTGTGGTCGGTGACAGCCCCCGCTGGCGAGACGTCCCCGGCCACCCGGCGGTCGGACGCACCCCTGCCAAGCGACTCGTCACTATGGCCGACGTGGCCGGCGCCACCGAATTCTTGCCTCGCAACCCCGGAGTCAACGGCCACGACCTGGCCCTCGATGCCGGGATGATCATCACCTGACGAGAGTGAACGGGCTTGGTGGCGTCTCGGCGATTTAGCCTTAATCCGGATTCCCGTTCCCTGCATGGAACCGGACGAGCCTGCGGCCGACCCGAAGACGCGGAGGCGGACACAACAGCCGAGTATGAATAGTCCGCAACTGACTGGTCCGTTGAATTGTAAGACGCCATGTCTTACAATTCATTCATGGCTGAAACGATCACTGTCCGAACTGACGAAGCTACTGAACATGCACTCGACGTGCTGACCGAGGGCGGTACCTCGCGGTCCGCGGCGATCCGGCAAGCGGTGCTAGAAGCGGCCGCCCGCCGCGAGCGCGCTGCGGAGATGCGACACGCCGTCCTCCGGATGCCCCTAGGGGAGCCGGATGGCATCAACATCGCTGATGAGTTGTCCTGGTCACGCCAGGAAGAACGGTGATGATCTATCTTGACTCGGCAGCCGTCGTCAAGTTGGTCCATGCCGAACCGGAGTCAGAGGCGCTGCGTGACTGGCTCGCTGAGCGAGCTGATATCGGCTGGCTCAGCTCGGTTCTCCTGGAAGTGGAATCCTTCCGTGCGCTGGCCAGGCACAGCCCTGAAGCCATCGCCAGGCTGCACCCGGTGCTAGATCTCATCGAGCTCGTGGATCTGGACCCCGGAATTCGGATCCTCGCTCAGACCATTACTCCCGCGACTGTCCGCAGTCTGGACGCAATCCATCTGGCAACAGCCCTGCGCATCCGCGCGCAACTAACGTCCTTTGTTACCTATGACAAACGACTTGCCGACGCAGCTACAGCTGCGGGGCTCACTGTAGACGCACCGATCCAGTAGCTCGGGGGCGGTGCCGCGCTCTCCCAGCCGGGCAATAGCGCCTGATCTTGCAGGTCCATTCGTCATGCGCCCTAGCGGAGCGGACCACCGACGCGAGCCTGTCTTCGGACGCGGTACTGATCGAGATTGACCGGTCCGGGTAGCGGTTTTCAGCGGCGCGGCGCCGTGCAGGGAGCGGTGCGGCCTGTGCTGATTGTGATGAGTCTCGTACTCGCGCAGGATCCGCCGCAGCTGAGCCTGGTTCCAGACCAGGGTGCGATTCAGGAGCTCGCGGCGGCATCCCCCGATCCAGCGTCCGGTGATCGCGTTCATGCGAGGCGTCCGGACGTTGCACAAGACGGTCCGGATCCCGGCGTCGGCGAGGACCGCGTCGAACGCGGCGGTGAAGTCCGGGCCGCGGTCGCGGATCATGAACTTGACCCGATTGCCGGCCGCCCTTGCCCTCGGCGATGAACAGCCGCCGCTCAGCGACGTGCAGGTCTTCCAGTCGCAGCCCAGGACCTCGCAGCGGCGCAGTCCGCCGAGTACCATCGCCGCGACCATGGCCCGGTCCCGGTGGGTGCGCAGCGCCGCGGTCAGCGCATCGACCTCGGCCGGGGCCAGGATCCGCGGCAGCTTCCGGGTAGCGCGCACCAGCGGGACGCCCTGCCGCGGACGGGACCGCTCCCGGCGGGTCGGCAGCCCTCGCGGCACCGGATTGGCTTCCACGTCACCGCGGGCCTGCAAGAACGAAAAGAAACCCGACACGATCGACAGCCGCCGGCGCACCGTCGCAGCCGATACCCCGGCATCCTCGGGATCCACTGTCTGCAGCACTCCGTGCCCGGCTGCGCCGCCCGCACGCTGGGCGGTGATGAACGCCAGCACATCGCCAGGCCGGACCTGACCGGGCGGCTTGCCCACCACCGAGAAGAACACCTTCAGGTCATAGGCCGCGGCCAGCACCGTATTCGGCCGGCACCTGCCGCCCAGGAACTCCAGATACACATCCGCCAGCGGCACCCCTACCCGGACACCCAGTCCGCCCCACCGATCCCGCGAACGAATCACCGACACACCTGCAGCACACATAGCAAGAGCTCCCAACGTCACCCACGACCCAGCCCTGTCAAGGGTGGCCGAAATGAGAAGGAAGATCACCTACATAACATGCATGAGGGTAACGCGGCCTAACCGCCATAGGTCACGGTCGTGACGTGGGCCGGGTGTGGCCGGGTCGCGAGTTGAGGTCGCGCTCGCTCAGTCGGACTGCTTCATGGGGAGCCGGCGCACGCGGATGCGGGTGTCGCTAATCACGATCAGTGCGCCTGCGGCGAGGTCGTCGGCGACCTGTTCGAGGTTCGCGAGGATGACCGCGGCGAGGGATCGGGCTCGCTTGTCGGCGCGACGGAGCAGGATGACGCTCGGCGCTAGGACGGGTGCATTGGCGAGGAGTTCCCCGAAGTCGGTATCAGCGGATACGAGGATCCGGTTATCGCGATCCGCCAGGGCCATGACTTGCTCATCGGGCTGGCCGCCGAAGCCGAGTTCATAGACATGGGCACAGTCGTGGCCTGCGGCGCGCAGCAGCTCCGCCATCCGGGGCGGCAGGCACTCATCGACCAGGAACCTCACGCGGTGAGCCGGACCGGAAGCTCACGTTCATCCACGGCACGCGCTGCATATCCCAGGCATGCCTGCACGTCGGCCAGGGTTAGCTGCGGGTACTCGGTAAGGATCTCATCGGCGGTGAGCCCGTCGGCGATTAGGCCGACGACTGTGGTGACCGGGATACGGGTACCGGCCACGCAGGGAACGCCGCCCATGATCTGGTGGTCGACAGTAATCCGCGCTAGGTCCATGTACTCATCGTGGGCCGCCCGGCTGCCCAGCGTCAAACGGGTACCACGGATGTCGCGCGGGCCAGCCTTGTCATGGCCCGGCTGCCAGAGCGTGTCGGCCGTGCGCATGGGATGCTGTTCCGGGTTGAACGGTGCCTCTCTGTCCTCATAACCCAGAGGTCGCGGTTCAAATTCTGCCCCCGCTACTAGGTCAGAGGCCCTTTCCGGAAACGGGAAGGGCCTTCTGCATGTCGGATGCTAACGGAGCCTGGTCAGGCTGGCGCATCTTCGCCACCGCGAAGAAGCGGTCAGCTCGTGACCGTTGCGGTTTTCGTTGAGGAGCCGCGCAGCGCCGTCTCGGCTGGCTTAAAGCAGGCAATCTTCATGCCGGACCGGAGTTCCTGAATAATTCAGGCTATGCCTGGTCTCGTCACCTCAACCGTTCCGGTCGGTTCCCTCGCGGCGCGTCCTCAGCCCACTTTGACGGCCAGTGGCGGCGTGCTGCTGCGGCCATGGAGTCTCGGCGATGCCCAGGCTGTCATGGACGCCTATCAGGATCAGGCGATCCAGCGGTGGCATGTACGGCGCGCGGACTCACTTACCGAGACGCGGGAGTGGATCGCGGGCTGGCAGGGCGGCTGGGCGGCGGAGACTGGTGCGCACTGGGCGGTGATCGAGGCGGAAAGCGACATCCTGCTCGGTCGCGCTGCCTTGAGCTGTACCGCGGGAAGTCGCCCGATGGCTATGGGGCTCCTGGACGGCTGCTTTTCTGCGAAGTACCGTCGATGTATACCTCGATGGGGAGACGCGCATTGGGCTACATTCTGGCGGCCGTCGCCGTCTTAGCAGCGACCCTTTCCGCTGTAGGAATTGTCCACGTCCGCCGCGCCACGCGCCCTGCCCCTGTGCGCGCGAGGATAGTCTCACGAAGAGTGGCACTCGGGGATCCTTGCCCGTGTGGCGGCATGATCCGGCGGGCATCATCAAGCACGTTCGGAAGTTTCCTTGGCTGCACGAACTACCGGAATGGCCAAGGATGCGTGTACGCCTGGACACTGGATGGACGAAGAATTCGCCGTGCAAAAGCGCACGGTGTTCGCACCTATCGCATTGATCCGTGACGGCTGGCCGAGGGTCCGGTGTGGCCGGTGGGTTTTAGTGATCGACGTATTCGCTGGGGGCGTGGCGGAGATGTCGTCGGCTGGCGATCAGGATGTGCCCCGCACTACTCAATTTCATGATCGCTTACACGTAGATCCACCGCAGCAAGCATGTATCTCGGTGCTGGCCTGCCTGCCGCGGCCGTCGCAGATGTCGGCGGTCTTCGGCTGCGGCTGGCCGATGGCCGCGAGATGGCCGTGAAAGTCAGGCCGAACGGGGACGGGCGCGACTGCTGTGTCGAGGCGCAAGGGTGCCTTGCATTCATCAGCGGGTTTCCGTGCGCTAGCCCGCTGATGACCGTGGCTGTCGCGGGCGGGATGGCGGTTCACGCCGAGGAATGGCGCCTCGGCGACAGGCTGATGCGCGGTGATACCCCGTTCCCGGGACCGAATCCGGGCACTTCCTCGGATGGGCTGTCCGGACCCTGATCAACGAAGATACCCAATGGCATATGCCTGAGATCCCCGACGCCAGCTGACCGCGGGACCGGATGGGTTGCTCGCGAGTCTCCATCCCGCAGATCAGCGAGGCGTTCTCCGTCGATTGCCGGGGTCGGCGGGAAGCTGCGGCGGCACCGTTACTGCGCTCCGTCGCGTTGCCGGCCTGGCCCTATAGATCGTCGGGTAGGAGCCTGAACCACTTATGCGGGGTGAGGGGGCGCATCGCGCGGAAGTCGCGCCGGTCTAGCGTGAGCACCGCGTCGGTCCGGTACCGGGCTGCCAGCGCCACGTTGACCGCGTCGGCCAGGTCCAGGTCGAGGTCTGCGTACTGCTGCTGGACCAGGCGCGCGGTGTCCAGGATCTCCAGGCCTGTGGCTGGGATCTGGAAGCGCAGCTGCCGGGCCTGGCCGAGGATGAAGTCGATGATCGAGGTCCGTGCCCGGGATCCGAAACGGGCCTTGGCGAGGTGATCAACCTCGGTCAGCACGAGGGACGAGATGATCACCGTGCCTGCTTCCTGCAGCACCTCCAGGCATGCTGCTGACTCGCGTGCGTTGCGATCGGATACGGCGATGATGCCGGAGGTGTCGGCGACGACGATCACCGGCTGGCGGCCGCCCGCGCGACCGCCGCGGTGACCGCGGCGCTGGTGGCTGGCTCGCCGGTTCCTTCGAAGGTGGGCCAGTCGAGGGAGCCGTCCCATACCCGGTTGCTCATGGCCGCCAGGTGGATGCCTTCCCGGATGATCTGCGCCTCAGGTACTCCTCGGCGGGCGGCAATCTCCTTTATCAGTGCAAGATCTTCGGTGTCGGCGTAGACATTGGTCCTCTTGAGTGACATGTACCGATGCTAGCACACGTCCATATCTTGGCGTCTGCCTGTGCCTCTGCACGAGCATGCCGATCAGCCCGGTCATTAGCTGCCAGGCAATGCCGGATAAACGGGCGTTGTGCCGTTCTGTGTTGAACAGTGCCGCTTGGCTCATAACCCAGAGGTCGCAGGTTCAAATCCTGCCCCCGCTACCAAGTAGTTGCAGGTTAGAGGCCTGATCGCCGGAGACGGCGGTCGGGCCTCTTGATCGTTAGTCCGCGGTTTGTCCGTGGGATCTGGCCCCGGAGCGTGGCACCAGGCGGCCTGGATCGGGAGAGAACGGTATGGAGTTGCCGGGCTCACACAGCGGCCTGGCTCGGATGGGAGTCATCGGTGGAGTGCGGCGGGCGGGATGGGCCGGCCGTGAGGCATTCTGCTTCGCGTGGCGGTCAGGCCAACGAGGCAGGGAGCCTGCACCGCAGCGGTATCGCCGCTTACCTGGCGGCTTACGGTCTGGCTGGCCACGGCGTGGAGGCGGCCGGGTACCCGGCGAGCGGGCCAACCCCGGTGACCCTGTCGTTTGAGACCGAGGAAGTCGTGGACGACATCCGTTGCGGCCTGGCCGACGAAACAGCACTGCTGCTGCAGGCAAGCGGACGTGCGGCGCGGACAGGCACCTGAAGGAGACCGTCACCCAGTGGGCTGGGCAGGTGGCATATCTGCGGCCAGGTGACCGGCTCGGCCTTGCGACAGCAGTACCTGACCTACTGCCGGGGGAGGATGCCAGCAGGTCCGCCGTGACCTACGGTAAGGAGTGTGCGGGCTGTAATGCGATTGCGGCGGGCCGTGCGGGAGCACCCGTACGTGACGGATGCTGTCATCGCTGCGGTGCTGTACGCGCTGATGCTGACGACGCCAGGCATCGCTCCTCAGCGGGCCGCGTCATTGTCGGCGGGCTACGTCGTGGCCGGGGCTGTCGTGTGCGGGGCGCTGGCGTTCCGGCGGCGCTGGCCGCTATGGGTGCTGCTGGTCACCGTAGCGGGCGCGCTGGTGCGCACGGTGCTGGAGCGCAGTGGCGCTGCCGGAAGCCCATTCCTGGTGGCCTCGTCGCTGGCCGTGTTCACCTTTGCGCTGACCAGCCGCCGGAGTGCCGGGCTGGCCGGAGGCGCGATCACGGCGCTGGTGCTGTTTTGCGGCGACGGGTTGTGGGTCCCCGGCTCATGGTGGGACGCGGAGAATGTGGGCGTGCTTGCCTGGACCGGCATGGCCGTCGCGGCCGGTGACGCGCTGCGCAACCGCCGCGCGTACGTTGCCGCCATGCGGGAACGGTCGCGGCGTGCGGAGGAGGCTCGCGAGCAGGAGGCAGGGCGGCGGATCGTCGAGGAGCGGCTGCGCATCGCCCGCGAGCTGCACGACGTGGTCGCTCACCACATCGCGGTGATCCAGGTGCAGGCCGGGGTCGCGGCGCATATGCTGCACACCCAGCCGACGGCCGCCGAGGGGGCCATCGGGCACGTCCGGCGGGCGGCGGGCGAGGTGCTGGATGAGCTGGGGACGCTGCTCGGCGTGTTGCGCCAGTCCGGCGACGAGCCGGCCGGGCCGGGCG
>PMSW01000145.1 GCA_003168215.1 Actinomycetota bacterium
TACTTGGTCCACTGGAAGACCGAGCCGGCAACCGGGTAGTGGCTGGACACCTCGGCGAAATTCAGCGCGATGATGAACTGGCCGAGCGCCACGACCGGCCAGGTCCAGATGAAGACGCCGCCGATAGTCGTCAGGCCAAGGAAGAACAGCGTGAAGATGCCGGTCGACGGCGAGATGTAGCTGAAGGCGACCGCGAAGGAACTGAAGGTCCCGAGCGAGCGCTTCAGCTCCTGCTTGTAGCCGAACTGCGCGAGGTCAGCGGAGTCGCGCTCGTGCCCGCCGGATTCCTGGGTGCTGGCGCTCATCGAGGTCCTCCCTTGCGATGGGCCGCAGATTGAGGCGTAGCGTAAGGGCGAGTTCGGCTAATTGTCCAGACCCTTTGACGTGCCGATTCCCGGCCACCTGCTTCCAGCCAGATTGCGCTCAGCACAGCGCCTGGCTCAGCGCTGGGTCGCGCCCGCCGCCGCGGGAAGGCGGGCTGTGCCGACGCCGGGCGCCGTGGCAGGTCCATCAGCCAGGCCGGGTCAGCTGACCTCGCCTCCGGCACGTGATCTGGGCAGGGCGCGACAGCAGCGAAGGATCTCTTCGTTCGGTCTAGACCTTTAAACCCCCGGCCGCATACCCTGCGTTCATGTGCCCTGGGCGTGCATCCATCGACGAGCTGCTGGACCGGGTGCCGAGCCTTGCCGGCGGGCCGCGCACGGTTCAGGAACTGCCCGGCGGCCTGACCAACCGCAACTACAAGGTGACTACCACCGGCGGCTCGTTCGTGGCCCGGTCCTGGGCGGGCGGCGGCGGGGACCTGCTGGCCATCAACCGTGACCATGAGTACGCCAACTCTG
The DNA here is from genome assembly GCA_003168215.1 of Actinomycetota bacterium. GTDB lineage: Bacteria > Actinomycetota > Actinomycetes > Streptosporangiales > Streptosporangiaceae > Palsa-506. Next base: position 843 of record PMSW01000145.1, read on the forward strand.
TCATCGCCGCGCGGGCAGGCGTCGGCGCGCCGGTGATTGACTACCGGCCCGCTGACTGCCTCCTGGTCATCGGCTACATCAATGGCCGGACCTACGGCAATGCCGACGTGGCGGACCCGGCCAACACCCCGAGGATCGCCGCGGCCTGCAGGCGGCTGCACGCGGCGCCCCGGTTCGGCAACGACTTCGACATGTTCGAGATCCAGCCGCAGTACCGGTCGGTGATCCGGTCGCGCGGACTGCGGTTGCCGGCCGGCTACGACGACTTCGCGCCCCAGTTCGGGGCTGCGCGAACGGCCCTGGCGGCGCGTGATGAGGGCACCGTGCCGTGCAACAACGACCTGCTGGCCGGGAACTTCATCGATGATGGCGAGCAGGTCTGGCTGATCGATTATGAATACTCGGGCAACAACGATCCGTGCTTCGAGCTCGGCAACATCGCCGCCGAGTCCGGCCTGTCGCCCGACGGCCTGACTGAGCTTGTCACCGCCTACTACGAGCGGCCCCGGCGCAGCCGGATCGCCAGGGCACGGCTGTTCGGCCTGGTCGCGAGGTACGGCTGGACGCTGTGGGGGGCGATCCAGAGTGCCACAAGCCCGCTGGACTTCGACTTCTGGTCGTGGGCAATGGAGAAGTACGAGGCGGCGTCGGCCGGTTTCACCGGCCCGGGATTCGCCCGGCTGCTCGACGACGTGCAGCAAGGCGACTGACCGCGATGACGACGCAAGCGGCGCTGCCCGGGCGGGCGCGGGTGGTCATCATCGGCGGCGGAGTGATCGGGACCAGCATCGCGTATCACCTCACCGCGCTCGGCTGGACCGACGTGCTGCTGCTCGAGCAGGGCCAGCTGTCCTGCGGGACCACCTGGCATGCAGCCGGCCTGGTCGGCCAGCTGCGGGCCTCCGAAAGCGGCACCCGGCTGGTGCAGTACTCCACCGAGCTGTACTCCCGGCTCGAGGACGAGGTCGGCCTGGCTACCGGGTTCCGGCGCTGCGGCGGCGTGACAGTGGCACGCACGCAGGAGCGGATGACCCAGCTGCGCCGCACTGCCGCCGTGGCTGAGGCATTCCAGCTTCAGTGCGAGCTGATCAGCCCGGAGCGCGCCGGCGAGCTCTATCCGATCATGGACACCGCAGACCTGCTGGGGGCAATCTGGCTGCCCGGCGACGGCAGGGCCGACCCGACCGACCTGACCGCCGCGCTGGCCCGGGGTGCCCGCCTGCGCGGCGCGGTGGTGCGCGAGCGCACCAGGGTCACCGGGATCCTGGCGGCCGGCGGCGCCGTGACCGGGGTCTGCACGGACGACGGCGACATCGATGCCGAGATCGTGGTCAACTGCGCCGGGCAGTGGGCAAAGCAGGTCGGGGCGATGTGCGGGGTAAACGTGCCGCTGCACTCCGCCCAGCACTTCTACGTGGTCACCGAGCAGATCGACGGAACCCATCGCGACCTGCCGATCCTGCGCGATCCCGACGGCTACACCTACTTCAAGGAGGAGGTCGGCGGCCTTGTCGTCGGCGGTTTCGAGCCCGCCGCGAAGCCATGGGTCGCGCCCGACGAGCTGCCGTACCCGTTTGAGTTCCAGCTGCTCGGCGAGGACTGGGATCATTTCGCCGTCCTCATGGAGAGCGCCCAGCACCGGATTCCCGCCCTGCACGATGCGGGCATCAAGTTGTTCTGCAACGGGCCGGAGAGCTTTACGCCGGACAATCAGTTCATCCTCGGCGAGGCCCCTGAGCTGCGGAACTTTTTCGTCTGCGCGGGCTTCAACTCGGTCGGCATTGCCTCGGCCGGCGGAGCGGGAAAGGCACTGGCCGAATGGATCGCCTGCGGGGATCCCGGCATCGACCTGACGGCCGTGGACATCAGGCGATTCGCTCCCTTCAACGGCAACAATCAGTGGCTGCACGACCGGACCGGCGAGATCCTCGGACTGCACTACGCGGTGCCGTGGCCGAACCGCGAGCTCAGCACCGCACGCCCGTTCCGCCGGTCGCCCGCTTATCACCTGCTGAAGCAGGCCAACGCCTGCTTCGGCAGCCGGATGGGCTGGGAGCGGGCGAACTTCTTCGCCCCGCCGGGCCGCAGCGCCGCGATCGAGTACGGCTGGGGCAAGCAGAACTGGCTGCCCTGGTCGGCCGCTGAGCAGCGCGCGGCCCGCAGTGATGTGGCCGTCTTCGACCAGACGTCGTTCTCCAAGTACCTGCTCACCGGCCGGGACGCGGAACGGGTGCTGCAGTGGCTGTGCACGGCGGACGTCGCGGTCGAGCCGGGCCGGACTGTCTACACCGGGATGCTCAACGACCGCGGCACCTACGAGGCCGACATCACCGTCACGCGGCTGTCGGCCGGGGAATTCCTGCTGGTCAGCAGCGCCGCGACGACGCAGCGCGACAAGGACCACATCACCAGGCGCATCCCGGCGGATGCCCGCGCCACCCTGGCCGACGTCACATCGTCGTACGCCGTTTACGGCGTGATGGGCCCCAGGTCCAGGGACCTGCTCTCGCTGAGTTCCCGCAGCAATTTCAGTAACGAGGCATTCCCGTTCGGCACCAGCCGCGAGGTGGATCTCGGCTACTCGACGGTCCGGGCCACCAGGATCACCTATGTCGGGGAGCTTGGCTGGGAGCTGTACGTGCCCGCCGAGTTCGCCGTCGGCGTCTACGAGGACCTGATGGCGGCCGGCGCCGGGCTCGGCGTCGTCAACGGCGGCTATTACGCCATCGAGTCGATGCGGCTGGAGAAGGGGTACCGCGCGTTCGGCCGCGAGCTGACCCCGGACTACAACCCGGTAGAGGCAGGGCTGCTCTTCGCCTGCAAGCTCAAGACGGACATCGGCTTCCTCGGCCGTGAGGCGGTCGAGAAGGCCAGGGCGCTCGGCCCGCGCCGCAGGCTGATCTCGATCGTGGTCGATGATCGCGACACGATGATGTGGGGCGGTGAGCTGGTCTTGCGGGATGGCGTGGCGGCGGGCCAGGTCACCTCCGCGGCCTGGGGCGAGGCACTCGGCTGCACGGTCGGCCTTGCCTACATCTGGCATCCGGCGGGAGAGGCGGTCACGGCCGACTTCGCCCGGTCCGGCTCGTACCAGGTGAACGTCGGCGGCGACCTGCGCGCGGCCAGCGTCAGCCTCCGGCCGCCGTTCGACCCGGCGGGTGACCGGGTCAGAGCCCGCTGACCGCGATGCGACGACGAGGTGGCAAGGCGGGAAGCGAACGGCGGACGGGAGCGCGGCGATGACGATCAGCGTCTTCGACCTGTTCAAGGTGGGTATCGGGCCGTCTAGCTCGCACACGGTCGGGCCCATGCGGGCGGCAGGCATGTTCGCGGCGGCCTTGCGCGAGGACTCGCTCCTGGACGAGGTCTGCGGCATCCACGCCGAGCTGTTCGGTTCGCTGGGAGCGACGGGTCACGGGCATGGCAGCGTTAAAGCTGTTGTCCTTGGCCTGGCCGGCGAGGTGCCGGAATCGGTCGATCCGGTAGCCGCGGGCCCGATGGTGGCCGGTGTCCGGGAATCCGGCCGCCTGCGGCTGCTCGGCACCCGCGAGATTGCCTTCGCCCCGGACACCGACATCGTGCTGCACCGCCGTAAGCGGCTGCCGTTCCACCCGAACGGGATGCGGTTCGCGGCCACCGGCGCCGCCGGCGCGGAGCTCAGCGTGCGGACGTACTACTCGGTCGGCGGCGGCTTCGTGCTGGGGGAGGACGAGGCAGGCCAGCCGCAGATCGTGGCGGACGCCACTGTGGTGCCGTACCCGTTCAGCTCGGGAGCCGAGCTGCTCGCGCATACGAGCGGAACCGGGCTGCCGATCAGCGGGGTGATGATGGCCAATGAGCTGGTCCGCAGGGATGCCGATGCGATCTCGGCCGGCCTGCTGGGGATCTGGGCGGTGATGCAGGAGTGCGTCGAGCGCGGCTGCGCCGCGGGCGGCGTGCTCCCCGGCGGGCTGCGGGTCCGCCGCCGGGCCGCCGCGCTGCGCGAGACCCTGCTGCGGACCGGCGACACCTCAGATTCGCTCTACGCGATGGAGTGGGTCACCATGTACGCGCTGGCCGTCAACGAGGAGAACGCGGCAGGCGGGCGGGTGGTCACCGCGCCGACCAACGGCGCGGCCGGGATCATCCCCGCGGTGCTGCACTACTACACGAGGTTCGTGCCGGGCGCCGATGATGACGGCGTGGTCCGCTTCCTGCTGACGGCGGCCGCGATCGGCGTTCTTTTCAAGGAGAACGCGTCGATTTCCGGGGCCGAGGTCGGCTGCCAGGGCGAGGTCGGCTCGGCGTGCTCGATGGCCTCGGCTGGCCTGGCCGAGGTGCTCGGCGGGTCGCCGGAGCAGGCCGAGAACGCCGCCGAGATCGGCATCGAGCACAACCTGGGCCTGACCTGCGATCCGGTCGGCGGCCTGGTGCAGATCCCGTGCATCGAGCGCAACGCGATCGCGTCGGTCAAGGCGATCGCTGCGGCCCGGATGGCGGTCCGCGGTGATGGCGAGCATCACGTGTCGCTGGACAAGGCGATCAAGACCATGCGGGAAACCGGGGCGGACATGAAGGACAAGTACAAGGAGACTGCCCGCGGCGGCCTCGCGCTCAACGTCGTCGAGTGCTGACCGCCGGGCGGCCGCCGGGCGCCTGCCGGGCGGCCGGCCGTCCCGGACAGGCATGCGCGCATTCGCTGGCCCGGGAATCGCTGTAAGCTGTGTCAGCCCAGGCGTTCCGGCGAGCTGAAGGACCAGAGTTCCCGGGGCGGCGGAACGGGCCGCGTGCCGCCACGGTCCGTGGTCCTGCCCGGCCCGGGATCCGGCTGTTCGCGCAGGGGAGACCCGGCGGAGGATGGCCGGTCATGCGGCGGAGTAGCTCAGTTGGCAGAGCAAGCGGCTCATAATCGCTATGTCGCCGGTTCAAGTCCGGCCTCCGCTACGAACTCGTCGGTGAGCTGGCGGTTGCCCTGGGAGGAATCCGCAGGAACACCGCCAGGCCGCCGCGTGTTCAGCTGGTACGGGCAGGCTCGGTCCTGACCGCAATATCCCTACTTGAGAGAGGCACTCCATCGTGGCTGCGACAGACGTCAGGCCGAAGATCACGCTGGCTTGTCAGGAGTGCAAGCACCGCAACTACATCACCCGCAAGAACCGCCGCAACGATCCCGACCGGGTCGAGCTCAGCAAGTACTGCCCGAACTGCCGGAAGCATCAGCCGCATCGCGAGACGCGCTGACGCCTCCGGCACGCGCCAACGCTGACCCGCCGTGCGCGGCCAGCGCCGGCGCGGCGTGGCCTGCGCGGCCGGGCTGTTTCCGGCCCGGCTTGCCCCGTGATCGCTTCGACGGCGGGAGAACCATGACCATCAACCGCGACTATCTAGGCCGGACTTTTCCTGCGGCCGACCCGTACGAGGTTAGCCGGGTCAAGATCGCGGACTTCGCTGATGCGATCGGCGATCCGAACCCGGTGTTCCGCGATCCTGCCGTCGCGCAGGCAGCGGGTCACGCCGACGTCATCGCGCCGCCGACGTTCGCGATCGTGATCAGCATGGCGGGCAGCGCCAGAGCCGTGGCAGACCCCGGGCTCGGCGTCAACTACGCGATGGTGGTGCACGGCGAGCAGCGTTTCGAGTACTCCCGCCAGCTCATGGCCGGCGACATCGTCACGGCGCAGGCCACGATCACCGACATCAGGGACGCCGGCCGCAACGTGCTGCTCACGACCAAGACCGAGATCCGCACGGTGGACGGCGAGCACGTATGCACCGCTCATTCCACCCTCGTGGAGCGGGGCGGCGCCGGTTAGCCGGGCGGCGCGGATTAGTAGCGGCGGCAGCGGCATGACAGGCTTAACGCCGGTCAGTAAAGAGACGGGACGGGTGTCCGTGAGCGAACAGGTCAAGTTCACCAATGTGGAGCCGGGTACCGAACTGGCCCAGGAAAGCTACCAGGTCACCCGCCTCAGCCTGGTCAAGTACTGCGGCGCGTCAGGCGACTTCAACGTGATCCACTGGAATGAGCGCATCGCCAAGTCGGTCGGGCTGCCGAACGTGATCGCCCATGGCATGTTCACGATGGCGGAAGCGGGCCGGTACGTCACTGACTGGGCCGGTGATCAGGCTGAGCTTGTGGAGTTCGGGGTCCGGTTCTCCTCGCCGGTTGTCGTGCCGGACGATGACGCGGGTGCCACGATCGAGATCAGCGGCAAGATCGAGGAGAAGCTCGACGGCAATCGCGTCGTGCTGGCGCTGACCGCAAGGTCCAGCGAGTCCAAGGTACTGACCCGCGCCCGCGCGGTAGTCCGGCTGCCCTGACGCACAGGTTCCCGCGGCCAGCTTCGCGCCCGCACGCTGGAGCGACGGTCACCGCGAGAGTTCCGGGACCAGAATCAGCGCGAGAGCGCCGGGATAAGGATCACGGCGAGCGCGCCCGCGATCATGAACGGCCCGAACGGAAGATGCGACTTCCTGGTGGCCCGCCGGGCCGCGATCAGCCCGATCCCGGTGACGGCGGCAAGCAGGTACCCGCCGAGCAGTCCCGCGAGCACGGCGCCGGCGCCGAACCAGCCCAGATAGAGGCCGATGATCCCGGAGAGCTTCACGTCGCCCCAGCCCATTCCCGCCGGGTAGATGAGCACCTGCAACACGAAGAACAGCCACACCGCGGCCATTCCGATCAGCCCGTAGCTGAAGTGCCGGGCGCCGTTAGGAACGAAGATCGCGCTGACTCCGAGCGCCGCGATACCGATCGGGTAGGACGGCAGCGTGAGCACATCGGGAAGCCGGTGGTACCGCACGTCGATAAAAGCGAGCGCCACCCCCGCCACCGCCAGATAACAGAACGCAGCAAGCTCGGGACTGGCCCCGAAGCGGAGCCACATCGCTACCAGGGCGGCAGCCGTGATCAGCCCGGCGGCCGGATACCAGTAGCCGAAGGCCAGGCGGCATTCTGCGCATCGGCTGCGCAGCCGCATCCAGCCGAGCAGCGGAACCATGTCAGCCAGGCCGGCCGGCGACCGGCAGGCCGCGCACTGCCCGAGCGGAAGCCGCAGGCTCTCGCCACGCGGGACCCGGGCAGCGAGCATCGTCACCCAGCAGCCGGCCGCCAGGCCTGCGACTGCCATCGCCGCCGTGACGGCCCAGCCCGCCGCGTCCATGTCCCTCCGCCTTCGTGCTGGCCTGCCTTCGTGCCTGACCAGCTTTCGTGCCGGCCTGCCTTCGTG
>PMSW01000175.1 GCA_003168215.1 Actinomycetota bacterium
CGGCCACATCAGCACTGTCGTGCCCACGCTGCGCGGGATGGGGCCGGGCACCTGCGGCCTGGCGGCCGGCTTGACCCGCGGCCCGCTCGCTGGCCGCGGGTGGCTGCTTCCACGATGGCCGGCAAAGGCGCCCAGCGCCCCGGCCAGCACAGCCAGCACCGCTACCACAGCCAGGCAGGTCGCAGCGTAGCGCCTGCGCCGGCGCCGGCGCGCCTCCTTGATCAGCGCCTCCGCGCCGGCGCCAGGACCGGGCGAGGGCACAACCGTGCTTGCCTTCACTGGACCACTCCCCACGAGACCTGCGCGATGATCTCCGCCAGCTCCTCTGGCCGGTACCCGTAGCGCCGGGCCAGCGTGACAAGCTCGCGCGCCTTCGCCACCACGGCGCTTCGCTCCGGGCCGATGCCGCTCACCGTCACGCCCCGGCCGCGGCGGAACTCGACAATCCCCTCGTCCCGGAGCGTGCGCAGCCCGCGGAACACCGTATTGGCGTTGACGCCGAGGACCGCGGCCAGGTCCCTGGCCGGCGGGAGCCGTTCGCCGGCAGCTATCTCGCCTTCGGCTATCGCCCGCCTGATCGCCGCCGCGACCTGCTCATGCAGCGGTACCAGGCTTGAGTGGTCAATCTCCACTGGGGATCTGGTGCTACTCACACTGGCATCATAACCCAGCGCGAAGCTGCACGCTCGCCGGGCGGGCACTCATCTGGCCGACTCCCGTCGCGCAGGTGCCGGAGGTGGCCATCACCGGCCGCTTCCGGGGTGCTCGCCGCCGGCGCCATAGCTGCGGAGCAGCTCGGCGACCTCGTCGCTGGGTGGTTTGAGGTCGTCGGGTGAGAGGGTGACCTCGGCCAGGGATGCGCCAGCCTCGAGCAAGGTTCGCACGGTCGCGATCCAGTCGGGGCTGGGGTTGTCCGCGGGCCGTCCCCCGCTGCCGACCATGGCCCAGTCCAGGGGGGTACTGTCCCAGCTGGTGTCGCGCGCTTCGATGTCGGCACCGCGGTTCAGCAGCAGCCGGACAGTGTCCGCGCTGCCGGAGTACGCGGCAGCGTGCAGCGCGGTGGCCCCGTCCTCGCCGCGGGCGTCCAGCGGGAAGCCGGTGTCCAGCATCAGCCGCACTGCTCCAGTCCGCCCCTGCCTGGCGGCGTCGGCCAGGGCCGCCTGATCAGCACCGGTGAGCTGGCCGATCAGTTCTGGATTGCGCCGTATCAGCCGTTCCACCTCGGCGCCGTCTTCCTGCCGGCAGGCGCTGAGAAGGCGATCGGCGTCGGTAGTGCCGGCCCGGGCACCGTGGCGCGCGAGTAGTTCCGCGATGTCGGCCCTGCCCCGCCGCATCGCCACCTGGTACGGCGAAAGCCCTTCCTGGCCTGGGGCGCTGGGATCGGCGCCGTGGCTGAGCAGCAGCTCGATCAACTCGGCCGGGCAGTCGGACTCGACTGCCGCCGCGACCGGAGGAACCGGTGGATCCGGCGGAACCTGTGTGCCCGGGGGGATCTGGCCGGCGGAAAGATCGCCGGGCAACGGCTGGCGGGGGTCGGCGCCCGCCTCCAGCAGCAGCCGCACGCCCACCGTGTCGCCGGTGCTGATGGCGGCGCCGAGCGCGCTGGTTCCGGCTACGTTGGTGGCGTGGCCGAGCAGCAGCCGCAAGCACTGGTGGTCGTCTCCGCCGAAGCAGGCCAGATACAGGTCATGGTCGTCGGGCACCGCGCCGCGTTCCAGCAGCAGCCGGGTGATCGACGGGTTGGCGGCGCCGGCAATCGCGCAGCGCAGCACCGTCCAGTGCCCGGGGTTGCCCTGCTGCCCTCCGGCCCTGGCGTGCAGGTCGGCCCCGGCATCGAGCAGCAGCCGGGCCACGGCGAGCAGCCCGTCCGCCCGGGCCGGGTCCAGGCGATGCCACCGGGAGCCGCAGGCCGCGTGCAACGGCGTCCAGCCCCACTGGGCATCGGGGCGGGTCGCCGCCGCCGGGTCGCGCTCGATCTCCTCGCGCACCCTGGCGACGTCGCCGAGCAGCACCGCCGTGGCGAGGTTGTATCCGGCGATCTCCGGTGTCGCGGCGAGCATGCGGGCGGCGGCGCCGGTCCAGTCACGGATGCTGGCCTCGCAGAATGCCGCCACCTTCTCCGCGAGGTCCACCGTCATGACGTCGTGCCCTGGCCGTCGCCGGCCGTGCCGCGGAGCTGATCAGGACGCGGCCACGCAGGCGTTGCCTGGCCCTCGGCCCGGACCGGCTTGCTGGCAAGCAGCCAGTAGACGACCCCGCCGACGAGCAGCCCGAGGAACACGCTGAAGTCAGATCCGAGCGGGCCGCCGTGCCGGCTTGCCAGGAATCCGACATACGGGGAGTAGGCGTTCAGCCAGAGCGCGGCGACGACCATGCCGAGCACCTGGGCGATGATCGCCGGCCAGTGAAAGCCGCCGTGACGGAAGTAGCGACCGCCGCGCTCGTCGAGCAGCGCGTCATGGTCATAGCGGTTCCGGCGCAGGTAGCTGTCGACGAGGTAGATCGCGCACCAGGGGCCGAGCCACAAGATGATGAACAGGATGAAGTCGGTAAGCAGCGTGAAGAAGTGCGCGGAGAACACCGCGTAGGCGGCAAGCGCGCCGCAGATGACGGTGTCGATGGCCACGCAATGCAGCCGCTTCAGCCGGGGCACCAGGCTCTGCAGCGTCACGCCGGATGAGTACAGGTCCAGGGTGTTGATCGAGAACAGCTGGAGGATGGCAAAGATCAGGTAGGGCACGATGAACCAGCCGGGGAAGCCTGAGATCAGCCCGTTGACTGACGTCGCGGCGGGCACGCCAGTGGCGACCGCCGCGCCAAGCACCTCCAGCAGCGCCGACGGGATCGCCGCGCCGAGCGCGACAGCCAGCACGATCCGCCTCTTGTCAGCGGCCTGCGGCAGGTACCTGGAGTAGTCGTTGGCGTTCTCGGTCCAGCCGAGGCCGCCGGCCGAGATCACCAGCGCGAGGAAGATGGTCAGGGCGCCCCAGCTCGCGCCGTGCGCGGGCACGTGCAGGTTGACCTTGGAGGTGGTGAGGGCTGCCATGACCGTGAACAGCACCACGAACGGGATGGCGAGCCAGCGGAGCACCTTCAGTACCGCGGCATGCCCGAGCAGCGGCAGCACCGCCTGGATCGCCATGGCGAGGATGATGAAGATCACCTTGGCCGCGGTCCCGGCGGTGAAACCAGCCTTAGACGCGAGCAGGATCGCCGCGAAGACGATGAGGGCAATGCCCTCGATCTCGAACCCGACCTGGGTAAGCCAGTTGAAGAAGGACGGGAGCTTGTTCCCCCTGGGCCCGAAAGATGCCCGGCTGATCGCGAAGGTCGTCGTCCCGGCCTGTGGTCCCTGCACGCTGGCCAGGCCAGTCAGCAGGTAGGAGAGGTTCCCGATCAGGATGACGACGACTGCCTGCGCGAAGGACAGCCCGAATACGACGATCGCCAGCGCGCCGTAGACCACGAACTCGACGTTCCAGACGGCGCCTGCCCACATCCAGAATAGGCTGCTCGGGCCGCCCCACCTGCTGTCGTCCGGTACGTGCTCGATGCCGCGCTGCTCGATCGACGTGATAGCCGGTGCGGCCGCAGTCACGCCGGCCGCCGACCTTGCCGGCCCGCTGATTCCTGGCATTGCCGGGCCTCCCTGCTCCTCGCCTACCGGGGGGGCAGGTGCCACGGCTGCGACACCGCCGACTGCGCAGCCGGCCCCGGCACCTGCAGGTCACCCCCCAAGCGAAGGCCGCGGAAGGCCCGCGGAGTGACCCCGGCGGACGGCGTCCTGCGATGCAAAGCCAGACATCTTGCTGAGCGGGAGGCTACTACGCGGCAGGGGCGAAAGGAAGATTCGCCGACGTGACGACCCGCACACAGATCCTCGGCGAAGTCGCCAGCACCCGGCCCGCCGAGCGCCAGCAGCCAGACGTGCCGGCATCTACCGGCGAATGTCGGGTAAAACCACCAATCCGCATGCCGTCGCGGACCGAACCCCCGAATGAGGAGAGCGCTGGAAGGAGGGAGGCCGCCCAGGTTTCTCAGCATGGCGCGGCGGCAAGCGCCGCCGGCCTGCTCGTGCCCGTGGCTGAGCAGCTCTTCAGGGGCGAGCTGCAGGTGCGGGTACGGGCATGGGCATGGGCATGGGCATGGGCTAGCGGACGGGCCGGGGCGGGCCGCTCATGTGCGCGTCCGGCGGTAACGCCGTTCGCCGATGCCGGTTCGCCGCGCGGGCGACGAGCGCGCCCCACGCCATCACGAGCACGCCGTACATGCCCAGCGGGGCAGCAGTGGCCGGTCCGAATGCGGCCACCGCGATCCCGCTGGCCACCGCGAAGTCCCGCATCGAGACATTCAGCACAACGGCCGTCCGTGCCGGGGACTCAAGACGCCAGCCCAGCAGCAGGCCGATGCCCGCCGATGTGACGATCAGCGCGACGAGAACGCCCGCGAGGGTCCAGTACGCCGCCGAAAGGCGCACCTGTCCGGAGACGAGCCACACCAGGATCACGACGGCCAGGATGGCGAGCGCCTGGAAGCCGTCATCGACGCGATCGATTGCCGCCGCAATCCGCTTGAGCACCAGGCCTGCCAGCAGCGGAACGCCGACCACGAGCGACAGGGTGATCAGCACGTGGACCGCGGGCACGCCGTGGCCGCCGGCCACCGACAGGATGGGCCCGGCCACGGCGACGCAGATCAGGGTCGATGCCACCAGCAGCACGGCCGCCGCGCCCGCTTCTCCCCCGGCGATCCCGGTGATCGCCACCGACGCGACCTCGGCCGGCGCAACCCCCACCGCGAGCACTCCATCACGCAGCACCGCCGGCCCGAGCAGCCGGCTGAGGGCGAAGGCCAGCAGGGGCAGCACTGCGGCGGCGGCGATCAGGACTATCCCGAGACGCAACGCCAGTGCCCGGACCCGGCTCAGCACCCCTGCGGGGACCGTCATGGCGCTCGCGAAGACGAGGACTGCCAGCACCACATCGATCGCCTGATGGCGGTCCAGCAACCGCGCCGGCCCGGATGCCGCCCAGCCGGTCATCGCCGCGGCGATGACCAGGCCAAGGATGACCCGCTCGAGAAGATCCCTTAGCTGGCGAATCGATGCCTCCGATCAGCTCATTGCGGCCTGGCCAGGTGACAATCTTCCCAGCTCCGCATGACTGGACCTGCGCTGCCACGGACCCCTAGCCTTAGCCGATGCGGTTACTCGCGGTCATCGGAAGCGAATTGATGGGCACCGACGAACGCAGTGACTGGGGTCTGCTCGACTCCCTGGTCGCCGCGAATTCTCCGGCGTCGATCGAGGTACGGGTTATGGCGCTGGTCAATCGTCCTCGCTCGTCGATGTTCTGGATGCCGCTCGGCCGTGCCGTAGGCGCCCGGGCCGGAGCGGGCGCGAGCGGACCGTCGGGAGGGACTTACAACCCGTCCGACAGTGCCCGCCAGCGCCTTGACCGGGCCTTAGGGCATCTGCGGGCGCTCGGCCTGGAAGCCAGCGGTGACATCGAGCCAGGGGATGCCTACCGCGCGGTGCGCAGCGAAGCCGCGCGAAACGATTACGCGCGAGTGCTGTTCCTTGTCCGCGAACGGCCCTCCTGGCTAAGCCGTCTGGCCGGCCGCAGTGTGGCGGCTCGCTTGCGTCTTTCACTGGACATTCCGGTGGATGTCCCGGGGCGCCCAGATCTCGCTCCCCCGCCGTCTGATGGAGGTTAACGGCACCGGGCCCGCGACCGGGGCCGCTCTCTTCGCTGACCCGGCCACGACGGCTGTGCGGCTCCCGGACGGATCGTCGGTGCTGCGCTCGAGAATCCCGCTGCAGCCCTATGCCGGCAGCATGGCAGGGCTGTTCCGGGCCGCGGCCGCGGCGCATCCGGACCGGGTGCTGGTGGCGCAGCGGGACGCGCACGGCTGGCGGAAGGTCACCTACGAGGCGGCGCGCCGCCAGGTCGACGGGCTGGCCCAGGGGGTGCTCGACCGCTGCGGCCCGGCCGCCGGGCCGGTGATGATCTTGTCCGGCAACTCCGTCGAGCATCTGCTGCTGACCCTGGCCTGCTACACCGTCGGCGTGCCCGCGGTCCCGGTCAGCACCGCCTACTCGCTGCTGGCCAGCGATCACTCGACGCTTCAGGCGATGGCGGACCTAGTCCGCCCCGCGATCGTCTTCGCCGACGACGGTGACGCTTACGCGGCGGCGCTGCGGGCCGTCGCCGGCCCGGACGCCGGCGTCGGGGCCCGGGCCGGACGCGCTGTGGTCACCCTGTCCGGCCGGGCCGGCGACCGCGGCGTGACCGCACTCGGCGAGCTCGCCAGCGCACAGGTGACCAGCACGATCACAGAACGAGCCGATGCGGTCGGTCCCGGCACGGTGGCGAAGATCCTTTTCACCTCGGGATCGACCGGCCTTCCCAAAGGCGTGCTCAACACCCACCAGATGATGTGCGCCAACCAGCAGATGATCCGGCAAGCATGGCCGTTCCTCGTCCAGGAGCCGCCGGTCCTGCTCGACTGGCTGCCGTGGAGCCACACCTTCGGCGGCAACCACAACGTGAACCAGGTCATCGCGAACGCGGGCACCCTGTGGATCGACGACGGCAGGCCGGCGCCCGGCATGATCGAGCGGACTGTGCGCAATCTCGCTGACGTCAGCCCCACGGTGTACTACAACGTCCCGGCAGGATACGCCGCGCTGCTGCCGTTCCTGGAGCGCGACCGTGATCTTGCCGCGGCGTTCTTCGCCCGGCTGCGGCTGGTGTTCTTCGCGGGGGCGGCATTGCCGCAGCGGCTCTGGGAAGCGATCGGGGAACTCGCCGCGTCGGTCGGCTCGGCCGCGCCGATGACGACATCCTGGGGGGCGACCGAGACCGCCCCGGCGGCCACGTCCGCGCATTTCGCCGGCGGGCGCGCCGACTGCATCGGCGTGCCGCTGCCCGGCGTCGAGGTCAAGCTCGCCCCGGTCGGCGACCGGCTCGAGATCCGGGTCAAGGGACCGAACGTGACCCCGGGCTATGCAGGACGCCCGGACCTGACCGAGGCCGCGTTCGATGCCGGTGGCTTCTACCGGACGGGCGACGCCGTGGCGCTGGTCGACTCCGATGATCCGAACGCGGGACTGCGCTTCGACGGCCGGATCGCGGAGGACTTCAAGCTGGCAACCGGTACCTGGGTGCGGGTCGGCACCCTCCGCCCGGCACTGCTCTCGGCAAGCGGCGGGCTGCTGCAGGACGCCGTGCTGACCGGGCACGACGCCGGTTTCATCGGCGCGCTCGGCTGGCTCAGCCCGCGGCGCGCCGCGCAGATCGCCGGAGCGGGTGACGGCGTTTCCCCGGCCGCGCCCGCCGCCGGCCCCGCCGCGCCCGCCGTCGGCCCCGCCGCGCTGGCCGCTGACCCCGCCGCGCTGGCCGCTGACCCTGCCGTGCGGGCCGAGGCGGCGAGAGCGCTGGACCGCTACAACGCCGGGCGCACGGGCACGTCCCAGCTGATCCGGCGGCTCCTGCTGCTGGCCGAGCCCCCGTCGCTGGCCGACGGGGAGATCACGGACAAGAGCTACGTGAACCAGCGGGCCGTGCTGCAGCGACGCGCTGACGCGGTTGCCGCGCTGTACGCCATGGATCCGGCTCCCGAGGTCATCTGCTGGCAGGACGAGCCGTTCGCCGGGTGACCCCCGCCGGTGAGCTGGCAGGCTGTTTCGCGGGGTGCCCGCGACGCCAGCCTGGCCGCCGGCCAGCATGGTCGTCATGCACCTACCTGTCATGCCGCCGGTGGCGCCGATGCTCGCCAAGGCCGTCAAGGAGATACCGCTGGGCCCGCTCAGCTACGAGCCGAAGTGGGACGGCTTCAGGTCGATCATCTTCAGGGACGGCGACGAGGTCGAGATCGGCAGCCGCAACGAGCGGCCGATGACCCGGTACTTCCCGGAGGTCGTGGCCGCCATAGTGGCGAACCTGCCCGGCCAGTGCGTCATCGACGGGGAGATCATCATCCCCAGCTCCGACGGCCTGCGGCTTGACTTCGAGGCGCTGCTGCAGCGCGTTCACCCGGCCGACAGCCGGGTCAGGCTGCTGGCCGAGCAGACGCCGGCCGCCTTCGTCGCCTTCGACCTGCTCGCGGTCGGTGATACCGACTACACCGGCCGCCCGTTCACCGAGCGCCGGGCCGCCCTGACCGAGGCGCTGGCCGGCGCCCGGGCGCCGGTCCACCTCACCCCTGCCACCACCGACGCCGAGCTGGCCGGGCGATGGTTCAGCCAGTTCGAGGGCGCCGGGCTGGACGGCGTGGTGGCCAAGCCGCTGGACGGGCCCTATCTCCCGGACAAGCGGGTCATGTTCAAGGTGAAGCACGAGCGGACGGCCGACTGCGTGGTCGCCGGTTACCGGCCGCACAAGAGCGGGCCGGACGCCATCGGGTCGCTGCTGCTCGGCCTCTACAACGACGACGGCAAGCTCGCCAGCGTGGGCGTCATCGGGGCATTCCCGATGGCCAGGCGGCGCGAGCTGTTTGCCGAGCTGCAGCCGCTCGTCACCGGCTTCGACGATCATCCGTGGAGCTGGGCAAAGCAGGAAACCGGCGTCCGCGGCCCGCGCGAGGCGGAGACCAGCCGCTGGAACGCCGGCAAGGACCTCTCCTTCGTCCCGCTGCGCCCGGAACGGGTGGTCGAGGTCCGTTACGAGCACATGGAAGGCACCCGCTTCCGGCACACCGCCCAGTTCGCCAGGTGGCGCCCGGACCGCGACCCGCAATCCTGCGGCTTCGCCCAGCTGGAGGAACCGGTCAGCTTCAACCTCGCGGACGTCCTGGCAGGCTGAACGAGTCGCCTGGCGCCAGCGGCACTAGCCTGCTGCCATGCGCACCGAACCCGCACGCGACGGCGGCCGCCAGGACGACGAGACCAGCCCCGATGATCTGCTCGGCCTCTTTCCCTCTGGCACGTCGCGCGACGGCGACGGCATGCTGCGGGTCGGCGGGTGCCGGCTGGATGAGCTGGCCGCCGAGTACGGCACGCCCGCGCTGGTCGTGGCCGAGGGCGCGGTGCGGCAGCAGGCCCGCGACTACCGCGAGCAGCTGTCCGCCCGGTGGCCGGACTCCCAGGTGGCCTTCGCGTCCAAGGCATTCCCGTGCACGGCCGTGCAGCGGCTGATGGTGTCCGAGGGACTGTGGCTGGACGTGGCCGGCGGCGGGGAGATCGTTACCGCGCTCGCGGCCGGCGCCGATCCGGCCACCCTGATCCTGCACGGCAACGCCAAGACGACCGAGGAGATCGAGCTCGCCGTCAGCTCCGGGGTGGGCACCGTCGTCGTCGACAACTTCGACGACATCGACCGGCTGGAGGCCGCGGTGCCGGCCGGCCGGGTGCAGGGCTGCCTGGTGCGGGTGATCCCCGGCGTGCAGAGTTCCACCTACGCTGCGTACGCGACCGGGCACGCGGGCTCGAAGTTCGGGCTGGCGCCGGCGGTCGCCAGGCAGGCCATCGCGCGGATCGAGGCCGCCGGGCGGCTGCGCATGGACGGCCTGCACACCCACGTCGGATCGCAGATCCTGCACGCGGAGGAACTGGCCGCCGCCGTCGCCCCGGTGGCGGCGCTCGGCGACTACCCCGTCTACGACCTCGGCGGCGGGCTTGGCTGCCGCTACACCTATTCCGACTACCCGCCCAGCCTGGCGGACTACCTCGACACCCTGATCGGGGCGGCCCGCGAGCACCTGCCGGCCGGCGCCCGGATCCTGATCGAGCCAGGCCGCAGCGTGGTGGCACCCAGCGCGGTCACCGTGTACCGGGTCACCACTGTCAAGCCGGGGGCCACGACGTTCGTCGCCGTCGACGGCGGCATGGGCGACAACCTTGAGGTGGCGCTCGTCGGCCAGCGCTTCGAGGCCACCATCGCCGACCGGGTCGGCGGCGGTGAGCAGGTCACCGTGGTGGGCAGGCACTGCGAGTCGGGCGACGTCATCAGCGAGGATGTCCCGCTCCGCGATCCACGCGTCGGGGACCTGCTTGCCGTCCCGGTGACCGGGGCGTACTGCTACACCATGTCGAACAACTACAACGGCGCCCGCCGGATCCCGGTGGTGTTCGCCGATAGCGGCGATCCCCGGCTTGTCGTCCGCCGGGAGCGCTGGGACGAGCTCCTGTCCAGGGACGTCGCATCCTGACGGACGAACAGGGATACCGGCGGGGGCCTGGAACTTGCCGTGCGCCGCGGGCCGGCCCGGACGCCAGCCGGCCCGTGCTCAGGACACGATGTCCCGTACCCGGAAGTGGCGGAAGGCCAGCGCGAACAGGATCACGGCGTAGGACACCGATACCGACGCTCCCTCGATCATGCCGCCCCAGGTGACCTGTGACTGCACCGCGTCGAGCCAGGCGAACTGCCAGTGCGTCGGCAGGACCTCCCGCCAGGACCCCAGCGCGGTCACCGCGTCGAGGATATTGCTGACGATCACCAGGCCGACGGCCCCGCCCACCGCGCCGAGCGGCGAGTCGGTCGAGACCGACAGCAGGAACGCGAGCGCGGCCACGACCAGCTCGGTGATCAGGACATAACCGAGCACGATGCCGAGCCGGGCGAACGCGGTCCCGAGCGGCAGGTCCACCCCGGTACCGGGCAGCCGGAGCGGGTGCCAGCCGAACGCCACCGTCCCCGCGACCAGCGCCGTGACTACCAGGGTCACGATCGCGATGGTCGAGTAAGCGAGCGCGACGGCCAGCTTCTGCCGCAGCAGCCGCGAGCGCGGCACCGGCGCGGCGAGCAGGTACCGCAGCGACGCCCAGCTGGCCTCGCTCGCGACGGTGTCCCCGCAGAACAGCGCGACCGCCACCACGAGCAGGAACCCGGCCGAGACAAAGAAGGTGAACGCCGCGAAGTTGAGGCCGCCATGGGTCGCGACCGCGACCAGGCCGGGCGTGCCGCCGCCTGCCGAGGCCGGCCCGCTGACCTCAAAGGCACCAACAAGAATCCAGGGCAGGACGAGCAAGATCCCGAATGCAATCATCGTCCGCCGGCGCCGCAGCTGGCGAATGGCTTCCACCCGGAACGGCAGGGTCCGGCGCGGGCTATAGCCCGGCGCGCCGGCGCTGGCCGATTCCGGGGCTCGGGCGCTGGCCGGTCCCTGCGCACTGGCGCTGGCTGGCGCGGTCATGGTGCATCCTCCTGCCCGCTGTCGCGGCCCGGATCACCGGGTTCCGGCAGGTCGGTGCCCGCGGAGCCGGCGATGAGGGCGAGAAAGGCATCCTCCAGGCGGCGGTTCGCCGTCACGCGTTCCACCGGGATCCCGGCCCCGACCAGCGCGGCGACCACCGCGGACGCGGCGACTCCGTTCGGGCGCACGAGGACCCCGTCAGGATGCCGCTCGGCGCCGTCGATCCCGTCCATCCCGGACAGTACGGCGACTGCCCGCTGCACCTGCGGGGTGCCGACGACCAGCGCCGATCCCGCGCCGACGATCTCGCCGACCGGGCCGGCCGCCAGCCGCCTGCCCATGCCCATCACGACCACGTGCGTGCAGGTCTGCTCCACCTCAGCGAGCATGTGGCTGGACAGGATCACCGTCCGGCCGTCCGCCGCGTACTGGACCAGGACNNACCAGCAGGTCCGGCAGGCCGAGCATGGCCTGGGCAATGGCGAGCCGCTGGCACATCCCGCGCGAGTACGCCCGCACCGGGCGGTCGATGGCCGCGCCCAGCCCGGCGATCGCGACCACCCGCGCCAGGTGCGCATCGCCGGCCGGGCGGCCCGTCGCCCGCCAGTACAGGTCCAGGTTGGCGCGGCCGGACAAATGCGGCAGGAAACCCGGCCCTTCCACGAACGAGCCCAGCCGGGACAGTGCCGGAGCGCCTGGCCGGACCGGCCGCCCGAAGATCATGATCGTGCCCGCGTCCGGATGAATCAGGCCCATCAGGATCCGCAGCGTGGTGGTCTTCCCCGCGCCGTTGGGCCCCAGCAGCCCGAGGATCTGCCCGCGTTCCACCCGCAGGGACACCCCGTCGACCGCGAGCTGGCCGTCGTGGTAGCGCTTGGTCAGGCCGGTGATCTCCAGCGGCACGCCGGCCAGTTCCGGCGCCAGCGTGTCCTGCTCGCGGCGGCGCCCGGCGGCCAGGATCGCGGCGGCCGCCGCGAGGGCCGCGAGCGGCGCTGCCCAGGTCCACCACGGCACCCCGCCGTTCACGACCTGCAGGGCCGGGTCGGACGGCAGCGACAGCCCGGAGCCGGCCAGCGCCACCTGGTAGGTGGCCTCCTGCGGCGGGGTGGCGTAGGCGAAGTCGGTAGTTGTCAGCACCAGGCGGAGCCGGTGCCCGGCGGCGAAGTCGTAGTCGATCGCCGGGAGCTGGACGGTGACGTCCCGTCCGGCGGCCGCCCCGGTCACCCGCAGCGGCGCGGCGAGCTGATCGGGCAGCGTGGCGTTGCCGGCCTGGTCCACGTCGTAGACCTTGGCGAACAGCGTCACCTGGGCCGCGCCGCTGACCCGGATCCGGACCACCGGGGCGCCGGTGACCTGGATCGGCGCGGTCAGCGGAGCGGAGGTGAAGGCCGCGCTCTGGCCGGGAACGTCGAAGGTGAGCCCGCCGAGCGCGCCCAGGCCGGGGAAGACCGAGATCGAGGCAGGCGCGCCGCCGGGCGGCCGGATGATCGTCTGCGCCGGGCCGGACAGCCGCAGCATGGTCTGCCTGCTCCCGCCGAGGCCGGGGTAGTCCGGCGCGGTGGCGACGCCGAGGATCTCCTCCTCGCTCGACGGGTCGAACCCCAGCGGCCGGGTCACCGTGAAGGCAGGCTGGCCGGTAGCGGCGCTCGACCCGGCGGCGCNNCCGGCGGCGCTCGACCCGGCCGCGCTACCGCTGGCGTTGCCGGCGTGGAACGGCCGGTTCGGCGGCTTCAGCCAGCGGTCGAACCACTGCTCGGTCAGCGCGTCCACCCGGCTGGTCTCCTGATCACCGCCGTCGTGCCCGCCAGCGAACCAGACCATGTCCACCGGTGCCCCGTTCCGCCGGATGGCCTGGTAGTTCGCGTTGGCCTGGTCCAGCCCGAACAGCGAGTCGTGCTCGCCCTGGATCAGCAGCGTGGGGACGTCGATCCGGTTCGCGACGCTCGCCGGGCTGGACCGCAGCAGCAGCGAGACCGCGGCGGCCGTGGGCCGTCCCAGCGTGGCGACCCGCCGGTAGATGGCGCAGATCCGCGGCAGGAAGCGGCCGCACTGGCTGGC
>PMSW01000132.1 GCA_003168215.1 Actinomycetota bacterium
ACGCTCAGGGATACCGACTGACGTCCTGGCAGGCGCTTGCGGTAATCTAGCGCGGCGGCGCCCGGGATTTACCAGTGATCGCCGCCACCCGAGGGCCTGTAGCTCAGCCGGTTAGAGCGCTTCCCTGATAAGGAAGAGGTCGGAGGTTCAAGTCCTCCCAGGCCCACCCAGTGTAACTCCAGGTCAGAGCCGGCACCGTCAGCGATCACCCGTCTTGCGGCCATTCCGAAAAACGGAGCGATGGGAGAGATGCCCGTGTCCGCGCCAGTCACGACGTTCGATCAGGAGTACAGCGATCCCGCTGCAGCTGCCACCGGATGGGAGGAGACCCGCGGCGTGCTCGAAACCGCCGAGCTGTTCTGGCTCTCCACCGTCCGGGCCGATGGCCGGCCGCACGTCACCCCGGTCGTTGCGGCGTGGGCCGAGGGAGCAGTCTGGTTCTGCACCGGCGCCGGCGAGCAGAAGTTCGCCAATCTGCGCGCTAACTCGCACGTGGTGCTGACGACCGGCTGCAGTCAGTGGGACCAAGGGCTGGATGTGGTGGTTGAGGGCGTGGCGGTGCAGGTCACCGACGACATCGTGCTCAGCCGCGTCGCCGGGGCTTTCGCTGCCAAGTGGGATGGGCGATGGCAGTTCACCGCCCGTGACGGCTGCTTCCGCGACCCCGACGGCAGCGGCGAGGCGATGGTGTTCTCGGTCACGCCGGTCAAGGTGTTCGCCCACTCCAAGGGTGATCCGTTCGGTGCTACCAGGCACAGGTTCGGCGTCCCGGCCTGATGTGAGCACGCCGGATGGCCCGGACGCTATCCGGGCCATATGCGCGGTGCGGGGGACGACGATGGTGACAGCCAGAGAGGCAGTGTCATGTCCAGCGCGCAGTTGTATGACACCATCGGAGCCACCTACACCGTGACGCGGCGCACCGAGCCGCGGATCGCCGCGCGGATCTGGGCTGCGCTCGGCGATGCGCGCACGGTACTGAATGTCGGGGCGGGCACCGGCTCCTACGAGCCCCCCGGCCGCGACGTCACCGCGGTTGAACCGTCGGCGCTGATGCGTGCGCAGCGTCCCGCAGGCGCGGCGCCGTGCGTGGCTGCCACCGCGGAGAGCCTTCCATTCGAGGACCAGTCCTTCGACGCAGCGATGGCTGTTTGCACCGTTCATCACTGGCAGGACCCGATGGCCGGCCTGCGCGAGATGCGGCGCGTCGCTCGCCGCGTGGTGGTGTTCACGTTCGAGGTGGTGTTCACGTTCGACACCAGTGACCCTGATCGGTTCTGGCTGACTCGCGACTACCTGCCCGAGGTCGCTGACCTTCGCGTCGGCCGGTCTTCGCTGACCGAGGTGGCCCGCGCGATCGGTGCCAGGATGGAGCCGGTGCTCATTCCGTGGGACTGCGCTGACGGCTTCTTCGAGGCCTACTGGCGTCGGCCCGAGGCCTACCTGGACGATCATGTTCGCCGCGGCATTTCGGTGTGGGCCAGAGTCGGGCCGGACGCCGAGCAGCGGGCAGTGCGCAGCCTCCGGGCTGACCTCGCATCCGGCCGGTGGGCCGAACGCAACCGCGACCTCCTCGATCTCGACGCAGCAGAGCTTGGCGCTCGCCTGCTTGTAGCCTGATTTGCCGCCGGAGAGTCAGGTGCCTTAGCAATATCCGCCGCAGCGCCGGCAGCATCGGGACGGCGTTCGCGTACTGCACAGCGCTGTCGCCGGGGACCCGGGCGAACTGCTGGACTATCGCCGAAGCTGCAGGTCATGAGGGGTGGGGCTGCGCTGCGCGTCTGACATTTGTCACCGGGAAGTAGTGGGTTGGGGGCACTACCGGGTTAGCTCGGGGGGCGGAAGCCTATAGCCATGGCTACTGGCAAGGCTTCAAATGACGGGGTTGTCCTGTCCCGCCTGTCCAAGGCGTACGGCAGGCTGCGCGCCGTCGACTCGATCGACCTGAGTATCCGTCGCGGCCAGACGGTCGCCATCCTCGGCCCGAACGGCGCGGGCAAGACCACGATGCTGGACATGGCACTTGGCCTGACCAGGCCGGACTCCGGCAGCATCACGCTGTTCGGGATGCCGCCCGCCCGCGCTATCGCGGCCGGGCAGGTGGGCGGCATGCTGCAGACCGGCTCGCTCATCGAGTACCTGAGCGTCCGTGAGTTCCTCACGATGATCGCCTCTCTGTACCCGCGGCCGCTCCAGGTAGACCACATGCTGCAGCTAACCGGCGCCGCTGAGTTCGCCGACCGCCGCACCAACAAGCTGTCGGGCGGCCAGACGCAGCGGGTCCGCTTCGCCGCCGCGTTGATCGCGAACTCGGATCTTCTCGTGCTGGACGAGCCGACCGCCGCCATCGACGTCGGGGGCCGCCGGGAGTTCTGGACCGCGATCCGGGAGGTAGCGGCCGAAGGCAAGACCGTGATCTTCGCGACGCACTACCTCGAGGAGGCAGACGCCTACGCCGACCGGATCGTCCTGCTCGCGCGGGGCAAGATCGTCGCGGACGGCTCTGCCACCGAGATCAAGGCCATGGCGAGCGGCCGGACGATCCGCGCGACGCTGCCCGGCGCCGACCTGGCGCAGCTTGCCAGCCTGCCCGGCGTCACCAACGCGGAGCGACGGGGCGAGGCGGTGACGCTCAATTGCGCCAGCTCGGACAATGCGCTTCGCGCCCTGCTCAGCCGCTTCCCCGAGGCACGCGACATCGAAGTGCACGGGGCCGGCATCGAAGAGGCGTTCTTCGCGCTCACGGTCGGCGAACGCGACGACCCGAACCAGCCGACCCAGGTCCAGGGGGCCCGATGACCAGCACCATCTACCTCCGCTACGAGGTACTCAGGAACTTCCGCAACTGGCGTTTCCTCCTCCTGTCGCTCGTTTTCCCGCTGGTGCTGTACTTGTCGGTCGCCAGCGCGAACCGGCACGCCACCATCAACGGCATCGCGTTCACCGTCTACTTCATGGCCGCCATGGCGACGCTGGGCACGATGGCCTCGGTCGTGTCGAGCGCGGCGGTCATCGCCGCCGACCGGTCGACCGGCTGGACACGGCAGATGCGGATTACCCCGCTCACCGTCGGCACGTACTTCAGCGCGCGGGTCCTCAACGGCTACCTGCGGGCAGTGCTGACCATCGTGCTGGTGGGCCTGGCAGGGACCGCGCTGGGGGTCCGGCTGTCAGCCACCGAGTGGGTGACCGTGGTCGGGCTGCTGCTGGTAGGCCTGATCCCCTTCGCCGTGCTGGGCATCCTCCTCGGGCACCTGCTGAACGCCGACTCCAGCGCCGTCGCCATGGGCGGGATCGTGACGCTGTTCGCGCTCCTCGGCGGCGTCTACGGATTCCAGATCGCGAAGTCCGGCCCGATGTTCCAGGTGATCAAGGCAATACCGTCCTACTGGCTGGTCCAGGCCGCGAAGGCCGCGATCGGCCATGGCGGCTGGCCGGCCGAGGGCTGGATTGTGATCGCGGTCTGGACCGTGCTGCTCGCCGCGCTGGCGGTGCTCGTCTACCAGCGCGACACACACCGCTAATCACATCCATCGAGATCGGAGTACCCACATGCAATCCCTCGACCTCACCGTGACGGTCGACCGGCCGATGCCCGACGCTCAGACGCAGATCCTCGGCAGCGTCGACTCCCGGATGCAATCGGCCGGCTTCACCGGGCGCCCGCAGGACAACGGGGTGAGCTACCGGCCGAAGTTCACCGGGCTCGTCTTCGTCTGGCTGGTCCGCCGCCTGCAGTACGAGCACGTGATGTTCGCCTTCGAACAACGCGGCCCGGCCACCGAGGTGCGGGTGACGGGGAAGCTACGCAGCCGGGCCCATGCTGAGGTCACTGAAGCTCTCGGTGGCTACTTGCCGCACGGTCAGTAAGCTTGAGTGATATGGGCGATCAGGCCAAGTGGGCTCAGAACGGATCGCGCATGCTCGCCTGCCGGGCCGCCATCCTCGTCTACCTGTTCTACGTGGGCGAGGCCGTAGCACACGACGAGCACGGCGCCTGGGCGGTCTGCGGCTTCGCGATCCTCATCGCCTTCGCCGCCTGCTGGCTCGCCATCCCGCTGCCCGGCTCGCCGCAAAGCCCGCGGCGGTTCTGGGTCGTCTACGGCTTGCTCGTCACGCTGTTCGTAGCCGAGCTGCCGTTCGCGCATGCCCAGGCCTTTGTCTTGGCCGTGTTCATCACGGTGACCACCGTAGGCCGGCTAGGCGGCCGCGCGGCACCCGTCGTCATCGCGCTGACGCTAGCTGCCCTGCTGGTCTCGGTCGCGATTCCTTCCTGGCACGTCAGCCTCGCCATGGCGTGGGATGACGTCACCCCCGCCGCGATCCCCATCGCGGCGCTGGTGACGTTCGCCCTGCGGCGGGTGCTGCAGGATAGCCAGGCCCTAGCCGAGGCGCGCGCCGAGCTCGCATGCCTGGCCGCGGAGAACGAGCGCTTCAGGATTGCCCGCGACCTGCACGACCTGCTCGGCCACTCGCTGACGACGATCACGGTCAAGGCCGCCCTCGCGGCCCGGCTCGGCGCAGCCGAGCATGCCCGGGCGATCCAGGAGATGACGGAGGTGGAAGCCCTGGCCAGACGGACGCTCGGCGACGTCCGCGCCACCGTGTCCAGCTATCGCGACGTGACGCTGGCCGGGGAACTCGCCAGCGGACGGCAGCTGCTGCGGGCGGCCGGCATCACGGCGGACCTTCCGAGCGCTGTGGACACCACGGATCCCGTTCACCAGGAGCTTTTCGGCTGGGTTGTGCGCGAGGGGATCACCAACATCGTCCGGCACTCCCGCGCCAGCTCGTGCGCGGTCCGGCTGTCCGCCTCCTCGATCGAGATCATGGACGACGGGGTAGGCGGCACCGCGCCGGCCGGGAACGGCCTGACCGGCCTGCGCGAGCGGGTCGCCGCCGCCGGAGGCCTCATCGACGCCGGCCCGCTGCCGCCGAAGGGATGGCGGCTGCAGGTCTCGCTGTCACCGGCCGGATCCGGGTAATGATCCGCCTGCTGATCGCCGACGACCAGGAACTGTTCCGCAGTGCGCTGGCCGCCCTGCTCGCGCTCCAGGAGGACTTCGAGGTCGTCGCCTCCGTCGGGCGCGGCGACGAGGTAGCGGCCGCGGCCAGGGAACACCAGCCTGACGTGGCACTTCTCGACATCGAGATGCCGGGCATCGACGGACTCGCGGCCGCCGCCGTGCTGGCCCGCGAAGTACCGCGATGCCGTTCGCTCATCCTCACCACGTTCGGCCGCCCCGGGTACCTGCGGCGCTCGATGGAGTCCGGCGCCCGCGGATTCGTGGTCAAGGACGCACCGGCCGAACAGCTCGCTGACGCGATCCGGCGGGTCATGACGGGCGAGCGTGTGATAGATCCGGCACTGGCGGCGGCCACGCTCGCCGGCGGTGTCTCCCCGCTGACCGCGCGGGAGCGCGACGTGCTGGTCGCGGCTCGCCCGGGGGCGACCGTCGCCGACATCGCACGCAGGCTCGTCCTGTCCGAGGGCACGGTGCGCAACTACCTGTCAGCCGCGATGGCCAAGGTCGGGGCGCGCAACCGGGCCGAGGCGGTCCGGATGGCCGACGAGCGAGGCTGGCTCTGACCGGGTCCCACAAGCGGACGCGATAGACACGTCCTCTTGGCTGCGCGTAGCTCGCTGATCCCACTCAGTGGCGTCATCGGCAAATGTGAGCCGAGCTCCGGGGACGTTTTGGCCCGCAATCACGGTGCCAGCGTTGACGATATCGTTTGCGCCGAGATTCACGAATGAGCCTGGCCCATCCGCGCGGATAGTACCGCTTCCTTTTCCTCCTGCGACCTGCCGCTGGCACTTTCACATCATCCCCGCCCCCCACCTTCGCTTCCCTCGTGGGTGGCGCAGCAGTCGTCCATCATTCCTCCTGCGACCTGCTGCTGGGTCTCGGCTGGTGCTAGCAGGTCCTCGATCTCCTCGGCCTCGTCCGGGGAATCAGCGTCGGGCTGTTGTGGTGTGGTCATGAGTTCCTCCTTGAGTCCGCTTACCGCGCCATTATCGGCCCGTACCCGCTGCGAAGTACAGGCAGGAACCACAGAGTGCAGGTTGACAGTCAAGCATCTAGCGGGCAGTATGCCGCCGCCTGCTGCACTGCCGAATTAAGCGCCGAATTAAGCCGCATTAGATTCCAGTGAAGAGTCGTCCTCCGCGACACATCAGCGGGCCTCCCCAGCGGCTACTTGCGTGGCCTGCCCCGGGCGGGACCGGGACTGCGTCTCGGTCTGTGCCGGGCCGCTCCGGTACCGGAATGCGGGCCAGGGCTCCGAGCCGCCGGGCGACGAAGCGGAGCCGGTACGGGCACCGGTCACCGGTCGTTCACCCAGATGGAACAGCGCCGGCGGCACTACGCTGCTGTGTCGTGCAGGAGACGCGCCTCGACACTGCTCGGATCCGGGCGGCTCGCGGGGTAATCGACCCGATTTTTCTCGACACTCCGCTGTACCGCTGCGAGGCGCTGGAGCCCGACCTCGGGTGCACGGTGAGCATCAAGCTCGAAACGGCCAACCCGGTCCGCAGCTTCAAGGCCCGCGGCACCGAGGTCGTCGCGAGCCTGCTCGCTGGCCATGGCTCGCGAGCCGTGGTATGCGCCAGCGCGGGCAACCTTGGCCAAGCCCTCGCTTGGTCCGGTCGCGGCCGGGGGCTCGACGTCGCCGTCGTGGCATCCCGCTTTGCGCCTGCGGCCAAACTTGATCGCATCCGCGCATTGGACGCCAGGCTGGAGCTGGTGGACGGCGACTTCGACATGGCTCGCGAGCGGGCGGCGGCTGTCGCGCGGTATGACGGCATCCGCCTGGTCGAAGACAGCCTGGACATCGAGACCTGCGAGGGCGCGGCGACCATCGGCCTGGAACTG
Source organism: Actinomycetota bacterium (assembly GCA_003168215.1). Classification (GTDB taxonomy): domain Bacteria; phylum Actinomycetota; class Actinomycetes; order Streptosporangiales; family Streptosporangiaceae; genus Palsa-506. The sequence continues at coordinate 6,876 of PMSW01000132.1, forward strand.
GTGGACACCGTGCCGTCGTTCGACGCCGTCCTGATTGCTCTCGGCGGCGGGCACTGGCCACCGGTGTGGGTCATGTGGTGAAGGCCCGGGCGCCCGAAGTCGAGGTGATCTGCATCCAGCCGCTGGGCGCACCGGCGATGACACACTCGTGGCGCCAACGGCGCGTCGTCACCACCGACTCGACCAGCACCATCGCTGACGGCGTCGCCGGCCGGCGTCCCATCCCGGCCGTCCTGGACGACCTCCTCCTGGTCGCTGACGACGCCGTCCTGGTCAAGGAGGCGTCGATCATCGCCGGTATGCGGATGCTCCTCGACTACGCTGGCCTCGTCGTCGAACCGTCGGCCGCGCTCGGCATCGCGGCGATCCTCGAAGACCGTGACCGCTTCGCCGGCCGACACGTAGTCACCATCGTGTGCGGCAGCAACGTCGACGTAGACGCCTATCACCGCTGGGTCGGTGCGGCTCCCATCCACAGGTCTTGACAATTGCTCACGGCCCCTCACAGCGACCGGCTCGCATATCCAAGTCACAGCCATTGCTAGCTGGGACGGTAGCCAACGTCCCAGCGCTGCCGCTAGTGCCGTAACCGGCAACGTGCCCTGTCCCGCGAGCCGCGATGAGTTCTGCGGCGTCCGGCGGTCGTATCGTCGAACCCGTTACCGGGAGGACTTCTGATGCGCAGCGTGACCTATTCGATGGGCGTCTCACTTGACGGCTACATCGTCGGGCCGGACGGCGACTTCGACTGGACGGCGCCCGACGAGGAGGTCTTTCGCTTCGTCACCGACGAGATACGAGAGGTCGGCGTCCACCTGCTGGGACGAGGGTTGTACGAGACAATGCTGTACTGGGAGACCGCCGACCAGGATCCACCGCTCGACGACTCAATGCTCGAGTGGGCCGCGATCTGGAAGCCGCTCCCAAAGGTGGTGTTCTCCACCACGCTGCCGGCGGTGCAGGGCAATGCCCGCCTGGCCTCCGACGGCCTGGCGGAGGAGATCGAGCGGTTGCGAGCCGAGCCGGCGGAGGGCGACATCGCGATCGGCGGCGCGACTCTCGCCGCCGAGGCGGCCGCGCTGGGTCTGATCGACGAGTACCGGGCCAGGGTCTACCCGGTGCTGGTTGGCGGTGGCACTCCGTTCTTTCCCCAGTGCGAGCGCCGGGTGGATCTCGAACTCGCCGAGACCCGCACCTTCAGCTCGAGAGTCGTCTACCTCCGCTACCGCGTGGCGCGCTAGCCGGCTCGTCCGCCGAGCCCTAGGAAGAACAGGCCAGCCAGTGGCTTGACATCAATCACCCAGCCCAGTTCTCGCAGCGAGCGCTCGTCGAGGACTTCAGGCGCAGGACACTAGTTCGGGACCAAGAGGCTGGTGGCATAGCCTGCGTTAAGCTCGACTTCATGGTCGAACGGAGGTACACCGTAAAGGCTCTTGACCAGTCGACGTGGGCCGCGTTCGCCGCGTTGGTGGAGCGCAACAACGGTATCTTCGGCGGCTGCTGGTGCATGAGCTTCCACCCCGAAGAGTCTTGGACCGACGTGGTGCAGAAACGTTATGCGCAGAAACGTGCTGCGAAGGAACAGCGAGTCCGAGAGGGTAAAGCCCACGCCGCGCTCGTTTTCGAGGGGGAGGACTGCGTCGGCTGGTGCCAGTTCGGCGCACCCGGCGAGGTGCCCCGGATCAAGAGCCGGGCGGCGTACGAAAAGGGCCGGACGAACTCGCCAGACTGGCGTATCGCGTGCTGCTATGTCGGTAAGGGGCACCGGCGTCAAGGCGCTGCCACTGCGGCGCTCGCCGGGGCGGTCGATCTCATCGCGGATCTGGGCGGGGGGACTGTCGAGGGATACCCGGAGCCTGCCGGCTCGGTGCCCGCCGGCTTCCTGTACAACGGCGCTTTGTCGACCTACGAGAAGCTCGGGTTCACCCGCGACCGCAAAATCGGCAAGCACCGCTGGGTCGTGGCCAGGGTCGTCGAGCCGAGATCTTAGAAGACGCCGAGACCACGCCCGAGCAGGAGCTGGCCTGTCCCCGAACCGCCCGTCAACAGCCAACGACCGCCACAAGCAGCAACCTGTGAACGTGAAGCTCGCGCGGGCTTTGAACTCCGCGAGCAACGCACGTGACACGATCGTAATGAGTACCTCTGCCGTCCCGCTTCCGGTGCTCGGTCCGAGTGGCCCTGATGTCCTGGTTACAGGCCGACTGGGCGCCGCATCCAGGCGCGAACTCGCTCGGCATGACCGGCCACGTAGCTTTCCAGCCCGTTGATGTCTGTCATGTTCAGCGTAAGGTTCATCTGCTGGAGGCCCCGGGCGGCGATGAGCGAGTCGAACAGGGCCGGGGAGACATCCGGCCAGGCCCGGCATTCGCTGTACCCGGCACGGAACGCCTCAGTGAGCCGGTCACTGTTGGGCCAGCGCCGCAGGGCGGCGACCGTGAACGAGAGGTCCTGAACCTCGAAGCCCCACACAGTGTCCTGGAAGTCTATGGGCACCAGTCCGTTCTGCGGCGACACGATCACGTTCTGCGGCGTCAGGTCGCCGTGCACAAGGTGCGGCGGGTGCGGCGGGCTCTGCCACAACGAGTCGACCACCGACTGCGCACGGTCCAGGGCGTCGACGAACAAGGTCCCGAACCCGAACCGTGACCCGGCCGCCGCCAGCTGATCCGGCACCCGCCAGTACAGAACACGGTCCGCCTGGAGCACATCCTCGGCACCGGGCGGCGACCACGCCGCGCCGTCCTGCTGCAGCTGGGCCGACAATCTGCCGAGTGCTGCCGACCGCCGCTCGGTCATGCGAGTCCGCAGGGAACGCCCGGCCACCCATTCGAACAAGATGCACACCCGGGACTCATGCTCTGCCCGGCCGGCCGTCACCAGCGTCGCGAGCTCACCGTCCACGTTGGCCACTACATCGGGGACGCACACCCCCTGCAGGCGAAGCCGACGGTGCCAGGCGGCCTCGACGGCAGCCGTGCCCTCGGGATGGATCTGCAGCACCGACCCCACCCGGAGCGCGTAGACCGCCGAGGCGGTGGTGACCCGGAAAAGGCTATTGAACGACTCCGCCGCCAACCTGACCCTCTGCGGCGCCACGTCATAACTCCGGAGGGCTTCGAGTGCCACACCTCTGTGCTCAGACATCGCCGACCATCATGCCGCAGGGGTCGAGTCGGCGATAGGAAGCCGCGCGTGCACCAGGCCCACCTCGTGCGGGCCACGCTGTGGCCGGAGGGGTGATCTGCACCCCGATCCCAGCCGGAATGCCTCCGCGACCAGGTCCTCGGCCAGTTGCCGGTCACCCACGCTGAGCAGCCGGATGGGGCCAGCCGTCAAGATCACAATAAGTCGATCTTGCTAAAACCGGAGGCGGCGGCACAGCCGCACATCCCCAGGGCCAGCCCCTACAGTGGCGAGGTCTACATCAGGGGGCGCCGAGTTCACCGGCGGCACATGTCAGGGATTGGTGGCGTGGCCCGGCCGACCCGGCTGCTGGTGGGGTGGCGTTATCGTTCACGCTGTGGGTGTTACGGTCGTTGGCCTCGGCGCGTGGTCGGAGCTGGCGCATAGAGATCAGCGAGGCATGAACATCGACGTGCACGAGTTCGCCGTCCTGGATGACGGCCGCCGCCTTACGCTGCACCAAGATCGTGGCTTCAGCACGAGCGCGACGCACATGACAGCCGATCATGCCGAGGGAAGTGTGCTAACAACAGTGCTTCCGGACGACGCCGAGGTCACCGGCGACGATCACTCGTGGGAGTGGCTTGCTTCGCTAATCCGCGACCACGGAATAGCGGTCACGCCGGAGCAACTAAAAACAGTTCCTTATGTCATTGAGTTTGGTCCGCGCCTGTCGGCACTGCTCGACTCCGGGGACCGGCAGGAGCGCTAGTGCAGCTGTCGGAGGCCCCCCCGACGGCAGGCAGGTCCGCGACCATGCGAAGGCCGGGCACTGATGCCTCCCGGTTCCTTGCTGCTTTACTCGTTGGGTCCTTCGAGCGCCAGCCGGTAGTTACCCGGGGTGCGGATGAGCAGGCGCCGGTAACTCCATCCCGGGGCCGGGTTGTTCACTTCGAGCTCGAAGCTGATGCCCGCTGAGCGGCAACGCTGGATAGCGGTATCGATGTCAGTCACGGCAATCTGCCAGGTCAGCACGCTCGGCGGATCGTTGCCGACCGACGCTTTCTGGATGCCGAAATGCACTGTGTCTGTGCCGAAGGCGATGAAGTCCGGGTACTCCTCACCCTCGTAGATGACCGGCAGCCCAAGGCGTTCGTAGAAAGCGCGCTCGGCGGCTACGTCTGGCACGTTCAGCACGGGCGCCAGCCGGGTAAACAGGCTCGCCGGATTCTCGTTCATGCCAGAAATCCTCCTGTATCCGCCGGGCGCGATCAACCACCGGCCGCCTGGACATTCGCGTACCGCGATGACTTCGGGAGTGCTCGCCGGTCTAGACAATGAAGGCTTCGCCGGGCATGCAGCCCTGCCGCTAGCGGCCCACCGGAAAGAGGTTCGTTGATGACTACACCAGTGACCACCCTGGACGAGCGGTACAGCGATCCGGCCGCAGTCGCCACCGAATGGGATGAGACCCGCCGGGCGCTCGAATCAGCCGAGGTGTTCTGGATTTCTACCGTCCGGGCCGACGGCCGCCCTCATGTCACTCCCTGCGTTGCCGTGTGGCTCGGCGGGGCCGTCTACTTTGACACAGGAGTCACCCAGCAGAAGGCCGTCAACCTGACCGCCAACCCGCACGTGGTCCTGACGACCGGCTGCAACCACTGGGACAGCGGGCTGGACGTCGTGGTCGAAGGCGATGCCGTCCGGGTCACCGACGATGCCGTGCTCACGCGCCTCGCCGAGGCGTGGGCCACCAAGTGGGACGGACGATTCCGGTTCATGGTGCGCGATGGGTGCTTTCGCCATGAGCAGGACGAAGGCCTCCCGGCGGTCCTCGTGTTCTCGGTAACGCCGACCCAGATCCTCGCGTTCACCAGGGGCGCTCTCGGCGGCCACACGACTCACAGGTTCTGACATTACGGCTGGTGAGATGCGGCGCCTCCCCTTCAGGTCTGTGCCTCGAACATGGTCTCCTGCCAAGCAGTAGCGTTCCGCTCTGAGCCTGATAACGCGCCGGAGGCCGGGGCTTGGACGCCCCGGCCTCCTGGTCGCTGGCCCGGCCAATGCGGCCGGGGGAATCTAATTACGGCGTGTGACCAGCGGCGTCCGGGCCGAGCTGCAGGGCGAAGTTAGCCAGCGGCAGGCCGCTGATGTTCTCGGTCGGGAGCCAGAAGTAGCCGGGGCCACCCCAGTTGCTGACAGGCGTGGCCGTGCCGCCCACGGGCAGCTGCCCGCTGGTGGCAATGGCGACGTCCGGATGCGATTCGCTCCGCACTGACATGGTCAGGTCGGCGTTCCCGCCGACGTTCGCGAACTCGAAGACGAACCGGTACCAGCCGTCCGTCGTGATCATTGAGGTTCCCGCGCAGCTCCCGGGGGAGCCGTTGCCGAAGCTGATGGCGAAGGCAGGACCGGCCACCGGGCAGGCCGTGATGATGTTGTCGATGCCGTAGCCGCCGGTGTTGTTGTTCAGCTCGACGTCGTCGTCAACCAGCGAACTGGTAGCAGTACCTGTCCCCACCGTGGATGGCGACAGGTACAGGTCGTCGGTGACGGTGAACCCCTTCGCCGGGAAGACGTTCTCGACGCCCTGGGAAGCTCCGGTGCCGAACAAAGCGTACGGGCCCGAGCACTGCTCAGTGCCCGTCCCGGGGCATCCGACGCCCTGATTCTCGTCCGTAGTGCCCGAGACGAGCGCCATCCAGCTGCCAGTGAGCGCCTTGGTGGAAGGTGCGTAGTTGCCGGACCCGCCGTTGGAGAAACCCGAGGGGACACGATCGATGGTGCCGTAGTCGCCGGAGGCCCCGTTGCACGGCAGGTTGCCGCTGCCAGTCGGGCAGAAGGGGGTCGTGTTGGTACCGAACTCCTGCGTGACGGCCGTCACCGGGTGTGATGTCGTTGCCGTCGTCGCTCCGGTGCGCTGGGCGAGCGCATGTGGTCGCACGTGGGTGACAGCGTGGCTGGGGGCCATCGTGCTGGCTGATGCCCCGGCGCCGAAGGCCGCGAGCGTCATTGCCGTCCCCACGATGGTGATGGCTCCCACCGATCCCGCGAGCCAGCTTCTTCGATGAAGCCTGACTTTTCTCATGGTTGTGCTCCTTACTATGACCGGGCGGGGGAAGGACCCGAAAAGGAGCGCGTCTGTGTCAGCAGCGGAGTTTCTTACGATGCCCCGTCGGCACTGCACGCACGTCGTTCCCCGTCCTTATAATGGCGAATGTACAACCAATTAGCGACGATGGCATGGCCTTCCGTATTATTATTCCTTATGATGATATATTAATAAGCCCAAATAGTAACATTACATATCATACCGGGCGGATCACTGCCCGTTTAGCGCCGGACTCTCGCGCGAATAAAGGATAGTTTGGGTCGAAGTCGATCGATTAATGCCCTCGTGAGAGGATCATAAAAGAAGGTTCACACTTCTGGGTGAGTGCCGAGACCAAAGTAACTTTGCACGTTTCAAGCAGAGCACCATTGAGCGACTGCCCAGGCTGTTCCCCGGTGCTTGGCGTGAAGCCGATTCGCAAAAGGACGCATTCGGCGGCCGACCTCGGAGCCGCACCGGGCTGCCCGCTGCCCGCTGCCCGCAGCCCGCAGCAACTCGCAGCCAGCCAACCCGGCCTAATTACGTACTGTAGTAATTAAGTTACCGAACGTATACGATGTTGGGTGAGCCGATGTCGCCCGCGTCGGCTGGCTGGCGGGGGGAGGGCAGTGGGATGACGGACGATCTCGTGGATGGCCGGCCACCGGGGCGCCCGCTGGGGTACCTGCCCGGCGGCGGACGCGGTGATGACGCGGTGGCCGATTCCCACGACCGCAGTATCCGTATCCTGCATGTGGACGACGACGAACTCAACCGTGCGCTGGTGAGAACGGCGCTTGCCCGGTCGCCGGAACCGCTGCTGCACACCGCGCGGCTGATCGAAGCTGCCGACCTGGCGCACGCACGCGCGATCCTCGCCGCAGGCCCGGTCGATGTCGTGTTGCTTGACATGTGGCTGCCCGACGGCAGCGGCTTGGCCCTGGCCGCCGAGCGGAAGGATGCCGGTGCGGGCGGGCCGCCCATCTTCGTGGCGCTCACCGGCCACGCCGGGCCGCAACAGCGCGGAGCCGCCCTGGCAGCGGGATGCACCGCAGTGCTGAGCAAGCCCTATCCGGTAGCCAGCCTGTGCGATCTGCTGATCGCGCACCTTCGCTGTCGGCGAGCACCGCCAGCCGGCCTCGCCGAGCACCAGTCCGGCAGCACGTCTCACAGCCAATGTGCCATCACGCCTAACACCATCACGCCTAAAACCATCGCTTCTAACAATTGAGGGGGATGCATCTCGTGACAGCCGGGGGGATTTCGGGGAAGCCGCAGGACCCGAGGGCCAGCGCATGGGAGCAGGCGAGCCAGGAACCGCAGGACCCGAGGGCCAGCACATGGGAGCAGGCGAGCCAGGAACCGGATTTCCAGACGCTGTTCGAGTCGGTGCCCGGTTGCTACCTCGTCCTGAACGACGACCTAGTGATCGTCGCAGCCAGCAACGCGTATCTGCGGTGCGCCGCGACCAGCCGGGCAGACATCGTGGGCCAGGGCATCTTCGAGATTTTCCCCTACCGCGCCGCCGATGCCGAGGCCGCCAGGACGGCAGATCTGCGTGCCTCGCTGGAACGGGCCCGCCGCGACCATGTGCCGGACACGATGGCAGTGCAGAAGTACGACATCCGGCGGCTCGAGTCCGAGGGCGGTGGCTCCGAGATCCGGTACTGGAGCCAGGTCAACTCACCCGCGCTCGACGCCAGAGGCAGGCTTGCCTACATCATCCACAGGGTGGAAGACGTCACCGAATACGTGCGGTTCACGCAGCACGCGACCGGACATCAGCCGCTGCCGGTCCGGGCCGAGCAGATGGAAGCCGACCTTCTTGCCATCTCCCGGGATCTGCAGGATGCCAACCATGCGCTGCGCACAGAGAACGATGCCCAGAAGCAGTTCCTGTCCCGCGTCAGCCACGAGCTGCGATCCCCGCTGAACACCATCCTTGGCTTCGGTGAGCTGCTCGGCTTCAGCGACATCACCGCGGAACACCGAGAGTGGATGTCGATGATGCTCAAGGCAGCCCACCAGCTGCTCCGGCTCCTGGACGAGGTCCTCGACATTTCCCGCATCGAAGCTGAGCAGTTGTCGCTGTCGATCCAAGCGATCCCGGTCCAGATCGTGATCGCCGACGCGATCGAACTCATCCGCCCGCTCGCGATCTCACGCGGCGTGCACCTGGACCCGCCGCCGACCGCGCAGACCAGCCAGTACGCAGCCGCCGACCTTGAGCGGCTGCGCCAGGTCCTGATCAACCTGCTGTCCAACGCGATCAAGTACAACTATCCGGCCGGCAAGGTCACCGTCACCGTCGATAACCGGCCCGGCGACCGAATCCGGATTAGCGTCACTGATACCGGCAGGGGCATCGCCGAAGACCAGATCGGCAAGCTGTTCGTGCCCTTCGAGCGGCTCGACGCCGCCCAGGCCGGAATCGAGGGCACCGGACTCGGCTTGGCGCTGTCGCGTCAGCTCATCCAGACCATGGGCGGTGCCACCGGCGTCGCCAGCACGCCGGGCCAGGGCAGCACCTTCTGGATCGACCTGCCGGTGGCCGAGCCAATCGCCATCACCCAGGCCGCCATCGGGTACGACCCGATCGTGAGCAGCCAGGCCTACCCCGCCCCGAAGACCGTGCTCTACGTGGAGGACATGGTCGAAAATCTCCGGCTCGTCGAGCAGGTACTCAGGCAGCGGCCCTCGATTACCCTCCTGCCCGCCATGCTCGCCGGGGTGGCCCTCGACCTGGCCCGCCAGCACCACCCGGATCTGATTCTGCTGGACCTGCATCTGCCTGACATGCCAGGCCAGGACGCGATGCACCAACTCCGCACCGACCCTGCTACCCGCGATATCCCCATCATCATCCTCAGCGCCGACGCGGCCCAGTCCCAGGCCAGCAAGCTCCTCGCGGCTGGTGCAACTGACTACCTCACTAAGCCCATCCGGGTGCGGGACCTGCTGCAGACCTTCGACCGGATACTCGGTCAGCCAGTACCGGCCGCGGTGCAATCCGCCCCGGTGGCAGCTGGTGCAATCCGGCATCAGCCGGGTAACTCCGCAGGCGGAGCGCCTGGCATCTCAGGAGGCCTGTGACACCGGTGACAGCTCACTCCAGCAGCTCAGTCCATAAGAGAAGCCTTAATCCGCTGTCGCGTGAACGGATCGCAGGAATTAGAGTCTTACAGGACAGCCACCGCACGGCCGGAAGGTACCTGGAAATGAGCCGTCAGCCAGAAGAGGCCCTCGAAGTCCTTCGCGGGGTATGGAGTGCTCAGGGACAGAACAGCACGGACCTCGCGGAGGCCTTGGGCACGAAGAAATCCTGCAAGAATATGGCGAACGTCGGTTTCGACGGCATGGCCGACACGGATGGCGATCTGCGCAGCGCATGGCGGGCGAGACTGGAGCGCGAGGGCAAGCTGAATCCTGAGGCTGCCAGCGTGGCGGACCTGGTACTCGGCGCCGCGGAGCCCCGCTGATCATGAGGATGCCGACGGCGAGGAGAGCGGTGGATGGACACTCCGGAGACCGTCGGTAAGCTCACCGAGATCTTGCGCCAGGGTGGTTACCTGGCCGACCGCGGACTGTCCACCGCCCTGTTCGTCGCGTTGTCCCTGCAACGCCCCATCCTGCTGGAGGGCGAGGTCGGGGTCGGCAAAACCGAGGTCGCCAAGGTGCTGGCGACGGTATTCGGCCGCAAGCTGATCCGGCTGCAGTGCTACGAGGGAATCGACACCAACCAGGCCCTCTACGAATGGGACTACGCCCGCCAGATGCTGCACATCCGGGCGCTGTCCGAGCACCAGATCGCCGACACCGACGCGGTGGAGAAGTTGTTCGGCCCGAAGTTCCTGCTGGAGCGGCCGCTGCTGGAAGCGGTCCGGGCCGGTGACCAGGCGGTGCTGCTGATCGACGAGGTCGACCGCGCCGACGACGAGTTTGAGGCGTTCCTGCTTGAGTTGCTCTCCGATTTCCAGATCAGCATCCCAGAGATCGGCACGATCAAGGCGGTGACCCCGCCGCTCGTCGTGCTCACCTCCAACCGCACGCGTGAGCTGCACGACGCACTGAAGCGGCGCTGCCTCTACCACTGGATAGGATTTCCGCCCGCTGAGCGCGAGGTCGAAATCGTGCTCGTCCGGGCGCCCGGCGTGTCCGAGGCCCTCACTCGCAAGGTAGTCGCCGCGGTCAACCGGCTCCGTGAGCTCGATCTCGCCAAGCCGCCCGGGGTCGCCGAGACCATCGACTGGGTGCGCACCCTGGATTTCCTCGGCGAGACCGATCTGGGCGTCCAGGTCGCCGAGGACACTCTCGGTGCCGTGGTGAAGGAACGCGACGACCTCGATGTGGTGCGGGACAACCTGGAAGAGATCACATCCGGTGCCTGAGCACGCTCGATTCGTCGGCGTGCTGGTGGACTTCGCATCCGAACTTCGCATCGCCGGTCTCGCCGTGGGCTCCGGGGACGTGCTGACCTACTGCGCGGCGATGACCCCGCTGGACCCGACCGACCTGCTGGACCTGTACTGGGCGGGCCGTGCCACGCTGGTCACCCGGCGCGAGAACATCCCCATCTATGATGAGGTGTTCAGGAGGTTCTTCCTCGCCGCTGGTGACCCGGTCACCGAGCTGCTGATGATCAAGGCACTCGTGACGGCGGAGACACAGTCGGTGCTGCAGGTCCCGGCCACCGATCCGGACGGCGACGCGCGCCAGGAGGAGGCAGCACTCGGGCTGATGGCGTCCGACGCCGAAACCCTCCGGCACAAGTCGTTCACCTCCTGCACCCCCGAGGAACTCGCGGCGCTCCGGCGGATCATGGCCCGGATCCGGCTGACCCCGCCGAGGCGCCGCACGCGCCGCACCGCCGCCGCGCGCTCGGGCCGCGCCCCCGATCTGCGCCGGATGGTCCGGGAGTCGCTGCGCATGCAAGGCGAGCCGGCCGAGATGCTCTGGCGCCGGCGCAAGGCCCGGCTGCGGCCGCTGATCCTGATCCTGGATGTCTCCGGCTCGATGGCCGACTACTCGCGTCATCTCCTGCAGTTCGCCTATTCGGCCAAGCGGGCGGCGGCCAGGGTCGAGGTGTTCTGCTTCGGCACCCGGCTCACCCGGGTCACCAGGGCGCTGGATCACCGCAGGCCGGACGCGGCACTGGAGCTGGCCGCGAAGGCGGTGTTCGACTGGGAGGGCGGGACCAGGATCGGTGCGTCGCTCGACGCCTTCGTCAAGGACTGGGGCCGCCGCGGGCTGTGCCGCGGCGGGATCGTGGTGATCTGCTCCGACGGTCTCGACCGCGGGGATCCGGCCGTCCTGGCCACGGCGATGGAACGGCTTTCCCGGCTCAGCCACCGGGTGGTATGGATGAACCCGCACAAGGGCGATAATGCCAACTTCCGGCCGAGCACACTCGGGATGATGGTGGCAGCCCCGCATGTCGACCTGCTGCTGTCCGGCCACGATCTGTCCAGCCTGGAAGAGCTCGCGTCGCTGCTGCCGAAGATGAGTTAGGAGTATCCGGTGAAATGGAGCGTGGGCCTGGAGGCCGAGGGTGACCGGGTGCTGTCGCGCGAGGAGATAGTCGAGCTTGCCGACGCGGTCGCCGTGAGCGCCGGGATTGCCACTGGCATCGGGACGAACCATTACGGTGCCCAGCTGGTCGTGCAGGCCGGCAGCCGGGACGAGGCGGTCGAGAAGGCCACGCAGGAGTTCGGGCAGGCCGTGGTCAAGGCCGGGCTGCCCGCGTGGCCCATCGCGCGGGTGGAGGCCGTCAGCGAGGTTGAGGACTCCGGCGAGGTTGAGGATTCGGGCGCGGACGAGGACTCGGGCGGATGATCCGGCTCGGCTCGCTTGCTGGATACCCGTTCGAGGGGCCGCGCCTGCTGGGCGGCTGGACCCCGCCGCCGGCGCCGGCCGTCTACGCGATCGTGTACAAGCCGGATCCGGACACCAAGCCGGAGCGGTACGCGGTCATCTACGTCGACCATTCCGGCAATCTCGCTGCGGAGCGCTTCCCCTTCCAGCACCCGCGCGCGCACTGCTGGATACGGCGGGCCGGATCCCGGTGGAAGGTCTACATCTGCACGTACGAGGTACCGGGCGGCGGCCGGCCGCACCGGGAGCAGATCGCCCGCGAGCTCACTGCCATCTATCACCCGCGCTGCAATGACCAGCAGTACGACCAGTCGTGGAAGGACGAGTGGATCGGCGAGTACGCGGCGCCCACCACCGGCCCGCTGACCGGAAACCCGGACAGGCCCGCGCCGTCCTGACCGCTGACCGAAGCGACGATGTCGCTGCCACGATCGCCGCGCCTTACCTCATCGCTGGCCGGCCATGGCTGCGCGATCCGGTGCCGGGGACGCCGGCACGACAATCCGCGGGGGCTTGCGGAGGCTCAGGACGAGCATCAGCGCTCCGTAGAGGATCACGATGATGCCGACGACCAGCAGCAGGGGCGGGAAGACGGGCAGCCGCGGCCAGGTTGTGTCGACGGTCTTGAAGTCACCCTGCTCGGTCGACAGGAAGGGCACCACATCGGTAGCCAGGTAGGTCCGCACCTGCGGCATCGTGCGCACCGCAGTCCCGCTGAGCGTGGTCAGGTGGGCGGTGCCTGGCACGCTGTACCAGCCGTTGGTGACGAAGGGAAGCTGGGTGACCGCCTGGTAGATCGCGGGGAAGCCCGCCTTAAGAGCCGCGGCCACCTGGGCCGTGCTCAGGTGCAGCGCCTTGGCGAGGAAGGCCAGCAGGCCGGGAGTCTCACTGGTCACGGCGGACAGCGGGATCGCCTCCAGCAGCGCCGTCGCATGCGGGAACTTCTTCGTCAGCGCTGCCAGCACCGCCTGCCGCGACAGGCCGGTCTTGCTCGACACGTACCCCACCAGCGCGGGAACCTCAGCGGCGGCACCGCCACGCGGCGTGACCACCGGGTTCGCGAAATCCACCACATGGGACACCATGGTCACCGAGGCCGCATCGCCCTGGACCCGGGTGGGGCTGAATGCGGGCTTGGCCTGATCGAGGAGATTCTGCCCTCCGTCCAGGCGCGGGAACAGTGAGAGAACGAGCACCACGACCACAACTGCCGCGCCAACCGTGATCACCACGGACCAGCCGGCCGCGGCCAGTTCCCTGGCGAGGTTCTTCCTCGCCAGCAGGGCCATAGTGACCCCGAAGATGGTCACGATGATGCCGACCGCCAGCAGCAGGGGCGCCAGGAAGCTGACCCCTCCGTTGCCGTCGAGAGCCGCGAAATGGGCGCGCTGGTCCTGCAGGACCGGAATGACATCGCGGCTGAAATAGGTTCTGACCTGCGGCACTGTGCGCACTGGCGAGCCACTGAAACGGGTGAGGTGCGCGGTGCCTGGCACGTTGTTCCAGCCGCCCGTCACGTAGGGAAGCTGGCTGATCGACTGGTACAGGCCAGGGAAGTTGGCCTTGAGCGCCGCGGCCACCTGGGCCGGCGTCGCATGCAGGATCTGCGCCAGGAAGGTCATCAGGCCGGGGAGCTCACTGGTCACCGACGTGAGCGGGATCGCCTTGAGCAGCGCCGTCGTGTGCGGGAAGTTCTTGGTCAGGGCCGCCAGCACCGCCGCCTGCGACAGGCCGGTCTTGCCCGACACGAACGCCACCAGCGCGGGAACCTCGGCGGCGGCACCGCCGCGCGGCGTGACCACGGGGTTGAGCGTGTTGACCGCATGGGAGATCATCGTGATGCCCGCCCGGTCGCCCGCCACCCGCTGCTGGCTGAAGACGGGCTTGCCATGGTCGAGCACGCGCTGGGCGGCGTTCAGCCGGGGCAGCAGCGACAGCCCGGCGACGACCACCACCACGAACACGCCGACAACGGCCACGACGAGCCACGACCACATGGCGTGAGTAGCTTTCATGGAGTATCCCTCCAGGCAGTAGCGGTCGGCGAGAGGCAGTAGCGGTCGGCGAGCCTACTTGGGCGGCGCGAAGCCGACCGCGTCGTGCAGCCGGGACCGGCGCCGGCCGGAGGCCGGGCGCGCGGTCGGCGGGTGCGCAGGCTGCTCGGGGACCGGGGTGACACCGACGACGATGCCCTCCGCCATCTCGTACAGCAGCGGCAGCGCGCCGGCCACCACGCCGCCGGTCTGGTTGATGTGCGCCACGCCCGGCCCGATCAGCTCGGCGTGACCCACGATCGTGCGCACCAGCTCCGCGCACTCCTCGAGGTTCCCGGCGATCCGGGTGAGCAGCGTGCCGACCCAGAACAGGTAGAACGCGAGGCCGGCGATCAGCAGCACGACGTCGACGACCGTCAGGATGACCAGCAGGGTCATGACTTCACCTTCCCGAGCACCCGGCCGAGGAACAGGTGATGCTGCAGGCCCTCGGCCAGCACCGCCTCCACGCCGTCGGCGACCTGCGGGATCAGCGCGGTGCTTGCGGTGTTCGCCGCCGCGGCCTTCAGCGTCTCCCGCACGTCGACGACGCGGCGGTCAATGATCTTCACGAGATAGATGAGCAGGCTGAGCAGCGCCGCGACCGCCAGCACGACGACGAAGCCGGCGATGACCGCGGTCAGCCACAGGGTGTGCTCGGTGGAGTTCATCGCGAGCGAATGGATGGTCAGCGAATGCATGGTCAGCCTCCCAGCCTGGTGCGGCCGCGGTGCAGCCCGTCGATGATGATCGTGGCGTGCTCGATCGTCGTGGTCAGCGCGGCCAGTGGCGCGGTATTGTGCACCGCCTGGGTGAGGGCCTCGTTGATCATCGGAGCCTCCTTGCCGATCGAGCGGGCCAGCAGCAGGATCGGCACCACCAGCATGACGACGACCGCGACGACCAGGAACCCGATCGTGTAGCCCAGCCACCAGCCGGTGGTGCTCACAGCGCCGGTGCTGCCAGCGCCGGTGCTGGCAGAGCCGCTGGCTAGGGCGATCGCGTGTCCGGCGAGCGCATGTCCGGTCATTTCGTCATCCTGCCGTCGGGCTGGTCGGGACCTCGCGGATCGTGTTCGCCTTGAGGAAGTCGATGATCGGCTTGGTCGGCTCCGGGATGTGGTGATCCCGCTGAACGTGCCGGATTACCTCATCCATCAGCTGCTCCTTGCTGGCTGCGGAGATTCTGGTGTCGCACACCGGGCTCCCGCACTGGAATTCATGCATCCGTGGCTCCCTACACCGTCTCGCAGAAGTCCCTGACCGGCTTCAGGTTCGCGTTCACCGAGGTGAGCGCCTCCGGCACGGTTCTCGTCTGGTGCGCGATGACCAGGGCGCCGACGAGGACGGTGCCGAGCGTCCCGCGCACGTAGTTGAGGTGGTAGATGACCCGGATGAGGGCCACCGCCGCGATCAGGATGATCACCGCGCCGACGCTCAGGGTCATCCAAGCGGCTGCTGGCATGGCCATGTTCCTTTCTGCTAGCCGAGAAGGTGCGCCTAGCCGAGCAGGCGCGCGACGGAGCCCGCGTACCTGACCGCGCCGACCTTTATCTCCTCGATGGTCTTGTCGGTGACGGCCAGCGCCTCGGGCACGCCGTCGAGCTTGCCGGTGAGGGCCACGCCGCCGGCCAGGATGTCGTCGGTAGCTCCCCGGATCCGCTCCACCGCCGCGAGCACGCGGTTGAGCAGGAAGATGACGACGGGAACCACCACGAGCAACAGCACGGCGTTGCCTATCCACCACAGAACCATGGCTCGTTCTCCTCAGCTGGATGCCTGGTAAGGGACGAAGAACCGGCGGAAGACCCGGCGCAGCGCCATCATCGCGGCCTGCAGGCCGACGGTGAAGCCCTTCGCCTCGGCGGCGGCGGCCGCCAGCTGCTCCGGCGACTCGCCGCGCTCGGCCCGGTCGATCCGGTCCTGCAGGTTGGCGGAGAAGTCGCGCATCAGCACGGCCGTCACGTCGGAGATCATTCCCCGGCCGTACTGCGCGGCGGCGCCGGAGAGCTGCAGATCCTGGGTGACGGCGACCTTGGTGCCGCGCCCGGAGCGCGCCAGCGTCGCCGTGACGACCATGCTGGCCTGGCCCCTGCCCTTCTCCTCTGCCCCGCTCGCGTGCACCACGATGCGCTTCGCGGCCTCGTCGCGCTCGGTGATGTCCGCGGTCCCGGCAAAGCGCAGCCGGACCGGGCCCATCCGGACGGCTACCCCGCCCTTGTACTTCTCGCCGCCGAGGTCTTCGCCCAGCTCAGCACCGGGCAGGCAGGCCGCCACCAGCGGGATGTTGTCAAAGAACCGCCATACCTTCTCGACCGGCTCCGCCACCTCGAATTCGTTCTTGATCAGCATCGGGACTCCTCCTTCGCGTAGGCAGCGGGATCGTTCTCGAACTTCCGGCGGCATCCGGCGCAGCAGAAGTAATAGGTAACGCCCTCGTGCTCCAGCGGGTGCCCGGACGGGCCCGCCGCCACGGTCATCCCGCAGACCGGGTCCACGGCCTCCGCCAGCTCACCCGGGCCGGCCGATCCGGCGATGGCGGCCGAGCGGGCGGAGCCGGCCGGCCCGGCCGTGGCGTCGGCTGCCAGTTTCCCGGAAGCACGCAGCTGGACCAGCTCCGCCAGGATCGCGACGGCGATTTCCCGGTGCGTCGTCCGGCCGAGGTCGAGGCCGGCCGGAACCTTGACCCGGCCGAGCTGCTCGGCGGGCACTCCACGGTCCGCGAGATAGCCGAGCACCGACGCCCCGCGGCGGCTTGAGCCCACCAGACCGAGGTAGGCAGGCCGGGCGGCGATCGCTTCCTCGATCGCTTCCTCGTCGCCGTGGCCCTGGGTGGCCACCACGACCATCGAGCGCTCGTCGGCGTCGGCCGCGGAGAAGTCAGGGCCATCCAGCAGCGCGGTCCGCCAGCCGAGCGCCCCGGCAAGCGCGGCTAGCGTCTGCGCCATCGGGGACCGGCCGACGACCACCAGGTGCGGCACGGGCAGCACCGGCTCGATGTAGACCTCAAGCGCGCCCTCGCTCTGGCAGGAGATGGGCACCACGGTCATCCCCTCCGGGACCGCCGCGCCGAACTGCTCGGAGGTGCCGAGCAGCAGCAGCCGCGGCACGCCCGCGGCGATCACCTGCTGCGCCTCGCGGATCACGACCGGCTCCGCGCACGCGCCGCCGATCCAGCCCTGCAGTCCGCCCGCGGCCGTGATGATCGCCCGGGAGCCCTGCTGGCCCGATGACGGGCCCTGCCGCCAGACCACCGTGGCCAGCGCGAACGCCTGCCCCTGCCGGGNNTGCCATCCCGCGGTCCGCCGCTGCCATCCCCTCAGTCATCTGGTGACATCCCGTCAGTCATCGGTCTGCACCGGCGGCGCACCGGAGACGTCGTGGCGCTGGGTGATGGCCTCCCATACCCGGTCCGGTAGCAGGGGCATGTCGATATTGCGGACCCCGGTATCTTTGATCGCGTCCAGCACCGCGTTGACGAACGCCGCCGGGCCGCCGACGGCCGCGCACTCGCCGACGCCCTTGGCGCCGATCGGGTGGTGCGGGCACGGCGTCATCACCTCGGCGTGCAGCTCGAAGCCCGGCGTCTCCCAGGCGGTCGGCAGCAGGTAGTCCATGTAGTTCGAGCCCACGCAGTTGCCCTCCGCGTCGAAGGTGATGAACTGCATGTTGGCCATCGCGTAGGCCTCGGTCAGCCCGCCCATGATCTGCCCTTCGACGATCATCGGGTTGATCCGGACGCCGCAGTCGTCGACCGCGACCATGTTCAGCACGTCCCAGACCCCGGTCTGCGGGTCAACCTCGACCGTGACGATGTAACACGCGAACGGCCAGGTGAGGTTAGGCGGGTCGTAGTAGGCGTTGTTCTCCAGGCCGGGCTCCATGCCATCCGGCATGTTGCTGTACGCGGCCATCGCGCATTCCTGGATGGTCACGCCGCGATCGGGGGCGCTGCGGACGTAGAACCGGCCAAGCTCCCACTCGACGTCCTCCTCGGACACCTCCAGCAGGTGCGCGGCGAGCTTGCGCGCCTTGGCGCGGATCTTGCGGCACACCATGGCGATCGCGGCCCCCGCGACCGGCGTGCTGCGTGACGCATAGGTGCCCATGCCGAACGGCGCGGTGTCGGTGTCGCCTTCCTCGACGGTCACGTCCTCGGCCGGGATGCCGAGCTCGTGGGCGACGATCTGGCCCCACGTCGTCTCGTGCCCCTGGCCCTGGCCCCTGGCGCCGGTCCGCAGGATCGCCTTGCCGGTCATGTGCACCCGGAGCTCGGCCGAGTCGAACATCTTGATGCCGAGGATGTCGTACTCGCGGCTGTTGCCCGCGCCGAGCGGCTCGGTCATCGTGGAGATGCCGATGCCGAGCAGCCGGCCTTTCGCCTTGGCCTCCTCCTTCTGCCGCAGGAAGTCCTGATAGCCGACCGCCTGCAGCCCGACCTCGAGGCACTCGCCGTACTGGCCCGAGTCGGTCAGGAAGCCGAGCGGGGTGCGGTGCGGGAAGTCGTCGTCGGCCACGAAGTTGATCCGCCGGAACTCGGCCTGGTCCATGCCCAGGTCGTTCGCCGCGGCGTGCACCATCCGCTCCTGGAAGAACATCGCCTCGGTAACCCGGAACGAGCACCGGTACGCGACGCCGCCAGGAGCCTTGTTGGTGTAAGTGCCCCGGGCCGTGAGGTGCGCGTACGGGATGTCGTAGCAGGCGAACGTCGAGTGCATCAGCCCGATCTTGAACTTGCTCGGCTGGGCGTCGGCGAAGAACGCGCCGTGATCGGCCTCGGTGTGCATCCGCATGGCGAGGATCTTGCCGTCACTGCGCAGCGCCAGCTCCCCGTCGAGGTACACGTCCCGCGCGAAACCGGTGGAGATCAGGTTGCCGGACTTGTCCTCGATCCACTTCACCGGCCGCTCCAGCAGGATCGACGCCAGGATGGAGCAGACGTAGCCGGGATAAACCGGGACCTTGTTGCCGAATCCGCCGCCGATGTCCGGCGAGATGATCCGGATCATGTGCTCGGGCAGCTCGGCCACCAGCGCGACCGCGGCGCGGATGATGTGCGGCGCCTGCGTGGTCATGTAGACCGTCAGCTTCGAGGTGGACCGGTCGAAGTCCGCGATCGATCCGCAGCACTCGATCGGGGAGGGGTGCGAGCGCGGGTAGTGCAGGTGCAGCTTGGAGATCACGTCGGCTTGCGCGAACGCCCGGTCGGTACCCTCGGCGTCACCGACCTCCCAGTTGTAGATGATGTTGTCGGCCTGGTTTTCCTTGTCGTCGCGGATAATCGGCGCGCCCTCGGCGACAGCCTGCGTCGGGTTGACGATCGGCGGCAGCGGCTCGTACTCGACGTCGATTGCCTCGCACGCGTCCTTGGCGATGTACGGGTCGTCGGCGATCACGCAGGCGACTTCCTGGCCCTGGAAGCGCACCTTGTCGGTCGCCAGCACCGCCTGGGTGTCATAGGACAGCGTCGGCATCCAGGCCAGGTTGCGGGTCGCCATCATCTCGCCGGTGAGCACCAGGTGCACCCCCGGGATGTCCCACGCCTTGCTGGCGTCGATCGACTTGATCCGGGCGTGCGCCAGCGGGCTGCGCAGGATCTCCATGTGCAGCATGCCGGGCAGCACGACGTCGTCGGTGTAGTTGCCCTTGCCGCGGATGAAGCGGTTGTCCTCGACGCGCCTGCGGCTCGCGCCCAGCCCGCCGATCTTGATCTCGTCTAGCGCCTGCGACACGTCATACCTTCCGTCTTGGTCAGCCAGCGGACTGCGGTAGTCAGCACTGCGGTAGTCAGCGGATTCAGGACCGGAGCTTTTCGGCGGCCCACAGCACCGACTTCACGATGTTCTGGTAGCCGGTGCAGCGGCAGAGGTTGCCGGACAGTGCCCAGCGCACGTCCTCCTCCGTCGGGTCGGGATTGGAGTCGAGGAGTGCCTTGGCGGCCATCATCATTCCCGGGGTGCAGAACCCGCACTGCAGTCCGTGCTCCTCCTTGAAGCCCTCCTGCAGCGGGTGCAGCTCGCTGGCNNGCACCGTGCACGCGCCGCAGTTCGTGGTGTCGCAGCCGGTGTGCGTGCCGGTCAGCCCCAGTCCCTGCCGGATCAGGTGGGCGAGCAGCAGGCGGGTCTCCACCTCAGCGATCTTCTTCTGGCCGTTGATCGTGAACTTGATCCGGCGTACCGGAACGTCACTGGCGGCCTGATCGTCATGGTCCTCGTAAACAATCGTCATGTCAGGCCGCCCTTTCCGCGGTCGCGTCGGCGCGGGTCAGGATGCGCTCGACGAAGGTGCGGACGATGTGCCGCTTGAACTCCGCGCTGCCGCGATGATCGCTCCTGGGCCTGGCCACCTCGGCGGCGAGCCCGGCGGCCTGCTCGATGATCTGCGCGGACAGCGGCTTGCCGACGAGCGCCGCCGCTGCCGCGGTGGCCTCGATGGTGGATCCGCCGACCCCGGTCAGCGCGATCCCTGCCCTGATCACGTTCTCCCCCAGGGTCTCCACCGCTACCGCCACGCCGGCGGTCGCGAAGTCACCGACCCGGCGCTCCAGCTTGAGGTAGCCGCCCGAGCGGATTCCCTTCGCGGCCGGGATGACGGCCTCGATGGCGATCTCGTCCGGCTCCAGCACGTTCTGGAAGGGGCCGGTGACGAAATCGGCGGCCCGGATGGTGCGCCGGCCGCGTGGCCCCTGCGCGACGACCGAGCCGCCGAGAGCCATCACCACCGACGCCCAGTCACCCTGCGGATCGGCGTGGCAGAGCGAGCCGACCAGCGTGCCGCGGTTGCGCACGATCGGATCGGCGATCAGCGGGGCGGCCGCGGCCATGGTCGGCTGGGTGCTGGCGAGCAGCGCCGACCGCTCCAGGTCGGCATGGCGGCACAGGGCGCCGATGCGCAGGGTCCCGTCCGGGTCGGCCCGGTGGTAATCCAGGCCAGGGACGTTGTTGATGTCGACAACCAGCTCCGGCGAGGCGAAGCGCAGCTTCATCAGCGGGACCAGGCTCTGGCCGCCGGCCAGTACCTTCGCGTAATCCCCGCCCATGCGCAGCAGGTCGATCGCCTCGCCGAGCGAGTGCGGTGCCTCGTAGCGGAACCGAGACGGATACATACGATCCTCCAGAGTCCTGTCCGGACGTCAGTGTCCTGCCTGGACGTCGGTGTGCGCGCTGGACACCAAGCCGCGGCCGGCGCTGGTCACAAAGGGCCGGCTCCGGGCGGCTGCCGCTCCCCGGGCGGCTCCGGGTCAGCCACGGCCACCGGGAGGGAATCCTCTTCGGGGTCCGGCCGCGGCTCCTGGTGCGGAGGCCATGGTCCAGGCACGGGCTGGCCGGCGATCTTGAGGTAGTCGATCAGCTCGGGCCAGGCCCAGACCGTCGGGCTCTTCCCGGTCTTCGGCGCGTGCTCGATCAGCTCGAACAGGCGGGGATTACCCTGGCTGTGCCCGCTGGACTCGATCCGCATTCGCATGCTCCTGCCGTTTGGCCGGCACATAGTTGTACCGACACTTGTGGCCAAGGCACATGATCCGCCTAAGCAGGGCGCCCGTGCAAGACGCGAATAAGCTCTTGCTTAAGTCGCGGGCGGCAATGGGCGGCCCGGCGCGCTTCGCCGGCAGCCAGGGACGCTTCCCCAGGCAGGCGCGGTCCTGGCGGACCTGATCAGCTCCAGATCGTGACGTAGACCGGGGGGCGGAACCGCGACGGCGGAACCCCGGCCGCCGGCGAGCGCATCAGCTGCATGGCCTCGGGGGTAGAAAGGAAGCGGCGGAGCGCGCTGGCGGCCGTGCTCCGGTGCTGGCGCTCCAGCAGGGTCGCGTGCCAGCAGGCATCCACCGGCAATCCGGGCAGTTCCACCCGCGAAAGCTCGCCCCGGCGCAGCTGCTGAGTGACGAGGTGCTCGACCGCCGGTGCCACCCCGGCCCCGTCGGCTGCCGCCGCCCAGGCGGCGGTCTGGTTGGGGAACACTCCGATCATGTTCTCGGGTATGCCCAGCCTGGCCAGCAGCTGGCCAGTGTCGCTGCCCGGATCGGTGCCGGACGGGTCCACCAGCCAGCGCCACTGGCGCGGGCTGCCCCGCAGCCGGGACTGCCCGGCAGCGACCACCACGAGGCGATACCGGAAGATCGGCTCGCTCACCACGGGAAGTGCCGGATCGCTGGCAACGCTGGGGCCGATGGCAGCATCGGCCAGCCGGTTCGCGACCAGCACCGCCATCTCCTTGGTCGCCGCTACCCCGGCCGACACCTCGGCGGAGCCCGCGAACCGCCGGGTAAATGCCTCCATCAGCGGGCTGATCACGAACTCGGCGAGGGTGGACGTGGCCACTACCCGCAGCTGCTCCGGGGCGCCCTGCGCGGCGCGGACCGCGGCATGAGCCTCGGCGCCGAGCATCACGATCTGCGACGCGGTGCTCAGCAGCCTGGAGCCGCCGGGGGTCAGCGTCATCCCCCCGGGCCCGCGGCTGACCAGCTGGTCACCCAGGTGCAGCCGGAGCGCCGACAGCGCCTGCGACACGGCTGGCTCGCTGACGCCCAGTGCGCTCGCGGCGGCGGTCACCGAGCCGAGGCGGGCAACCAGGACGAACGCGTTGAGCTGGGTAAGGGTCATGGCACCCTCATTATCGCTGGCCCCAGCCCCCGCCCGCGCTTTCGGCCGGCGCCGCCGGCCCCTCATACACTCATGTATGCGCGTGTATGCGGGCAGTGGCGGGAGGGAGGGCGCATGCAGGTTCCGGCGTACGTCGAGTACGAGAAGGCAACCAGCATCGAGCATGCGCTGGCCCTGCTTGCCAGATTCGGTCCCGAGGCCCGGATCCTGGCCGGCGGGCACAGCCTGATCCCGATGATGAAGCTCAGGCTCGCGCAGCCGGAGACCCTGGTCGACATCAACGGTCTCGGTGAGCTCTGCTACCTCAGGGTGACCGAT
The DNA here is from genome assembly GCA_003168215.1 of Actinomycetota bacterium. GTDB lineage: Bacteria > Actinomycetota > Actinomycetes > Streptosporangiales > Streptosporangiaceae > Palsa-506. The sequence continues at coordinate 29,917 of PMSW01000132.1, forward strand.
GGCGAGCTGAGGATCGGCGCGCTGACCAGGCACGCGCAGCTGCTTGACTCGCCGGTGGCCGGCCAGCATTTCGCGATCCTGCACGATGCCGAGAAGGTGATCGCCGACCCGATCGTGCGCAACTGGGGAACCGTCGGCGGCTCGCTCTGCCAGGCAGACCCGTCCGAGGACCTGTCCGCGGCGTTCGCGGCGCTGAAGGCGACCATGCTCATCCAGGGCCCCGGCGGCAGCAGGACGGTGCCGGCCAGGGAGTTCCATACCGGGCCGTACGAGACCGTGGTGGCGCCCGGCGAGCTGCTGACCGAGATCAGGATCGCGATCAGGCCCGGCGGCGGCAGCGCGTACGCGAAGGTGGGCCGCCGGGTGGGCGACTGGCCGGTCGGCGCGGCGGGCGCGGCCATCTGGCTGGCCGGTGACATCATCACCGATGCCGGGATCGGCCTCACCGCCGTCGGGGCGCGGCATTTCTCCGCTGCCGAGGCCGAGGAGTTCCTGCGCGGCGCGCCGGCCACCGAGGCGAGCTTCGCCCGGGCCGGCGAGATCGCGGCGGCGCACTGCAATCCCAGCCCGGACCAGCGCGGCCCGGCCGACTACAAGCGGCATCTCGCCAGCGAGCTCACCACCCGGGCGCTGCGCCGGGCGCTGCGCCGCGCGCAGCGACAGGACGCCTGACATGCAGATGCGGGACGCCTGGCANNTCCACTTCCTGCGCGATGAGCTGAGACTCACCGGCTCACACTGGGGCTGCGACACTTCCAACTGCGGGGCCTGCGTGGTCTGGCTGGACGAGATCCCGGTGAAATCGTGCACGGTGCTCGCGGTGATGGCGGACGGGCGCCGGGTGCTCACCGTCGAGGGCCTGGAACGGCGCGGCGTGCTCGACCCGATCCAGCAGGGCTTCACCGAGTGCCACGGGCTGCAGTGCGGGTTCTGCACGCCGGGCATGATGCTGACCGGCCGGTGGCTGCTCGACCACCACCCCGACCCGTCGCCGGAAGTGATCCGCGAGGCGCTGTCCGGGCAGCTCTGCCGCTGTACCGGCTACGAGAACATCGTGCGCTCCGTCCGCTGGGCCGCGGAGCATCCCGCATGAACGCTGGTGCTGACGGGAGCGCTGCCGACGGGCACGAGATGAACGGCGCCTACGGGCCGGTCAAGCGCAAGGAGGACGCCCGCTTCATCCGCGGCAAGGGCTATTTCGTGGATGACATCGCGCTCCCCGGGATGCTGCACGGCGCGATCCTGCGCAGCCCGCTAGCGCACGCCAGGATCGTCTCGGTCGACGTCGCGGCGGCCGAGGCCCACCCCAGGGTGGAAGCCGTGATCACCGGCGAGACGCTGGCCGGCCTCAAGCTTGCCTGGATGCCGACCCTGTCCCAGGACGTGCAGGCGGTCCTGGCCACCGACAAGGTCAGGTTCCAGGGCCAGGAGGTCGCGTTCGTCGTCGCACAGGACAGGTACTCGGCGCGCGACGCTCTTGAGCTCATCAACGTCGAGTACGAGCCGCTGCCCATCGTGATCGACGCCAAGAAGGCGCTGGACCCCGGTGCCCCGGTGGTCCGCGACGACCTGGCAGGCAAGCAGGACAACCGCATCTTCGACTGGGAGGCCGGGGACAAGGCGGCGACCGACGCGGTCTTCGCCGCGGCGGACGTGGTGGTGACGCAGGAGATGCTCTACCCCCGCTCTCATCCCGCTCCGCTGGAGACCTGCGGCATCGTGGCCGATATGGACAAGGTCAGCGGGAAGCTGACCGTCTGGTCCACGACGCAGGCCCCGCATGCGCACCGCACCCTGTACTCCCTGGTCGCAGGCCTTCCCGAGCACAAGATCCGGATCATCTCCCCGGACATCGGCGGCGGTTTCGGTAACAAGGTCCCCATCTACCCGGGGTATATCTGCGCCATCGTCGGGTCCATGCTGACCGGCCGGCCGGTCAAGTGGGTCGAGGACCGGTCGGAGAACCTGATGTCCACCTCGTTCGCGCGGGACTACCACATGCACGGCGAGATCGCCGCCACGAAGGATGGCAGGATACTGGGGCTGCGGGCCAGGGTGCTGGCCGACCACGGCGCGTTCAACGCGACGGCGCAGCCGACCAAGTTCCCCGCCGGGTTCTTCCATATCTTCACTGGCTCCTACGACCTGCAGGCGGCGCACTGCGACGTCACCGCCGTCTACACGAACAAGGCGCCGGGCGGGGTCGCGTACTCCTGCTCGTTCCGGATCACCGAGGCTGTCTACCTGGTAGAGCGGATGGTCGAGCTGCTGGCCCGTGAGCTGGGGGCTGACCCGGCCGAGCTGCGGATGAAGAACCTGCTGCGTCCCGAGCAGTTCCCCTACACGGGCCCGACCGGGTGGGAGTACGACTCCGGCGACTACCCGCGGGCGCTGCGGCTGGCCATGGACATCGCCGGGTATGACGATCTTCGCCGGGAGCAGGCGGCGAAACTGGAACGCGGCGAGTACATGGGCATCGGCCTGAGCTTCTTCACCGAGGGGGTGGGCGCCGGGCCGCGCGCGCACATGGACATCCTCGGGCTCGGCATGGCCGATGGCGCTGACCTGCGGGTGTACCCGACCGGCAAGGCGGTCCTGAGTATCTCGGTGCAGACCCAGGGCCAGGGGCATGAGACGACCTTCGCGCAGATCGTGGCTCAGGAACTGGGCCTGTCGCCGGATGATGTCGAGGTCGTGCACGGCGATACCGACCGGACCCCGTTCGGCCTCGGAACCTACGGTTCGCGGTCGACGCCGGTATCCGGCGCCGCCACCGCCGTGGTGGCGCGCAAGGTAAGGGAGCGAGCCAGGATCGTGGCGTCCGCGATGCTTGAGGTGGCACCGGGCGACCTGGAGTGGACCGGCCGGAAATTTCAGGTGCTGGGCGATCCGGACCACGCCAGGGGCATCGCCGAGATCGCGATGGCCGCGCACTCGGCACTGGAACTGCCCGAGGGAGTCGAGGGCCACCTCGACGCCTCCGCGGTCTACAACCCGCCGAACCTGACCTATCCGTTCGGCGCCTACATCTGCGTCGTGGACGTCGATCCTGGTACCGGCGAGGTCAAGGTGCGGCGCTTCATCGCGGTGGACGACTGCGGCGTGCGGATCAACCCCATGATCGTAGAGGGACAGGTGCACGGCGGGCTGGCCGATGGCGTCGGCATGGCCCTGATGCAGGTCATCGCCTACGACTCCGACGGCAACTGCCTGGGCGGCTCGTTCATGGACTACCTGCTGCCCACGTCGGTCGAGTGCCCGTCCTGGGAGCTCGGCACGACGGTCACGCCGTCGCCGCACCATCCCATCGGGGCCAAGGGCGTCGGCGAGTCGGCCACGGTGGGGTCACCGCCCGCGGTCGTCAACGCGGTGCTCGATGCGCTCAAGCCCCTCGGGGTGCGGCACGCCGACATGCCGCTCACCCCCGCCAACGTATGGAGCACGATCCAGGGCCGCCCGCTGCGCACCGACCTGGCGATCCCATGACGCCGGCCAGCCCGCGGGTGCCGCATGATGGGCACATGCGGTACTTCGGCGGCCCCGGATGCGGGCATGCGGCTGCTATATCCCAGGCCGGTACCCGGGATGAATGATCTCGCGGAGCGGCTGCCGGATGTGGCGGCGCTGCTTGGCGCGCTCGACGGCGCCGACTACCTCGTGGATGAGCCGCTGGGCACCGCGCTGTTCCTGGCGGCCCGGATGGGCCAGCCGATCCTGCTCGAAGGCGAGCCCGGGGTCGGCAAGACGGAGGCGGCGAAGGCGCTCGCCAGCGCGCTCGAGACTCCGCTGATCAGGCTGCAGTGCTACGAGGGCCTCACCTCGTCCGAGGCCCTGTACGAATGGAACTACCCGCGCCAGCTGCTCGCGATCCGGCTGGCCGAGGCCCACGGAACTGCCCTGCGCGAGTCGGACCTGTTCAGCGCCGAGTACCTGCTGGAGCGCCCGCTGCTTTCCGCGCTTGACCATCCGGGCCCGCGCCCGGCGGTGCTGCTGATCGACGAGGTGGACCGGGGCGACGACGAGTTCGAGGCCTTCCTCTTCGAGTTGCTGGCCGAATCCGCGGTGACCATCCCCGAGCTCGGCACCCGGCGCGCGGCGTTCCCGCCGGTCGTGGTGCTGACCTCGAACCGGACCCGGGACCTGCACGACGCGCTCAAGCGGCGGTGCCTCTACCACTGGATCGACTACCCGGGTACCGGCCGGGTCGCCGCGATCATCCGGCGCCGGGTGCCCGCCGCGGCCGTCCCGCTTGCCGGGCAGGTGGCGGCCGGCGTCAGCCGCCTGCGCGGGCTCGAGCTGGCCAAGCCGCCGGGCATCGCCGAGGCGATCAGCTGGACGGCGGCGCTGCACATGCTCGGTGCCGAGAAGCTCGACGAGGCGTCAGCGGAGCAGACCGCGGGCGCTGTGCTCAAGTACGCCGAGGATCTCGACGCGGTCCGCGCAGCCGGCTTCGGCTCGCTGGTCAGCAGCGATGACTGACGACCTCGCCGAGGTCGCCGCGCGGTTCGGCGCTGCCCTGCGGCTGGCCGGCCTGCCCGTCGGCCCTGGCCGCTGTGCGCGGTTCGCGGCGGCGGCGGCGC
>PMSW01000154.1 GCA_003168215.1 Actinomycetota bacterium
GATCGAGTCCACCGGCCGGTTCCGCGCCAGGGAAAATGCAGCCTGCACCTGGCAGGCCCGATGGCCGGCATCCTGCACTACAGCACCGATCCGCTGGTTTCACGCGACATCATCGGTGATCCCGCTTCGTGCGTCTTCGACTCCGGCCTGACCCAGGCGGCGGGCAGCCTCGCAAAGATATTCGGCTGGTACGACAACGAGTGGGGCTACACCTGCAGGCTTGCCGACCTGGCGATCATGGTCGGGGAACGGCTCTGACCACCGGGGCTCGTTAAAAATCCGGCTGAGCAAGGCCGGGCAGAACGGAAAGCACCCGACAGCGCCCAGCGACGGACAGGCCGCCGGCGGACGGCAGGGTCCGGCCGCTCACGGCGGTGCACCGGGGACGTTCGGCCGGATCGACGGGACCAACGTCCCTGGCCTGCCCGCTGGCCCGGGCTTAGGCTGGCTCACGTGCGGTAGTTCCGGCCACCCGGCCTGCCAGCGGAAACCGCGCAGCCGAGCGCGGACGCGGAAAAGGGGCGCAAGCCGAGGATGAGCTACACAGCACGGCCGCAGCGCGACGAGGCAGCCAGGCCGCAGCCGGCCGGGACGGCCCCAAGCGGCAGCCCTATCGGCGTCTTCCTGCTGGATGATCACGAGATCGTACGCCGCGGGGTCCGCGAGCTCCTGGAGGTTGAGCCGGACATCACCGTGGTCGGCGAGGCGGGCACGGCCGCGTCGGCGCTGGCCCGCATCCCGGCGCTGCGCCCGGATGTGGCGGTGCTCGATGTGCGGCTGCCCGACGGCGACGGGGTGAGCGTTTGCCGCGAGATCCGCTCCACGATGCCCCAGGTCGCTTGCCTGATGCTCACCTCCTTCGGCGACGACGAGGCGCTCTTCGACGCGATCATGGCCGGGGCGGCGGGATACGTGCTCAAGCAGATCCGCGGAACCGACCTCGTCGGCGCCGTGCGGGCCGTCGCCGCGGGCCAGTCCCTGCTCGACCCGGAGGCAGCCAGCCGGGTGATGCGGCGGATGCGGGACCAGGCCGCCAAGTCCGATCCGCTGTCCGGCCTTACCGGGCAGGAGCGGCGGATACTCGAGCTGATCGGGGAAGGCCTGACCAACCGGCAGATCGGGGCGGAGATGTTCCTCGCCGAGAAGACGATTAAGAACTACGTCTCCGCGCTGTTCGTCAAGCTCGGGATGGAGCGCCGCACCCAGGCGGCCGCGTACGCAGCCCGCGTATTCGAGGGTCACGACCAGGCCGGGCGGAAGACGCCCGCCAGCTGAGGAGCGTGGGCTCATTCCGGCCTGCCGGGGCGCTGGCTCAGGGCAGCGGAACCTGCCAGCGCAACTCGGTCCCGCCGTCGCCGGCCGACCCCACGTGCAGCGTCCCGCCCAGTTGCCTGGCGCGCTCGGCCAGGTTGGCCAGCCCGCTGCGGCGGGTGCTGGCCTTCATCCCTGAGCCGTCATCGCGGACGACGACGACCAGGTCGCGGCCGGCCTCGACGGTGACGTCGACCCGGCTGGCACCAGCGTGCCTGGCTACATTCGACAGCCCCTCGCGCAGCGCGTGCAGCGCCTGTCCTCCGATCCCCGCGGGCACCTGGTCGTCAAGGCCGCCGGACAGGCTGAGCGACGGGGCGAACCCCAGCGGCCCGGTCATCTCATCGGCGATGCCGAGGAGCTGGCCGCGCAGGCCCGGCCGCTTGATGTCGTTCCGGGCCTGCAGCGCGAAGATAGCCGACCTGATCTCCCCGATCGTGTCATCCAGGGCATCCACCGCGCGGCTCACCCGCTCGGAGACCTCCGGCCGGGTAATCAGCGGCAGCGCGCCCTGCAGCGACATCCCGGTCGCGTACAGCCGCTGAATGACCAGGTCATGCAAGTCACGGGCGATCCGCTCCCGGTCATGCAGCATCGTGACCTGCTCGGCGTCCCGGCGGGCGTCGGCCAGCTCCAGCGCGACGGCCGCCTGGGCGGCGAACGTGCCAACCGTCTCCGCCGCCGCCGGCTCCAGCGGCATCTCCCCGGGACGGCGCCCTACGGTCAGCACGCCGCGGGTCCTGCCCGGCCCGCCGAGGGGGAATACCACCGCGGGCCCGAGCGACATCTGCTCCCTGGCCACCGGCGCAACCCGGTCATCGTGGCTGAAGTCCTCCAGCGCCACCGGCTCGCCAGTCGCCAGCACCACGGCGGACAGCGACATCCCGGGAAGCGTCAGCCCCAGGACCTTCGCCGAGTCCTCGCCCGCCGCATGCTTGATCACCAGCTCGCGCCGCTCATCATCAGGCAGCGCGAGCACCGCCAGGTCCGCGCCCGACATCTCCAGCACCTGCTGCGTGACCATATCCAGCACCTGGCCTGTATCCGCCCCCGACAGCAGCATCCGCGAAACCTCGGCGCTTGCCTGCAGCCACCGCTGCCGCCTGCGCGACTCCTGGTACAGCCGGGCGTTCTCGATCGCCACCCCCGCCGCGGCGGCCAGGGCAACCGTAACCGCCTCGTCCTCCTCATCAAACCGGCCGCCATTCAGCTTCTCCGTCAGGTACAAGTTCCCGTATACAGCATCGCGGATCCGCACCGGCACGCCCAGGAACGACCCCATCGGCGGATGACCCGGCGGAAACCCCGACGACCGCGGATCAGCGGAGATAACCGGCAACCGCAGCGGCCGCGGATTGGTGATCAGTTCCCCGAGCAGGCCACGGCCCTCTGGCCAGTGGTGAATGCGCGCGATCTCAGCCTCATCCAGGCCAACGGGGATGAACTCAGCCAGGCTGCCGGCCTCACCGACGACCCCGAGCGCCCCGTAACGCGCGCCTACCAGCCCCGTCGCGGTCTCGACGATATGCCGCAGGACAGTCTCCAGGTCCAGGTTGCTGCCCACGGCGACAACCGCCTCCAGCAGCGTATGCGCCCGGTCCCGGGTGGCCAGCACAGTGTCCAGCCGGACCTGCAGCTCGGCAAGCAAGTCATCCAGCCGCAAGTGCGGCAAGAGCGGGTGCGGCTCTGCTGACTCGATCGGCGCTGACTCCATCGTCGGCTCCTGCAACTCAGCTTTGTGGGTCAGATGACCCTACGATAGCGCGCCGGGAAGCCGGCGATAGCGGTCGCTGCGGCCCGGCACGCATCTGAACAGGGCGCATCAGCCCGACGGCCGGAAAACGGGGGACCGAGGTCCCGCGACAGGGGGACGAGCGGCCCTGTCATCGGCTTTCCGCCGGCGAAAAGATAAGGACAGCCGACAAGGAACCGTGCAGGAAAGACGGCCTGCTCAATTCGAAGGAGACAATTCAGATGCGCAGAAAGACGTTTGACGCGCTGGCGACGACGATCGGGCTGGTCCTTGCGGTCATCCTGCTGGCGGCCGGCGGGCTGCTGATGTGGGGCCATTCGTTCGTGAACGGAGAGGTACACAGCCAGCTCGCGGCCCAGAAGATCGTTTTCCCGGCCAACGGGAGCCCGGCCATTAAGGCTCCGGAGTTCGCCGCGATGCACCAGTACGCCGGGCAGCTGATGACCAACGGCGCCCAGGCCGAAGTCTATGCCGACCATTTCATCGCCAACCACCTCAAGGTCATCGGCGGCGGCCAGACCTACGCCCAGCTGTCGGGCAAGGCGCTGACGCAGCCCAAGAACGTGGCGCTGGCGGCTCAGGTCGAAACCATGTTCAAGGGCACGATGCTGCGCGGCAGCCTGCTGAACGCGTACGCGTTCTGGAAGATGGGCCAGCTAGCGATGCTGGCCGCCATCGTGGCATTCGCCGGAGCCGCAATGCTGCTGATCCTGTCGATCCTCGGATTCGCCCACCTGCGCCGCGTCTCGCCGGAAGCTGAGGTCTTCCCCAAGACGACGGCCAGGATCCCGGCCACCATCGGCTGATCCGGACGAAGCTCCCCGACGGCGGGCGGCCCTCCTACGGGGAGGGCCGCCCGCCGTCGCGTCCGGCCCGGCAGAGCCGAAGGTCCCTGGCTCCCAGGCCGCCCGCCTCGTGACGGCACAGGGCACCCCGGGCGATGCTGGACCTGGAGGCACCGACCGGAGGTAACGAGATGAATGATCACCCGGCAGCCGTCGCGGCCAGTGCGGCACGGACGGGAGCGACATGACAAGCACGCCGGGGCCGGCGCTGGCCGCCCATCAGTTCACCCGCGGCCTGCCGGACGACTACATCGCCGCGCTCGCGGGGGCCGCGCGCCATATCAGGGTCCCCGCCCGGCACCGGCTGTTCGAGGAAGGTGGCACCGCGGACCGGTTCTGGCTCATCCAGGCCGGGCGGGTCGCGCTGGATATGCACGTCCCAGGGCGCGGCATGGTGGTCATCGAGGCACTCGGCATGGGCGATGTCATCGGCTGGTCCTGGCTGTATTCCCCCTATCAGTGGCGGCTCGGCGCGGTGGCGATGCAGCCTACCCAGGCCTTCGAGATTGACGGGGCCAGGATCCGCGAGATGTGCGCCGGTGACCCGGGCTTCGGCTATGAGCTGACCCGCCGCTTCCTCGCCGTGGTGGTGAGCCGGTTGCAGGCCACCCGGTCGCGGCTGCTCGACCTGGACGCTCATCCCGTCGACTGGCCGTAACTGGCCAGGCAGCCACGATCGTGCCAACGACCCTCACGCAAGCTGACCGATGGTGGCCACCATGAGCGCCTTGATCGTGTGCAGCCTGTTCTCCGCCTGGTCGAAAACGACGCTCGCCGGTGACTCGAACACGTCGTCAGTCACCTCGAGCCCGGCCAGCCCGCGGGAGCCGAGGATCCGCTGCCCGATCTCGGTGTCGGCGTTGTGCAGCGCGGGCAGGCAGTGCAGGAACTTTACGTCGGCGTTCCCGGTCGCCGCCATCATTGCCGCGTTCACCTGATAGGGAAGCAGCAGGTCGATCCGCTTGTCCCAGTTCTCCTCCGGCTCCCCCATCGACAGCCAGACGTCGGTGTAGAGGAAGTCGGCCCCCCGCACTGCCCCGGCGGTGTCCGCGGTCACGGTCAGGCTGGCGCCGGACCTGGCCGCGAGAGACCGGGCGATGTCGCAGGTCTCCGGTGCGGGCCACAGCTCGTCCGGCGCGCAGATCCGCACGTCAAGGCCGAGCAGCGCGCCGGTCACCAGCAGCGAGTTCGCGGTGTTGTTCCGGCCGTCGCCCAGGTAGCAGTAGGACACCCGGTCCAGCGGCTTGCCCGCATGCTCGCGCATGGTCAGTATGTCGGCCAGCATCTGGGTCGGATGCCACTGGTCGGTGAGCCCGTTCCACACCGGCACGCCGGCGAACGCGCCGAGTATCTCCGCCGACTCCTGGGCAAAACCGCGGAATTCGATACCGTCGAACATCCGGCCGAGTACCCGGGCCGCGTCCTTGACCGACTCCTTGTGGCCGAGATGGGAGTCCTCCGGACTGAGATAGGTAACGTGCCCGCCCTCGTCATGCGCCGCGACCTCGAAGGCCGACCGGGTCCTCGTCGATGCCTTCTCGAAGATCAGCGCAATGTTGCGCCCGGCCAGCCGGCCGGACCGCTGGCCCAGGTGCTTCGCCACGGCGAACTGCGCGCCCAGGTCGACCAGGTAGCGGAATTCCTCCGCCGTGAGGTCAGTCTCCTTGAGCAGGTTCCGTCCTTGCAGATCCACTACATGCTCCTTGCCGCGTTGCCAGGTGCATCATCGCATGCGACTTGGGCAGCTTGACTGTCATCACCACGGCGGCGCGGCCGCTGGCCGGCACCTGGCATGCGCACGGGACGGCAGGCCTGACATCCGGGACCTTCGCCTCTGAGCTGCGTCGGGCTGGCTGCCGCACACTGAGGTCAGCAAGACATGAAGTATCCGACGACTCGGTCTCACTGAGGAGCACCGGCAGGTAGCGGATATGGAGGCTGGCTATGCGGGCTCGGGTGGGGGACATGCTGATCCCGAATGGCGATGCCGACCGGATCGGCCTGGTCATCGGGTTGCAGAACGCGGACGGATCACCGCCGTACGTCATCAAGTGGCTCAGCAGCGGGCACATCGCGCTGGTGTCCCCGGGGCCGTACGCCCGGATCCGGCCGGCGGATCCGGCCGGCGGCACGGCAGAGCCTGTCGCGACGACAGCATGAGCCCGCAGCCCGGGACCAGCCAGGCCACCACCCCCCCGGCGGCCGGCCATGGTACGTCCCCGGTGGCCGGCCAGGGCATGTCCCCGGCGGCCGGCCAGGGCGCACCGCCCGCGGCCGGCGTCTTCGCGCTGCTGGCCGATGGCACCACTGCGGAGATCAGCGCCGCGACCCCGGACGACGTTGACGCGGTCCGCGGCATGCACGAGGGGATGTCTCCGGAGAACCTCTACTTGCGGTTCTTCAGCCTGAACAAGAACGCGGCCGAGCAGGAGGCACGGCGGCTATGCCGCCCGGCGGGCCCAGACCATGCCGCGCTGCTTGCGCGGGCGGGCGGCAAGCTCATCGGCGTGGCGAGTTACGAGCCGACCAGCGACCCGGCCGTTGCCGAGGTGGCCTTCGCTGTTACCGACGGCATGCACGGCCGGGGCGTTGCGACGCTGCTGCTCGAGCACCTGGTATCGCTTGCCCGGGTCCGGCACCTGCGTGCCTTCACCGCCTCGACGCTGGCGGAGAACTCGCCCATGCTGCGGGTGTTCGCCGACGCGGGCCTGGGCGTCCTGCGTCACTGGGCGGATGGCGTGGTGGAGTCGAGCATTCCGATCCCCCGGCAGGCCGCGCTGAACCAGGCCAGCCTGTACCTCGAAACGGTGGCCGGACGCGAAGGGCGGGCCGACGTTGCCAGCCTGGTCCCGCTGCTCAGCCCTGCGTCTGTCGCCGTGGTGGGAGCGAGCCGGAAGCAGGGATCGGTCGGCCGGACGATCCTGCGCAACATCCGCGACGCCGGTTTCGCCGGGCCGATCTACGCAGTGAACCCGAACGCCGAGGAGATCGACGGGGTGCGGTGCGTGCATTCGGTGGCGGCGCTGCCGGAACCGGTGGATCTCGCCGTGATCGCGGTGCCACCGCCCGCTGTCAGCGCGGCCGCCCAGGAGTGCGGCCAGCGGGGGATCAAGGCCCTGGTCGTGATCACGGCCGGGCTCGACAGAGCACAGGAGACCGGCGTTCTGGCAGCCTGCCGGACTCATGGCATGCGGCTCGTCGGCCCGAACTGCTTCGGCGTCGCCGTCCCTGGTATCGGCCTGGACGCCACGTTCGGCGTGCGCCATCCCGCGCCAGGCCGCGCCGGGCTGGCCGTTCAGTCAGGGGGGATCGGCATCGCGCTGCTTGATCAGCTGTCGCGGCTCGGCATCGGCATCTCATCGTTCGCATCGATGGGCGACAAGCTGGACGTGTCAGGTAACGACCTGCTGTGCTGGTGGGAGCAGGACGACGCGACCACGCTGGCGGTGCTGTACCTGGAGTCGTTCGGGAACCCCCGCAAGTTCGCCCGTACCGCGAGCCGGGTCGGCAAGAAGATGCCGGTGCTGACCGTGCACGCGGGCAGATCTGCCCCGGGCCAGCGGGCCGCCGCCTCGCACACCGCAGCCATCGCCGCCCCGCTGATCATCCGGCAGGCCCTGTTCGAGCAGGCCGGCGTCATCGCCACGGCCAGCCTTGGCGAGCTGATAGACGTGGCCGCTCTGCTCGCCGCCCAGCCGCCGCCCGCGGGCGGGCGCGTGGCCATAGTCTCGAACGCCGGCGGGGCTGGCGTACTGGCGGCCGACGCCTGCGCCGAGACGGGCCTGACCGTGCACACCATGACCGCCGGCGCCCAGCGCCGCCTGCAGGAGATCCTGCCGGCTGGCGCCGTCGTGGCCGGGCCGGTGGACACCGGCGCCGGCGTCTCCGCGGCCGCATTCCGCCGCTGCCTTGAGGCGGCCGCTGCCGACGACGGGGTCAACGCCGTACTGGCCCTGATCGTGCCGACGGCCGTTGCAGACCTGGTTCCTGCCCTCCGCGGCGCCCGCCTGCCGGTGCCGCTGGCGGCAGTGATCCTCGGTCAGGCCGAGGCGGTCGTGCTGCTGCCCGGCGCCGCGGACGGCGCTAAGGACGGCGCCCGGGACTGCAACGCGGCCGTGCCTGCCTATGCCTATCCGGAGAGTGCCGCCCGGGCGCTCAGCCGGGCAGCCAGGTACGGGACGTGGCTCACCACCCCAGCCGGAACAGTGCCGGAACTCGACCGGATCCGCGCAGCCGACGCGCGGGCCTTGATCGCCGCGTTCCTCGATCGGCTCCCCGGCGGCGGCTGGCTGCCGCCAGCTGAGGCAGCCGAGCTGCTGCGGTGCTACGGCATACCACTGGTGCAGACCCGGATGGCCGGCGATTCCCGTGCTGCGGCCAGGGCCGCGGCCGAGCTTGGCTGCCCCGTGGCGATCAAGGCAGACGTGCCTGGCCTGCTGCACAAGAGCGGCGCCGGGGCCGTCCGGCTGGACCTGCGCAGCCCCGGTGACGTGCGCCGGGCGTTCGAGGACCTCGCGGCGAAGTTCGCCGGGCGCCTCACCGGGGTGCTGGTGCAGCCGATGGTGACGGGGGGCGTCGAGGTGATCATGGGAGTGGTCCAGGAGCCGGTGTTCGGCCCGCTCGTGGTGTTCGGGCTCGGCGGGGTGGCCACCGAGGTGCTCGGCGACCACAGCGCCCGGCTGGCGCCGCTGACCGACGCCGACGCGGGCGACCTGATCCGCTCGATCCGGGCCGCCCCGCTGCTGCTCGGTCACCGCGGCGCCCCTGCCGCTGACCTGGCCGCGCTCTCCGACGCGCTGCTGCGTGTCTCCCGCCTTGCCGGCGACCTGCCCGAAGTCGCGGAACTGGACCTCAATCCGGTGATCGCCAGGCCGGACGGCGTCTTCGCCGTGGACGCCCGCATCCGGGTCACCAGCCAGCTGGCCGCCGACCCGTTCCTGCGCCGCCTCCGCTAACCGGCCTCACCGCGCAGGCGGGTCAGCCCACCGCGCAGGCGGTCAGTGGCGGGTCAGGCGAGTCAGTGGCGGGTCAGGCCGAGCGCGGCGGCCACCGCTGCCAGCGCGGCCAGGTGATCGTCAACCGATGCCAGCCCGGCGCCCATGGTGTTGACCGACACGTGGCTGGCACCGGCATCCCGCCAGCTTCCGGCCCGCTGCGCCACTTGCTCCGCACCGCCGTCGCGCCAGCTCACGCGGCCTTCCATGCCCAGCTTCGCCGGGTCGCGGCCGGCCTCGGTCGCGGCCTGATCGACGATCGATTTCGCTTCGTCGAGCCTGGGGCCTGGCGGCACCTGCGGAAACCAGCCGTCGCCGAGCTGGCCGGTCCGCAGGTAGGCGCGGCGCGACTGCGCGCCGAACCACACCGGGATGGGCTGCTGGACTGGCAGCGGCGCCAGCCCCGCCCCGGTCACCCGCTCGTAGCTGCCCGCATGGGTGACTGTCCGCTCGGTCCACAGCCGCCGCAGCAGGGTGACCTGCTCGGTCATCCGGTCACCGCGGTCGGCGAAGCTCTTGCCAAGCGCCTCGTACTCCACCGCGTTCCAGCCCAGTCCGATTCCCAGCCGGAACCTGCCGCCGGTCAGCAGGTCCACCTCCGCCGCCTGCTTGGCGACGAGCGCGGTCTGCCGCTGCGGCAGGATGATGATGCCGGTCACCAGCTCAAGGGAGGTCAGCGCGGCCAGGTAGCCGAAGAGCACCAGCGGCTCGTGAAAGGTGGTACTGATGTCATAAGGGCCGTTCCAGCCCTGGTGCACCGCCGGATCGGCGCCCAGTACATGGTCGTAGGCCAGCACATGGGTAAACCCGAGTTCCTCTACCTGCTGTGCGTAGGCACGGACGGCGCCGGCATCGGCGCCGATCTCGGTCTGCGGAAACACCACACCTATGTTCACGAGAACCTGTCTACCTCATCACGAACCGCACCTGTTACCTCAGGCCGGACTGCACCTGTTACCCCTGGGCGGACCCGCGCCCCTGGGCGGACCGCACCTGTCATCTCAGCGGCCGGACCCGCGCTGAGCTACCCCACCGCGACCACGCCGGAAGAATCGCCGGGAGAATACGGTGCGGGACAATGCGTCCCAGATCGAACGGAGAACCCCGATGGAATACCACCTGCTGGGTAAGAGCGGCTGCGCCGTATCAGCGCTTGCGCTGGGCACGCTGACCTTCGGCAACGAGACTGACGAGGCTGCGTCCTTCGCGCAGCTCGACCGATTCGCCGAGGTCGGCGGCACGCTCATCGACACCGCGGACGTGTACGCCGACCAGCGCTCCGAGGAGATCATCGGCCGCTGGCTCGCGCAGCGGCAAGGCGCTCGCCAGGCCGTCGTACTGGCCACCAAGGGACGCTTCCCCACCGACGACAGCCCGAACGGGCACGGGCTGTCCCGCCGCCACCTGGCAACGGCGCTTGACGCGTCCTTGCGGCGACTGGGCGTGACGACGATCGACCTCTATCAGCTCCATGCCTGGGATCCGCTCACGCCCCTTGAGGAGACGCTGCGATTCCTGGATGACGCGACCCGCTCCGGCAAGATCCACTACATCGGCCTGTCGAACTTCACCGGCTGGCAGGTGCAGAAGGCGGTCGACATGGCCGATGCATGCGGCCTCGCCCGCCCAGTCACGCTCCAGCCGCAGTACAACCTGCTGGCGCGCGCGGTCGAATGGGAGATCGTCCCGGCCTGCCAGTCAGAGGGCCTCGGACTGCTGCCCTGGTCACCGCTGGCCAGCGGATGGCTCTCCGGCAAGTACCGGCGGGACGAGTCGCCGGGCGACGGCACCCGGGTGGCGGAAAACGCTGATCAGGGCATGAAGATATGGAATCAGCGTGGCCATCTTGAGCGCACCTGGCAGGTGCTCGAAGCGGTGCGCAAGGTCGCCGACGGGCACGGCGTGTCCATGGCACAGGTTTCGATCGCGTGGCTGGCCGCCCGGCCAGCCGTTGCCTCGGTCATCCTGGGCGCCCGCACCATGGAGCAGCTCGCGGACAACCTGGCCGCCGCCGACGTGCGCCTGAGCCCGGAGGAGACACAGCTCCTCGACGTGACAAGCGACCCGGGAGCGCCCGACTATCCTTACGGCGAGCCCGGTCAGACTCAGCGCAGCCGCCGGATCTCGGGCGGGCGCTTCTGACGTCTCCCCGGCTGCCGCTTCTGACTGTCACCATGCGTAGCATTAGTCTCAGCAGTCACAAGATCCAATTACCGGTTGCGATCCGGCCGGCGAGAACCGGCTGAATCGTAACCGCTCAGGCAATCGAAGGCATTTTCGTAAAGTCGAACGCGTTCATCTAAGGCAGCGGCGTTCTCGCGCACCAGGCGACGGCGTTCAGGCGCTGGCACCCGGGCGCGAACGGGCTCGGTGCCACTTCGTCATCGCGAAAGCGTCACTTCGTCATCGCGAAGGTGCCACTTCGTCATCGCGAGAAGCCGCCGCTAGGATACGAGCCGCCGCTGAAGGGAGCAGCCAATGTCATCCCGCGTAGATTCCGTTGAGACGTCCGGAGGATCGTTCGACCTGACGGTCTGGCTGCCGGAGGCCGGCACCGGACCAGGCCTGCTGCTGATCCAGGAGATCTTCGGCGTCGGCGACTACATCAAGGCGGTCGCCGACGACCTGGCCGGCCTCGGCTACGTGGTTGCCGCGCCGGACCTGTTCTGGCGGGTCAAGCCCGGCCACCAGGCCGGCCATGACCAGGACGGCATGGCCGAGTCCTTTAACGTCGCTTCCAGCTTCGACACCGAGAAGGGCGTTGACGACGCTATAGCCGCTCTGCGGCACCTGAGCGAGCTGCCCGAGGTCGAAGACGGCATCGGCATCATCGGATTCTGCCTCGGCGGATCCATCGCCTACCTGGTCGCCGCCCGCGCTGAGCTGGATGCCGCGGCGGCCGAGCTAGCCGCCGTGGTCTCGTTCTACGGCTCGATGGTGCCGGACAACCTGGACGTCATCGGCCAGATCCGCAGCCCGCTGCAGTTCCACTTCGGCGGCAGCGACCCCTACATTCCGCGCGAGCAGGTCACCAAGGTGGAAGAGGCAGCGGCCGGCCGGCCCAACGTGGAAGTGCACGTCGAAGAGGACGCCGGGCACGCGTTCCACAACAGGATGGCACCGATGTTCCACGCGGCGGAGCCCGCGGCCAGGGCGTGGCGGCGCACCGAGGAATTCCTGCAGCATCACCTCCCGGCCAGGAAGAAGACCTCATCGAGTTCCTGAGCACCGCGGCAAGGGCACGGAGCCACGCCGGCGGAGGAGCCGGCGCGGCATGCACCACGCACGCGGCATCCACCACGCACGCGGCATCCACCACGCACGCGGCATGCACCGCGGCAGGGCCGCGGAGCCAGGCCGGCCGGATCCGGCACTACAGGCATGCACTCCACAGGCACGTATCACGGCCAGGTCATGACACTCACTGACCTGCTGCCGGAAAACGCCGACCCGGACTCCCTCTACGACGCGTTCGCCGGGTGGGCGGCGAAACAAGGGCTCACCCTGTATCCGCATCAGGAAGAGGCCCTGATCGAGATCGTGTCGGGTGCCAACGTCATCCTGAGCACGCCGACCGGGTCCGGCAAGAGCCTCGTCGCCGCGGGCGCGCATTTCGCGGCATTGGCGCAAGGCTGGCGAACGTTCTATACCGCGCCGATCAAGGCCCTGGTGTCGGAGAAGTTCTTCGCCCTGTGCGACATGTTCGGCCCGGCCAACGTCGGCATGATGACCGGCGACGCCAGCGTCAACGCCACGGCCCCGATTATCTGCTGCACGGCGGAGATCCTGGCCAACATCGCGCTGCGGGACGGTGCGGCGGCCGACGTCGGCCAGGTCGTGATGGACGAGTTCCACTACTACGCCGACCCGGCTCGCGGCTGGGCATGGCAGGTGCCGCTGATCGAGCTGCCCCAGGCGCAGTTCGTGCTGATGTCGGCGACGCTGGGTGACGTCAGCCAGTTCGAGCGTGATCTTCCCCGGCGCACCGGCCGGCCCGTCGCCGTCGTGCGCTCCACCGAGCGCCCGGTGCCGCTGATCTTCTCGTACGCGCTCACGCCGCTGCACGAGACCCTGGAAGAGCTGCTCAGCACTCACCAGGAGCCGGTCTACGTGGTGTACTTCACCCAGGCGGCCGCCATCGAGCAGGCACAGGCGCTGATGAGCATCAACGTCTGCAGCCGCGCGGAGAAGGACGCGATTGCCGAGCTGATCGGCAACTTCCGGTTTACCGCGGGCTTCGGCAAGACCCTGTCGCGGCTGGTCCGGCACGGCATCGGCGTGCACCACGCCGGGATGCTGCCCAAGTACCGGCGGCTGGTGGAGACCCTGGCCCAGGCCGGCCTGCTGAAGGTGATCTGCGGCACGGACACCCTCGGGGTGGGGATCAACGTGCCGATCCGGACCGTGCTTTTCACCGCGCTGTCGAAGTACGACGGGACCAGGACAAGGCTACTGATGGCCCGCGAGTTCCACCAGATCGCCGGGCGGGCGGGCCGTGCCGGGCACGACACCGTGGGCAGCGTGGTGGTGCAGGCGCCCGAGCACGTGGTGGAGAACGAGAAGGCGCTGGCCAAGGCCGGGGACGATCCGAAGAAGCGGCGCAAGATCGTGCGCAAGAAGCCGCCGCAGGGCTTCGTCTCGTGGGGCAGGCCCACCTTCGAGCGGCTGGTGGCCGCCGAGCCCGAGCCGCTGACGTCCAGCTTCGCCGTCAGCCACGCGATGCTGCTCAACGTGATCGCGCGGCCGGGTGATGCTTTCGAGGCGATGCGGCACCTGCTCACCGACAACGACGAGGACCAGGCCGCGCGGCGGCGGCACATCAGCCGGGCCATCGCCATCTACCGCGCGCTGCTGGCCGGCGGCGTGATCGAACGGCTCGAGGAGCCCGACGACGAGGGCCGCTCCGTGCGGCTGACCGTGGACCTGCAGTACGACTTCGCGCTGAATCAGCCGTTGTCACCGCTCGCGCTGGCCACCATCGAGCTGCTGGACCGGGACTCGCCGGCCTACCCGCTGGACGTGCTGTCGGTCATCGAGGCCACCCTGGACAACCCGCGCCAGGTGCTCGCCGCCCAGCTGTTCAAGGCACGCGGCCAGGCCGTGGAGCAGATGAAGGCCGACGGGATCGAGTACGAGGAGCGGATGGACCTGCTCGGCTCGGTGACCTACCCCCGGCCGCTGGCTGAGCTCCTGCAGGCCGCGTACAACATCTACCGGCAGGGTCACCCCTGGATAGCCGATTATCAGCTGGAGCCCAAGTCCGTTGCGCGGGACATGTTCGAGCGGGCGATGACCTTCGTGGAGTACACCGGCTTCTACGGGCTGGCCCGGTCAGAAGGGCTGGTGCTGCGCTACCTGGCCGACGCCTACAAGGCACTACGGCAGACCGTGCCGGAAGAGGCAAGGACCGAGGAGCTCGCTGACCTGATCGAGTGGCTCGGCGAGCTGGTCAGGCAGGTCGACTCCAGCCTGATCGATGAATGGGAACGGCTGCGTAATCCTGCTGAGGAGACCACTGCCCCGGTCGACGACCGGCCGCCCGCCGTCACCGGCAACCAGCGGGCGTTCCGGGTACTGGTACGCAATGCCCTGTTCCGCCGGGTCGAGCTTGCCGCGCTGCGCCGGTACTCCGAGCTTGGCGCGCTGGACGCTGAGGAGGGCTGGGACGCCGATGCGTGGGCCGCCGCGCTGGAGCCCTACTTCGGCGAGCATGACGCGATCGGCACGGGCGCCGACGCGCGCGGGCCCGCGATGCTCATCATCGACGCCCAGCGGGATCACTGGACGGTGCGCCAGATCTTCGACGACCCGGCCG
>PMSW01000122.1:0-15319 GCA_003168215.1 Actinomycetota bacterium
TAGACTTCATCTTTCAGCCCTGTGCTGCTAATCCTCTGGCATGAATACATTCAAATCAGCAATGATCGGTGCTGTCGTTGGGGCTATCGTCACGCTCCTGTTGACAAACCTAGGTGAAAACAAAGCGCAGGCGCAGGCCGGCGCGGGCGCAGGCGCGGACGGGGCGGGCGGGCGGCAGCGCCGGCGTCCGCTGGCGGCGCTCAGCCGTGGTGGATCCGCCCGGTCGTCCCGGTGAGCGGCAGGCCGGATCCGCCCCAGCGCAGCTGGATGNNCCGGCGTCCTGGCCCCGAGATCAAGCCCGATCGGGGATCGCAGCCGGGCCAGCTCGTGCTCGGACAGCCCCACCTCGCGCAGCCGCTCCAGCCGGTCCTCGTGCGTTCGCCTGCTGCCCATGGCCCCGATGTAGGCAGCGGGCGTGCGCAGCGCGACCTCGAGCAGCGGGACGTCGAACTTCGGGTCGTGGGTCAGCACGCAGATGACTGTGCGCTCATCCACCGTGATCCCGGACAGGTAGCGGTGCGGCCAGTCGGTGATCACCTCGTCCGCGTCCGGGAAGCGCGCTGCGGTCGCGAAGACGGGCCGTGCATCACAGACGGTTACCCGGTACCCGAGGAACTTGCCCGCCCTGGCGACAGCGGCCGCGAAGTCAATCGCGCCGAACACCAGCATCCGCGGCGGCGGGGCGAACGACTGCACGAAGACGCCGAGTTCGTCTCTGCGCCGCTCCCCGTCCGGGCCGTAGCGGCGCACGCCGGTCACGCCCTGGGCCAGCATGCCGCGCGCGTCATCGTCCACGGCCTGATCCAGCCGGTCGCCGGATCCGAGCGTCTCGGCCGCGCCCGGCCCCTGGTCATCCGCGGGCCAGATAACCCGCCGGGCGCCGGTCTTGCCCGGGCCGTCGATCACGGTCGCCACGGCGAGTGGCGCATCGGACCGGACGGCCGCCGCAATATCTCCTAGCTCGGGGAAGCGCTCGCGACTGACCGGCTCGACGAAGATGTCGATGATGCCACCGCAGGTCAGGCCGACGGCGAAGGCGTCGTTGTCGCTGATACCGTAGGTCTGGAGTACCGGCTCCCCGCTCTCGATGACGCTGCCGGCGAGTTCGTAGACGGCGCCTTCCACGCAGCCCCCGGAGACGCTGCCAAGGACCTCGCCCCCGCTGGACACGGCAAGCGCGGCGCCTGGCTCCCGGGGCGCGCTGCTGAAGGTTTGCACCACGGTCGCCAGGCCGAACGTCTCTCCGGCCGTCCACCACTTCACGATCGGGTCCAGGATGTCTCGCAAGCCGGTCACCTCGGCACTTCTGTCGCAGTGATCCCAGGTTACGTCGAAGGCATCACCGGTGGCGATGCCCGCGGCCGGCCGGCGGAAACCGCTCGGCGCCCCCGTGGAGGCCACCCGGGAAACTCCGTGCAGACCAAGCCGGCTCGGCCGAGACCCGCCCGGGGACAACCGGCGGACAGTGCCGACCCAGGATTGACTCTGTTTGTTAGGTTAGCCTAAGCTACCTTCCGCCCGTTGTTAGGTAAGCCTAAGCTACCTTCCGCCCGGCCGGGAACCCGGTCGCGGACCAGTGCGCGGGCAGTGAGGGGGGCAATCTCCGTGATCAGCAGGACAAGAATTCCCCGCCCGCCCCGCAACAGCGGGAAGCGAAGCCGGCTGCCCGCGGCCGCCGTGCTCGCACTGGCCTGCGGCCTGCTCGCGGCATGCGGCGGCGGCGCTGCCGGATCAGCCGGGAAGTCGATCACGCTCTACAGCGGCCAGCACCCGCAGACGACGCAGGCCCTGGTGAATGCGTTCGAGCAGAAGACCGGGATCAACGTCAATGTCCGTCCCAACGACGAGGACATGCTGGCCGACCAGATCCTGACCGAGGGGTCCCGCTCCCCCGCGGACGTCTTCTACACCGAGAACAGCCCGCCGCTTGAGCACCTCCAGGAACTGGGCCTGCTGTCCAAGGTCGACCCGGCAACGCTCGCGCACACGCCGGCGAAGTACAACTCACCGCAAGGCGACTGGGTCGGGGTATCGGCCCGGGTGAGCGTGCTCATCTACAACCCGGCGCTGATCCCGGCGAGCCAGCTGCCGACCGGGATACTCCAGCTCGCCGAGCCGAAGTACCGTGGCAAGCTCGCGATCGCGCCCGCGGAGACCGACTTCCAGTCCGTCGTGACCTCCGTGCTCCGCGCTGACGGCAAGACCGCCGCGCTGAGCTGGCTGAAGTCGATCAAGGCCAACGCGGGCAGTCACGTCTACCCCGATAACGAGACAATTGCGGCAGATGTCAATGCCGGCACGGTCGCCTTCGGAGTCATCAACCAGTACTACTGGTATCGCCTGCGGGCCGAGATCGGCGCGGGCAGAATCCACTCGAAGATCGTCCATTTCGCCGCGCACGATCCCGGCTACGTCCTCGACATCTCCGGCGCCGCGGTGCTGAAGTCGAGCAAGAACCAGGCCGCCGCGCAGAAGTTCCTGGCCTTCCTGGTCAGCAAGCAGGCGCAGGAGATCATCGGCAACCCGGCCAAGTCGATCAGCTTCGAGTACCCGATCGCGTCGGGGGTGACGACCCTTGCCCCGGAGACGCCGCTGGCTCAGCTCAAGCCTTATCCAATTACAGTCGGCGAGCTTGGTGACGGGATCGCGGCCATCGACCTGCTGCGCGAAGCCGGGCTGCTGTGACGCCACCGGGCGCGGGGACCCCCTAGTGGCCGCGCCGCCGGCACTCGCCACGCCCGGCCCGCTGCAGCAGCAGCCCCCGGCCACCGGGGCGCCTGCAGCGCGGAAGGCACGGCTCCCGGCAGCCCTGATCGCTGCCAGTGCCGCCGTGGCGGCAGTGCTCGCGCTGCCGCTCGTCTTCCTGCTGATCGAGGCGCACGGGGCCGGTACCTCGACGGTGGCCGGGCTTGTCTTCCGCGGCCTGACCCGCGAGCTGCTCTGGAACACGATCAGGCTCACGTTCGTGGTGACCGTGCTGTGCGCGGTCATCGGCACCGCGGCGGCCTGGTGCGTCGAGCGGACCGCGCTGCCCGGGCGGCGGGTCTGGGCGGTCCTTGTCGTGGTGCCGCTTGCCATCCCCGACTTCGTGGTGAGCTTCGGCTGGGTCTCGCTCTGGCCCTGGGTCCAGGGCTTCCGCGGCGCGGTCGTGGTGATGACGCTCGCCGTCTACCCGCTGGTCTACCTGCCGGTGGCGGCCAGCCTGCGCGCGGCCGATCCTGGCCAGGAGGAGGTGGCGCGGAGCCTGGGCACCGGCCGGGTGCGCACGTTCTTCCGGATCACGCTGCGGCAGGCACGCGGGGCGATTCTCGGTGGCTGCCTGCTGGTCGCCCTGGTACTGCTGGCCGAGTACGGCGCGTTCGAGATCCTCGGCTACCAGACGTTCACGACCGAGATCTTCACGGAATTCAACTCATTCAGCCTGACCAGCGCCTGCGCCCTCTCGCTGGTGCTCGTCCTGCTCAGCCTGATCGTGCTGGCAGGCGAGGGCAGGCTGCGCGGCAAGGGCCGGGTGAGCCGGTCGGGGGCACTCGCCGCGCGCCAGCTCTCACCGCACCAGCTCGGCCGCGCCACGATCCCCGTGCTGGCGGGTTTCGCACTGCTCATCATGGCGGCGCTCGGCGTGCCGGTCGGCGCCAGCATCTACTGGATCTTCGAGGGCGGCACGCACTCACTGGACGGCATATCACTCCCGGGGGCAGCGTGGCAGACCGCGCTGTACGGGGTCGGGGCCGCCGCCATCGACACCGCGGCGGCCTTTCCCGTCGCGCTGCTCGCGGTCCGGTATCCCGGCCGTGCCAGGAACCTCCTGGAGCGCAGCACGTACCTGGTGCTCGCCATGCCCGGCGTGGTGACCGCGTTCGCGCTGTCGTACTTCACCGAGCGCTATGCCGACAGCTTCCTTTACCAGAGCACGCCACTGCTGATCCTCTGCTACTCGATCATGTTCTTCCCGCTGGCGCTCGTCGGGGTCAAGGCGTCCCTGGCGCGGGCACCGGTCAGCCTCGACGAGGTGGCCCGCTCCCTCGGGCAAAGCAAGCTGGCCGTCCTGCGGCGGGTGACGCTGCGGCTCACCGGACCGGGCCTGGTGGCTGCGTTCTGCCTGGTTTTCCTGTCGGTGGTCACGGAGCTCACCGCTACCCTGCTGCTCATCCCGACTGGCGCGGCGACGCTGGCCACCCAGTTCTGGGTCTACGAGCAGAATGTGTCCTATGGCCAGGCAGCGCCGTTCGCGCTCGCTATGATCGCCGTGGCCGCGGTGCCGAGCTACGTACTCGGACGGTTCTTCGACCGCTCCGCGCACGCGCAAAGATAGGTGCCATGACGCAACTCGCCATGACCGGCTTGTACAAGGCATTCGGCAGCCTTCCGGTCCTCACCGGCGTGGACCTTGAGGTGCCCGCGGGATCGCTGACCGCGATCCTCGGCCCGTCCGGTAGCGGGAAGACCACGCTGCTGCGGGTGCTCGCCGGATTCGAGCGCGCCGATGGCGGGACAGTAACGATCGGCGGCACTGTGGCGGACGGGCCGGGCGTCCATGTCGCACCGGAACGGCGGCGGATCGGCTACGTCCCGCAGGAGGGCAGCCTGTTCCCGCACCTGTCGGTCGCGGGCAACGTCGGCTTCGGGCTGCCGCCCCGCGAACGCCGCGGCAGGCGGACGGCCGAGCTGCTGGAGTCGGTGGGCCTGGGCGGGCTCGGCAAGCGCTACCCGCATCAGCTCTCCGGCGGTCAGCAGCAGCGCGTCGCGCTGGCCAGGGCGCTGGCCATCCAGCCGGCCGTGGTGCTGCTCGACGAGCCGTTCGCGTCACTGGACGCGCACCTGCGGGCCAGCGTCAGGGCCGACGTCCAGCAGATCTTCCGCCAGGCCGGCACCACCGCGGTGCTGGTGACGCACGACCAGGACGAGGCGCTGTCCACCGCGGACCGGGTAGCCGTGCTGCGCGACGGCAAGATCGCGCAGTGCGCCGCCCCGCAGGACCTTTACGCCCGGCCGGTCGACGCCGACCTGGCCTCCTTCATCGGGGACGCGAACCTGCTCACCGGGGTCCTCGGCGCCGGTGTCGTGCAGACGATCCTGGGCAGCCTGCCGGTGGATCCCGGCGGGACCGCGGTCCCGCCGCCGGGCCCGGTCACCGTCCTGATCCGGCCCGAGCAGGTCGAGCTCCAGGCCGCCGACGGGAGCCGGCCCGCGGACATGGGCGGGCCGCATGGCCCGGCAGCGGCGGCCGGGCCACGCTGCCTGGCGGGCCGGGTCATCTCCTACGGCTACCACGGCCACGACGCCGTGGTCTACGTGCAGCCCGAGCGGGACACCGGCGGCCGGGCGATCATCGTGCGGACCCTCGGCGGCCGTGACCTGCCGCCCGGCTCGCCGGTCACCCTCCGGGCGCACGGCCCGGTGCTCGCCTGGTCCCGGAAGAGCTGAGCTGGGTCAGGCCATGCCGTCGGCTACGTCCCGGCCGGAGCTTTCAGAACAGGCCGGGCAGCAAGGCGGCGGTACGGGCGCGGTAACCGCGGTAGCCTGGCAGGGCGTCCAGCAGCACCTGCTCCTCCCGCAGCGCGCGGTACCCCTGCAGCCCGCAGAGCGCCAGCCAGACAGCGAACGCCGCGACGGTGCCGACGCAGAGCGCGAGCCCGAGCGCGGACACCATCTCCGCGGCGTAGAGCGGGTGCCGCACCAGGCGGTACGGGCCCCTATCGACCACGTCGCGGGCCTGCGCGATCACCGACAGGTTGCGGCCGAGGAACCGCAGC
This sequence comes from Actinomycetota bacterium, assembly GCA_003168215.1. Classification (GTDB taxonomy): domain Bacteria; phylum Actinomycetota; class Actinomycetes; order Streptosporangiales; family Streptosporangiaceae; genus Palsa-506. The sequence goes on from PMSW01000122.1 coordinate 5,757, forward strand.
GACCACACCGCCCACGCGGTGCCCGCCAGCACGAGCGCGTCGCCGACCAGCTGCTGGCCTGCTCCCGGCAGCCCCGCGGGCAGCAACGGAAAGGCGAACGGGGTCAGCGTGGCGACCACCGCGGCGGCGTAGGCGGTGATCGAGCCGCTGGTGGCGATGGCCGGAGCCCGCCGCAGGTAGCACCAGATGATCAGGGCGTAGAAGGCGCAGATCGCCGCAGTGCGAAGCAGCCGCGGCGGATCGAGGCCGCCGCCACGGGTCAGCGCGATCACGTCGAGCAGCAGCATGACGATGGCCATCGGCACCATGATCAGCCTGCCGTGGTCGGGACGGGCCCGGCCGGGGGCGGCTTTCATGGTCGCTGCGGTGGCCATCGCTCTAATGCCCGAACAGCGAGTGCGCGATCGAGATCGCACCCGGTCCAATGATGATCACAAGCAGCGCCGGGAACAGGCAGCCGATCAGCGGAAACATGATCTTCACTGGCACCTTCTGCGCCTTCTCCTCGGCCCGCTGGCGGCGCCGCAGCCGCATCTCGGTGGCCTGCTCACGTAGCACCTGGGCGACCGGGATGCCCAGCTCGCTCGCCTGGACCACCGCGGACACGAACGCCCGCAGCTCGGGCACGGTGGTCCGGGTGACCAGCGCGCGCAGCGCCTGGCTGCGGGACAGCCCGATCTGCATCTCCTGCAGCGTGCGGGCGAACTCGGCGGACAGCGGCCCGCGGGTGTTGCGCGCGACCTGGCTGAGCGCGGCGTCGAATCCAAGGCCCGCCTCCACGCACACGGTGAGCATGTCCAGCGCGTCCGGCAGGGTGGCCAGGATCCGCGCCTGCCGCTTCACGCCGGCGTTGTAGAGCAGCAGGTCGGGCAGGAAGAACCCGGCGAAGCCGCCGATGCCGCCGTACAGCACGAACAGGCCGACGTTGTGCAGCCCGTACAGCGCACCCAGGATGCCAAGCGCGAGCAGTCCGAGGCCCTTGACGGCGAGGATGCGATCCGGGGTCCAGCGGGGCGGGTTGCCCGCCAGGTCCAACCGGTGCTCCAGCGCGCCGGCGATACCTGCCGGGGACAGCCGGCGCGCCAGCCGCTCCAGCCAGTCCGGCATTGCCGCGAACAGGTCGGAGCCGCTCCTGGCGGCCTTCAAGGTCGGCTGGGCGTAACCCCGGTCGATCGCGGCCAGCCCCGCGGCGGCCCCTCGCGGCGCGGACCGGGCCGGCAGCGACGCGGTCACGAGCAGCACGATCGCCAGCGCGAGCACGCCGACCCCGCCGATGAGGATCACGGCAGCAGGCACCTCAGACCACCACCGTGATGACCTTGCGCATCCACAGCGCGCCGGCCACGAGCAGCAGGGCGGCGCCGACGAGCATGCCCAGCCCGACCGGCGAGGTGAAAAGCGGGCGCATGTAGGCAGGGCTGGTGAGCATCAGCCAGCCGCCGACGAGCAACGGCATCGCGACCAGGATGTAGGCAGACAGCCGCCCCTCCGCGCTGAGCGACCGGACCTGGCGACGCAGGTAAGCACGCTCGCGCATCGTGACCACGGTGTTGCGCAGCACCTCGGCGAGGTTGCCGCCGACTTCCCGCTGGATCCGGATCGCCATCACCGACCACCGCAGGTCCTCGGAGTCCATCCGGCTGGCGACCCCGTCGAGCGCGACGTCCAGGGCGACTCCGAGCCGGGCTTCGGCCAGCGCGCGGGCGAACTCCCCTGCGGCGGGCTGGGCTTCCTCGCGCACCACCGCGTCCAGCGCCTGCACGAGCGAGAAGCCCGACCGCAGCGAGCCGGCCACCAGCTGCAGCACCGTCGGCAGCTGGTCGCCGAAGGCAGCCATCCGCCGGGCGATCCGGAAGCTCAGCACGAGCCGCATCCCGAGCCAGCCGGCCAGCACTCCGACGATGACGGCGACCGGCGCGTTGCCGGTGAGTGCCGTCAGCAGTGCGGCGAGCACCACGCAGGCGCAGCCGCCGAGCAGCGCCCATTCGGCTGGCTTCCTGGCGATTCCGGCCCGGTCGAGCCGCTTGGCAAGCTGCCGGTCAGTGTCACCGGATTGCAGCATCCGCGCCACCCAGCCCACGGCCGCGCTGGCCACCGTTCCGTCCGCGTGCGCAGCGGCCTGCCCGTGCTGCTGGCCGTAGCGCTCGATCTGGGCCGCCAGGTCCGGGCGCCCGTCATCGCGGCGCAGCGACCTGGTGACGAGCAGCGCCAGTCCCAGCAGCGCTATGAAGATTGCCCCGGCTGCGACGCCGCTCACTTTCCGAACCCCTCGGAGGCGAAGATCTCCGCTGGCAGCGCCACGCCGCGATCGGCCAGGGTGTCGACGAACCGGGGCCGCAGGCCGGTGCTGCGCAGCACACCCCGGTGCCGGCCATGCTCGTCCAGCCCCGCGTGGAAGTCGAAAAGGAAAACATCGAGCAGCGTAATGATGTCGGTCTCCATTCCCTCGACAGAGGTGATGTGCGTGATCCGCCGGCTGCCGTCCTTGAGCCGGGACTGGTGAATGATCAGGTCGATGCCCGACGCCATCTGCTCGCGGATAGCACGCTGCGGCAGGTCGACTTCGGCCATCAGCACCATGGTCTCGATGCGGGAAAGGGAGTCGCGCGGGGAGTTCGAGTGCGTCGTGGTGATGGAACCGTCATGGCCGGTGTTCATCGCCTGCAGCATGTCCAGGGCGGCACCGTCGCGGACCTCGCCGATGATGATCCGGTCCGGCCGCATCCGCAGCGCGTTCCGCAGCAGATCGCGGATCCGGATCTCGCCGCGGTTCTCCAGGCTCGGCGGGCGCGACTCCAGCCGGATGACGTGCTCCTGCCGCAGCTGCAGTTCCGCGGCGTCTTCGATGGTGACGATCCGCTCATCGTCCGGCACGAAGGAGGACAGCACGTTGAGGGTGGTCGTCTTGCCCGAGCCGGTTCCACCGCCGATCACGATGTTCAGCCGGCCCCGCACGCAGGCCATCAGGAACTCGGCCACCGGCGGGGTCACGGTGCCGAAGCCGATGAGATCGTCCAGCGTGAACGGGTCGGCGGCGAACTTCCTGATGGTCAGCAGCGAGCCGTCGAGGGCCACCGGGGGGACGACGGCGTTGACGCGGCTGCCGTCCGGCAGCCGGGCGTCGACCATGGGGCTGGCCTCGTCCACCCGGCGTCCCACCCGGGCCACGATCTTGTCGATGGTCCGGCGCAGATGACTCTCGTCGGCGAAGACAGCGGGCACGGGGTGCAGCCGGCCACTGCGCTCGACGTAGATCTGGTCGTGGCCGTTGACCATGATCTCGGAGACCCCGGGATCGCGCAGGTAGGGCTCGAGCGGGCCGTGGCCGAGGATCTCGTCCGCCACCTCCTGCGCTATCCGCGACCGGTCGACCACCGTCAGCGGGGTCTCGTCGCGCTGCAGCACCTCCTGCAGCGTCTGCGTCACCTGCTGCTCGAGTTCCCGCTGCTCAAGGCGCGCGTCGTACAGCTTCGGCCCGAGCACGTCGAGCAGTGCCGCGTGCACGCTGCGCTTGACCTCGGCGAACGGGTCGGCGTTGCGGGCGGCCCGGCTGGGCATGTCCGGCAGCTCCGTTGCCAGCGCAGGCGCCCGCATCTGCTTCGGCGCCAGCGCCCGCGGCGGGGCAGGCCGATCGGAAAGCCGGTGCCGGGCGCTGCGGTGCTGCGGGCCCGGACTCTCCGGCCGGACCGGGGCGGGCGCCAGCGCCTGCTGCCTGGCCAGCCGGTCGGACAGGCTCATGCGGCCTTCCTTTGCCGCCGCGCACTTCTGCGCTGGGACCGGGACTTCGCCGCGGGCACCTCGAGCAGCCGCTGCCGCGCGAACCGGGTGATGGCCTGGCTGACCGGATGCCTGGGGCTGGCCAGCATGATCGGCAGCCCCTTGTTGATCGAGACGGGCACGTCGCGGCTGGACGGGATCTGGGCGGCGATCAGCCCGCGCACCACCCGCTCCACGTCCTCCGCGCCGAGCCCGACCTTGGAATCCGACCGGTTGAGCACCACCGACCGGAGCCCGGCCGGATAGGAGAGCATGTCCAGCAGGTCCAGCGTCACCCGGAGGTTCTTGAGCGCCGGCACTTCCGGGGTGGTGAGCAGCACGATGTGAGCCGAGGCATCCATAGCGGTGAGCACGTGGTCGCTGAGCTGCGCGGGAGTGTCCACCACGACGTAGTCGAAGATTCCGCGCAGCACCGCGAGCAGCTCGCCGACCAGCGCGGGCGATATCTTCTCCGCGTCGCCGGGGACCACGGGGGCCAGCAGCATCTCCAGCCCCGGCCGGTAGCTGGTCAGCAGCGATGCGGCACCGGTGGTGTCCAGGTGACCAGCCATCGGCAGCGCGTCGATGATGGTCCGTGCCGGATCGAGCTGGAGGCTGATCGCCACGTCGCCGAACGCGAGGTCCAGGTCCACCACGCACACCCGCTGGCCGGTGCCGGTGGCGAGCGCCAAGCCCAGGTTGACGGCGAACGTGGTCTTGCCGCAGCCGCCCTTGGCGGCGAACACGGTGACGATCCGTCCCTCCGGCGCGGGCACCGCGTCCGTGGCGGCGCTCGCCGCGAGTTGGCGCAGCGACACCTCGTGGGAACGCTCGCAGGCGACGATCAGCCCAGCACGGTCGCCGGCGGGGACGACCTCGCGCACCCCGGCGCGCAGGGCATCGGTCAGCATCCGCACGTCGACCCACTCGCGCACCAGGATCACGCCGACGGCCGGCCGCGCCAGCCGCAGGGCCGATGCGAACTCAAGCGCGTCGCTTGTCGCCACCTCCGGGCCGATCACCACCAGGGTCTCGGCGGGCTCGCTGTCCAGCATCTCGGCCGCCGCCTGCAGGGTGCCGGCGGTGCTGACCGCACCGCCGATGCCGAGCATCAGGTCTTCGGTGCTTGCCGTAGGTTGGGGGATCGGCTCGCAGAAGATAGGCATGGGTTCTCTCCTTAACTCAGCGGCCGGAGCAGCGGCACGACGGTGGTGTCGGGTCTGGTCGCCGACGAGGACGTGAGCAGCGCCAGGTAGGGCAGGCCCGCCTCGGTGAGCTGGATCAGCCGCTCGGCGTTGCCCTGGTCGACTGCCAGGGTCACCAGCACGTTGCCCAGGCTGGACGACGCGGAGCTGCTCTGGCTGAAGGCCGTGCTGGTGGCCGACGAGCTGGCCGGTCCGGCAGCGGAGGCAGACCCGATGGAGAGCACCTGGACCTTGGGCAGCACGATCCGGGTGTGGACGGCGCCGTAGCCCTGCTGCTGGTGCGGCCCGTTGCAGTCCGGCTGTGCGGTCAGCGTGCTGCCGGCGGCGTAGGTGTCGAAGACGGCGACCTCCGAGCCTGCCCGTACATTGCCCGCCACCGCCTCTGGCACGCATAGCTGAATGGTCACCGCCACCATGCCCGCCGGGATCGTCAGGCCTGACGTCGTCTGCGCGGCCGTTACCAGCATCGGCAGCAGCAGTAGCTGCCCCGGTGCGACGGCTGCGCTCGTCACCAGGCCGGCCAGGTCAGGGGTGATCGAGCGGACCGCGTCGGACGGCACCGAAGAGACAGGCAGTGTCTGGGCGCTCACCAGCCCTGCCGCGAGCGCAGCGCGGGCGGACGTGCCGGACGGGATCTCCTTCGTCGCTATCAGCACGCTGACCGCCTTGTGCCCCGCCAGCGCCCGGATGCCGGCCTGGTGGACGTAGCTCAGCACTCCGGCGGTACCAAGGACGGCCAGCAGCAGTGCCAGCGCGACGGTCAGTATGCGACGTTTCACGATTCCCCTTTTCTGACGTACCTGAGCCTCCGACGTACCTGAGCCCGTTGCTCAGCCGGTGAGCTGGACAATGCTGGCGCCCATGTCCTGGCCGCCGATGGTGCCTGTGGCCGGAATGACGGCCTGGGTGAAGTAGCCGTTGACGCACTCCTGCGAGCCGGTGCAGTTGTTCGCGGAGTTCAGCCAGTCCGAGGCGGTAAAGCCGGGCAGGTGGTAGCCGGTGACGACGAAAGCGGCGAAACCGACCAGCGTGTAGCTGCCGTCCTCGCCTCTGCCGCACATCGAGCCGGAGTTATAGACCGGAACGAGGATCACGGTGCGGTTGGCCTGCGACGAGGACAGCACTGACTCGCAACCCGACGGGATGCCGGAGCCGGAGTAGGCATCGAAGCTGCCGGTGAAGCTCGACGAGCAGCTGCCGGTCTGGGTGGTCCAGTTGAATGTCGAGCAGCCGTCGGCCATCGAGTCGACGCTCAGGTTGAGCACCTGGTCCTGCGAGGCCTTGGGCAGCGGGTTCGCCGGGTACGGCGGTGGAGATGCGAAGGACGTCCCGTCGTTTGTCGCAGAGTCCCACCCGCAGTCCGAGACCGCGATCCCGGCGGCGGTCGCGGCTGACGGCGCGCCCCACTCTGCCTGCGCGCAGGCGTACACCGTGCTGCCCTGATAGTTCCCGTTGCCGAGCAGCGTGCGGGCGAAGGCCGGCAGCAGCAGCGACGAGCCGGTCGCGGTCTCGGTTTCGGTATGCACGTCGACGTAGGTCGCGGTGGCCGCCGGGGCCGCCGGGCAGTCGTAGATCTTGCCAGTGCTGGCCGGGCAGGCCCCGAGGCCCGCGGATCCGCACACCAGGTCCACCCCGGCTACCCCGCTCTTGGCGTTGGCGTCGGCGTAGTACTTAGCGACGCTGGACGTGCAGCTGCCACTGGCGCAGCTCTGGGCCACCGCGAGCGCGCCCGCGTCGGCGCCGTTCTGCAGCTCGGCGCGATTCTGGTAGAGCTGCCCGACGTCGACCACCATGGCTCCCATCCCGACCAGCACGCCAGCGCCGATCAGTATCCCGACCAGCACGCCGATCGCGCCCCGCTCATGGCGGCCGGGCAGCCGCAGGACGTGGCGGACAAGGCGGAGCATCAGGTTTCGCATGGGATGGTCCCCTGGGCAGAAAGCGTGATTGGGGCCCCGAAGCTGGAACCGCCGAACATCTCGGCGATGTTGCCGACCGGGGTGATGAAGGAGAACACGTAGCTCACCTTGACGACCGCGTCGGTGCCCGCCCCGCCGTTAGCCGGGCAGGCCGTCACCACGGTCACGCTGACGTTGCTCAGCCCGGTGGCGGCGGCCTGCGTTCGGCTTACCACGTTCGGCTGGTCCAGCGACTCGAGCCTGGCACCCTCGCGGGCGGCCTGGGTGAGCGTGATCTGCGCGTTGAGCGCGCGCCCGAAGTCGATGATGCCGAAGATGAGCAGCAGCAGCATCGGGAGGAGCAGCGCGAACTCCACCGCGGCGGCGCCGCGGTCCCGCGCGTCATTGCTGCGCCGGCGCCTGTTCATCAACTGCTGCCTTTCTCGGCATTAGGCCGGCTAGCTGGCTAGCTGGCTGGCTGGGCGCGGCATCGGCCGGACTGCCGGAGAAATCGGGCCCGCCGGATGGGCGGCCGATGCCGTGCGTGCCACCGGGTCAGAGGGAGGTGGCGACTGAGTTGAACAAGGTGGTGAGCTTGGTGCCGATGAGGGTGACCGCCGTGACGATCACCGCGGCGATCAGCGCAACCATCAGGCCGTACTCCACCGCGGTCGCGCCCCGGTCGTCCCTGTGCAGCGGCTGTGCGAGAAAGTTGGTCACCGAGACGAAGAGCTTGAGCATGTGGAACTCCTTTGGACCTGGCGTTGGGGGTGAGGCACCTGGTGGGCGGCACGGGCCGCCCGGTATGCGAGAAGCCTGTCTGATCGCGGCGCGGCGCGGCATCGGCTGAACGGCCAGAGAAAGCCCGCCGGCCGGCCGGCATGTCGGGCGATCGGCCGGCACGGGGCACCAGCAAGGCTGTCCTACGGTGGCAAAAATTCGCTCTAAGTAATTATTTGCCTACTGTTAGTGATATGAATCTGATGTGGGCCGTTGGGGGTGCTCTCGCTGGCCTGCCGATCGGAGCCGCGATGCGCGGCCCGGTCTTCCGGCTGTCGGCGCCGAGCGGCGAGCCGGACCGGAGCACCTGCCCGTCCTGCGCTGCCCCGGTGCCCCGCTGGCCCGGCGTCCGATGCGCCCAGTGCCGGGGCCGCCTCGGCACCCCGATGGCGCTGGAGCTGCCCACCGCCGCGGTACTGGCGCTGTTGCTCGGACGGTTCGGCGCCCAGCCCGACGTGGTGGCACTCGGCTTCTTCGCCGTGCTCGGCGTGGCGCTTGCCGCGATCGACATCGCCGTTCAACGGCTTCCTGACCGGCTCGTCCTGCCCGCCTTGCCGGCGCTGACCATCGCGCTGGCCGCCGCTGCCGCGATCGGGCACGACTACGGCGCGTTCGTGCGCGCGTTGCTTGGCGGCGTCGTCATGGCCGCCGGCTACCTGCTGCTGGCGCTGGCGCGCCCCGGCCAGCTCGGCGGCGGCGACATCAAGCTGGCCGCGCTGGCCGGCCTCGCCCTGGGCTGGCTCGGCTGGCATACCCTGCTCATCGGGGGCAGCCTCGGCTTCGTGCTCTCGGCGGTTTTCAGCCTGGCGCTGCTGGCCGCGCGGCGGATCACCCTGCGCAGCGCGATCCCGTTCGGGCCGTTCCTGCTCGGCGGCGCCCTGATCGCCATCCTCGCCAGCGGGCACTAGGCCAGATCAAGCCCTCGCCAGCGGCACCAACCCGGATCGGATTGTTTATCTCGACTTTGGCGGTTTTGGGGAACGCCTGTTCGAGTTGCGGTTTTGGGGATTGATCCTGGCCCGGATGTGAGGAAGCATCGGCGGTTGCCGTAAAACCTCCGCGAGGGAGTACCGCCGATGCTTCGCTTTCACAGGTTACCGCCGTCGCTGCTGGAGCTGCTGGAAGCGTTCCGGCCGTGTTTCACCGTGCCGGCGTTCACGACGTTCGCGCTGGTGACTGCCGGGCTGGTGGCGCGCCCGGCGGCCCGGACGGTGTGCGGGATGCTGGCCGGGGCGGGGCTGGGCGGGGTGTGGCATCACAGCCGGGCGCACCGGTTCTTCGCCGCCGCGGCGTGGAGCGCCGATGAGGTCGGGCTGGTGGTGCTGCGGCTGGTCACCGGCTGGCTGGTGCCAGCCTCCACGCCGGTCGTGATCGCGGTGGATGACACGATGTTCCGCCGTTCGGGCCGCAAGGTCCATGCCGCGTACTGGGGGCATGACGGGTCACGGAAGGTCGCGCCGGGCAGCCCGCAGCTCTCCCGCGGCAACACGTTCGTGGTGGCCGCCGTCGTGGTGATGCTGCCGTTCCTGAACCGCCCGGTGGCGCTGCCGGTCGCCGCCCGGCTGTGGCGCAAGGGCGGCCCGCCTAAGACCCGGCTCGCCCGGGAGCTGATCGAGATGATCGCCGCCGCGCCCGCCTGCCGCGGCCGCGCCGTGCACGTGGTCGCTGACGGGCGGCTATGCCTGCAGCGAGCTGCGGCACCTGCCGCGGGAGGTGACCCTGACCGGGCCGCTGCCCCGCCACGCGTCCTTGTATGAGGTCCATCCCGGGCTGGATAACCCGCTGTTGTGCCGCGGGCGGCGCGGCCGCCCCCGCAGCCGGGGCGAGAAGATCGGCACCCCGGCACAGCCCGCCGCCGCCGTCCCCGGGCAGGACGCCACGGTGATGCGGTACGGGAAGACCGCCCGGGTCACCGTCCGCGAGC
>PMSW01000122.1:15407-30520 GCA_003168215.1 Actinomycetota bacterium
GTCGAGCGCACCGTCCCCTTCGCCCTGTTCACCCAGTCCATCGTGATCACCTGGTACCACCTCGCCGGGCACCACCCCAGCGTCGTCCGCGGCCGCCGCGCCCAGGCCCCCTGGTACGCCGCCAAGGCCAGCCCCGCCTACCCCGGCATGATCATCCGGCTCCGCCGCATCCTGATCGCCGCGCAATATAACCCCGACGTGCCCCGCCAGCCCACCCCCGAAGAAATCCGCGCCATCCGCCTGGCCTGGGCCGAGGCAGCAGCCTAACTGCGAAAGTCGAGTTGTTTATGGCTATTCTGCCTATTTAGGCAGTTTTTTCGATATTAGCTTGTCAACTGGGCTTGTATGATGATAAGGACGGGCACATTGACCCGGTCCACTGGAGCAGGAAGGTGGGTACTACGACTCTTCCAGCGCTGACGCCAGGCAGGGAGACTCGAACTGAAGTCGTAAACGCTAGCCGCGGCGGGGGGGAACCATCATGGCGATTCGTCTGGTGATCGTGGATGGTCACACCCTGACCCGGTACGGCCTGCGCGAGCTGATCGCGGGGCATGCCGACATCGAGATCGTGGCCGAATGCGGGTCAGCGGCCGAGGCGCACAAGGTGGTCGAGGCGGCCGAACCGGACGTGGTGACCATAGACTCCATCCTGCCCGACGGCGACGGCATGCAGCTGGCCCGGGAGTTCCGGTCCCGCTATCCCCGCCTCGGCATCGTCATGCTGACTTCCCGCGACGAGGACCACCTGCTGTTCCGGGCGCTGGAGACCGGGGTCTCGGCTTTCGTCGCGAAGACCGCGCCGGTGGAAGAGACCATCGCGGCGATCCGGCATGCCGCCGTCGCCGCCACGTCGTTCACGGCATCAGGGCTGGCGATGGCACTCGGCCGCCGCCGGCACGCACGGGAACGGCTGGCACTGTCCCCCAGGGAGGCGGAGGTGCTGCGGCTGCTCCGCGACGGCCTGACCATCCCGGTGATCGCCCAGGCGATGTACATCAGCACGTCCACCGCGAAAACCTACGTGGCACGTCTCTACGACAAGCTCGGCGCGGCCAACCGGGCGCAGGCGCTGATGACCGCGGTGCAGCACGACCTGATCCGCTACGAGGAGAACCCGGTCTCCCACCTTGCGCCGAGCCGCGCCCAGCGGGCAGGCCTGCTCACGGTCGCTGCGCCCCGCCAGGCCGCGTCCTTAGCCGGCCGGGTTGCGCAGGCCGCGCAGCACGAGCGCGGTCTCCAGGGCAGCCACGACGGCCTCCCAGCCCTTGTCCTCGGCGCTGCCGTCGCCGCCTGATCTCTCGATCGCCTGCTGCAGGCTGTCGCAGGTCAGCACGCCGTTGCCGACCGGGGTCCCGGTGTCAAGCGCCACCCGTGCCAGCCCGTAGGTCACCGCGTCGCAGACGTAGTCGAAGTGCGGCGTCCCGCCCCGGATGACGGCGCCCAGGCAGGCTACCGCGTCATGCCGGCGAGCCAGCTCGGCGGCCACCACGGGCAGCTCGACAGCGCCGGGCACCCGGATGACCAGCGGGTCGGCAACACCGCAGGCAGCGGCTGCGGCGATTGCCCGCTCCAGCAGGCTGCCGGTGATGGTCGCATGCCATCGGGCCGCCGCGATCGCCAGGGTGAGCCCGGCGCCGCTGACAACCTGGCCGGCCGGGCGGCCCTGCCCGCTCATCGCGTCCCTGCGGGAGCTGGCCGGGCCGCCACCGGAGAATCACCGTCCGGCGCGTCCGGCGCGTCCGGCACGCCTGGCGCGTCCGGCACGCCNNGCAGCAGAAGGTCCCCGATCCGGCGGGGAAGATTATCGATCTGATGGCCCAGCCGGTCCCGCTTGGCCATCAGGTACCGCAGATTGTCGGGCGTCGGGGTTACCGGCAGCGACACCCGGCCGGCCACCTCGATGCCGAATCCGGACAGGCCGCGGACCTTGTCCGGATTGTTGGTCAGCAGGCGCAGCGAGCGGACCCCCAGGTCGGCGAGCATCTGCGCGCCGGTGCTGTACTCGCGCGCGTCGACGGGCAGGCCGAGGTCGGTGTTCGCGTCCACGGTGTCCACGCCGCCGTCCTGCAACTGGTAGGCGCGCAGCTTGCTGACCAGCCCGATGCCGCGGCCCTCGTGACCGCGCAGGTACAGCACGATGCCGCGGCCCTCGGCCGCGATCATCTCCATCGCCGCCTTGAGCTGGGCGCCGCAGTCGCAGCGCCCGGAGCTGAACACATCCCCGGTCAGGCATTCGGAGTGCATCCGCACCAGGACGCCCGCGGCGGGCTCACCGATATCGCCGAGCACCAGGGCGAGGTGCTCGGTCCCGTCTACCGAGCTCAGGTAGCCGAAGGCGCGCCACTCGCCGAACTGGTTCGGCATCCTGGTCTCCACCACGCGGCGGACAATGCGCTCGGAGTGCCTGCGGTACTCGATCAGCTGCGCGATGGAGATCAGCGCCAGCCCGTGCTCGTCCGCGAAGGCACGGAGCTGCGGCAGCCTGGCCATCGTCCCGTCGTCGTTGAAGATCTCCGCCACCACGCCCGCCGGGCTCAGCCCGGCCATCCGGGCCAGGTCCACCGCAGCCTCCGTGTGCCCGGCCCGCTTCAGCACCCCGCACTCGGCATAGCGCAGCGGGAAGACATGGCCGGGGCGGACGATCTCGTAGGGCTCCGTCGCGGAATCCACCAGTGCCCGGATGGTCCTGGCCCGGTCCGCCGCCGAGATCCCGGTGGTTATCCCGTCCCGCGCATCGACGCTGATCGTGAAGGCCGTGCCCATGTGCTCCTGGTTGTCGTTGGTCATCTGCGGCAGCTGAAGCCGGTCCAGCTCACCGCCGACCATCGGCACGCAGATAAGGCCCCGCGCATACCTGATCGTGAAGGCCAGCAGCTCAGGCGTGGCCTTTGCCGCCGCGAAGACGATGTCCCCCTCGTTCTCCCTGCTGGCGTCGTCGACTACCACGACCGCACGGCCTGCGGCGATATCCGCGATGGCGCGGTCCACGTCGTCCAGCCTGGTACTGGCGTCCGCCGGCGTTTCGCGGCTCATGACCGCACTCCGGCGCCGAGCAGCTTCTCGACGTATTTGGCGATCATGTCGACCTCCAGGTTCACCGTCTCGCCAGCCTGCTTGCGCCCCAGCGTGGTCCGCTGCAGCGTCTCCGGGATCAGGCTGACCTCGATCCACCCCGGCTGGTCAGGCTCGCCGGACTGGCCGGGGCTGCCGCCGGCCGCTGACACGGTCAGGCTTACTCCGTCCACCGCGACCGAGCCCTTCTCAACGACATAACGCAGCAATCCGGGCGGCATCCCGATCCGGACGACCTCCCAGTGCGGCGCTGGCCTGCGCCCGGTGATCGTGCCGGTGCCGTCAACATGGCCCTGCACCAGGTGCCCGCCAAGACGGCCGTCCAGCCGCAGCGACCGCTCCAGGTTCACCGCCGCACCCGGCCCGAGCGCGCCGAGTCCGGAACGGCCGAGCGTCTCCCCCATCACATCGGCGGTGAACGTGCCGCCGGACATGGCCGTGACCGTAAGGCAGACGCCATTGACCGCGATCGAGTCACCGCTGGCGGCGCCGGCCGTGACCAGCGGGCCGCGCACGGTGAGCCGCGCCGCGCCGCCGAGTTGTTCCAGCGCGACGACCTCGCCGAGCTCTTCCACGATTCCGGTGAACACCGCGTCCTCCTCAGGAGCCGTCACTTCTGCCGCAGGCTCCGGGGACGCGCAAATGCGCATGCATGGCGGCCAGGCCCGTGCCGGGCCCTGCCATGCGCGTGCTTCCTCCCATCCGGACTTTCACCGTCGGTCCCGGAATTCCACCAGGTCAGCCAGCCGATGGCTTCGGCTGGGTCGCGGACTGTCACCGCCGGCTCGGAGTTACACCGACCCCGGAGCACGCATTGCTTACGAAACCAGTCTGCCATAGCTGCTATTCCGCCGGGGAGGCTGGCCGACTGGCCGGCAGCCCAGTCCGGCGGCCCGGCTCACCCCGGCGGCGCTGCTCGCCCGGCGGCCCGGCTCACCCCGGGCGGCCCGGCTCACCCCGGCGGCGCGGAGACCTCAGCTATCCGGCGGGTCAGGAAGTCACGCTCGGCGGAGTTGCCGGTCAGCTCAAGTGCGGCCTGGTAGGCCTGCGCCGCCTCGCCGCGGCGGCCGAGGCGGCGCAGCAGGTCCGCCTTGGCCGCGGGCAGGTAGCGGTAGCCGTCCAGCCGGCCGTCCAGCTCGATCTCGGCTATTTCGGCCAGCGCCGACTCCGGCCCGTCGACCATGGCCCGCACGACCGCGCGGTTGAGGGCGACCACCGGCGAGGGCCAGGCGCGCAGCAGTTCCCCGTACAACTGGAGCAGCTGCGGCCAGTCGGTCTGCCGGTAGCTGGGCGCCTCGGCATGCAGCGCGGCGATCGCGGCCTGCAGCGCGAAGCGCCCGGGGCAGCCGCCGCGCAGTGCATCGATGACCAGCGCTGCGCCCTCGTCGATCGCCGCGCGATCCCACTGGGACCGGTCCTGCTCCTCGAGCAGCAGCAGCCGGCCGTCAGCGTCGGCGCGAGTGGTCCTGCGTGCGTCGGTCAGCAGGAGCAGGGCCACCAGCCCGCGCACCTCCCGCTCGTCCGGCATCAGCGCGCTGATCATGCGGGCCAGCCCGATGGCGCGGTCCACCAGGTCGGCGCGGACGAGGTTCTCGCCCGCCGGGGCCGTGTGGCCGGTGGTGTAGAGCAGGTGCACGACGGTCAGCACGGCGTCCAGCCGGTCGGGCAGTTCGGCGGCACCGGGCACCCGGTAGGTGATGCGGGCGGCGGAGATCTTCTTCTTGGCGCGGGTCACCCGGGCAGCCATGGTCGGCTCGGACACCAGGAAGGCCCGGGCGATCTCGGCGGTCGTCAGGCCGCAGACCAGCCGCAGGGTCAGGGCCACCTGCGCCTCCCTGGCCAGGGCCGGATGGCAGCAGGTGAAGACGAGCCGGAGCCGGTCGTCGGGAATCACGTCATCCTCCGCCCGGCCGCCGGTGGCGGTCTCGCGGGCCGGCCCGGCCGCGTCGCCCGGCTCGGACAGCCCGCTCCCCGACGGCGGCAAGTCAGGCTCGATCAGCAGCGGAAGCTTCGAGCGCAGCGCCCGGTCCCGGCGCAGCGCGTCCAGCGCGCGCCGCCGGGCCGTCGTGGTCAGCCAGGCACCGGGGTTACGCGGGATGCCCTGCCGCGACCAGGCGTCCAGCGCTGCCACGTAGGCGTCCTGAACGCATTCCTCGGCGAGGTCGATGTCACGCGCGACGCGCGCCGTCGCGGCGAGCACGAAGGCCCACTCGCGACGGTGCGCGTCCGCAACAGCGGCGCCCACGGCATCTCCGGCCGCGGCATTGGCCGTCACGACGATGCGGCTCAGCCGCCGGAAGTGTCCATCACCGGGCGCACCTCGACGCCGCCATACGGTGCCGGGCACAGCTTGGCGATCTCCAGGGCATGATCCAGGTCCCTGGCCTCAATCAGGTAGAAGCCGCCAAGCGCCTCCTTGGTCTCGGCAAACGGGCCGTCGGTGACCACGTCGCCGCGGATCGACGTCGCGGTGGTGGTGGGCTGCAGGGCCTCGCCGCCCAGAATCTTCCCGCCCTTCTCGCCGACCTGCCCGGCGAATCGGCCGTGTGCCTCCATGGCCGTCTGCCACACCTCCGGGGACGCATCGGCGTACGAGCCTTCGTTCTCGTAAATGAGGATCGCGTACTGAGTCATGCCGGTCTCCTTTGCAGTCTCTCGATGCCGGGCCGGATCACCTGCCCGGTACTTCTACGACGAGCGGCTCGGCCCGGATCGACAGGGCCTGGCCAAGATTCTCGCTGATCCTGCCGACAGCGGGCCCGGCCCTGTGCCCGCGGACCCGCCGATGGCAGGAAAGGTGGGAAGAACGCAGGGCGCGCGGCTAACGCCCGCTGGCTCGCTCCGCGAGTGAGCGGAGCGAGCGGACAGCTGCCGCGGGATCGTCGGCCGAGTAGACGGCGGAGCCTGCGACGAATACGTCCGCACCCGCCTCGGCGCAGCGGCCGATTGTCTCCTCGCTCACGCCGCCGTCCACCTGCAGCCAGATCGCCGTCCCGTGACCTGCGATGAGCTTGCGGGCCCTGCGGACCTTGGGCAGCACCAGATCCAGGAAAGGCTGCCCGCCGTAACCGGGCTCGACAGTCATCAGCAGCAGCATGTCGATCTCGGGCAGCAGATCGGCGTACGGCTCCACCGGGGTGGCCGGGTTGATCCCGAGCCCGGCCCGCGCGCCCGCCGCCCTGATCGCCCGCAACGTCCGCACCGGCCCGCGGGCCGCCTCGGCATGGATGGTCACGTTCCGCGCCCCTGCCTCGGCGTAGCCGGGCGCCCAGCGGTCGGGGTCCTCGATCATCAGGTGGCAGTCCAGCGGCAGGTCCGCGTGCTTGAGCAGCGCCTCGACGACCGGCAGCCCGATGGTGAGGTTCGGCACGAAATGACCGTCCATGACGTCCACATGCAGCCAGTCGGCCACGGCTGCCACCGCCGCGGCCTCGTCGGTGAGCCTGGCGAAGTCCGCGGCCAGGATGCTGGGAGCAATCTGAACGGTCATCTCGGCAGCAAGTGTAGGGACCGGCGTGCGAGACTGGCTGCCCGGCCCGGCCACCGGTCTGGCGCCGGGAGATGTCATAGCCCGGTGAATGTCACAGCCCCCGGATACCGTTCGAGCACGTATTCGAATCCCCCACCGGCGAGGAGGCCGCGACTTTGACTCCCGAGGCACCAAGTAGCTCTGAGGCAGCGAGCAGGCTGCTGGACCGCGTTCGCAAGCTGCTGGCGAAGGCGGAAGACGAGAGCGTCACGCCACCGGAGGCCCAGGCCCTGACGGCCAAGGCCGCGGAGCTGATGGCCAAGTACGGGATCGACCGGGCGCTGCTCGCCGCCGACCGGCCGGAGACCGACCGCCCGGACAACCGCATCCTGGACATCGACAACCCCTGGGCGCGCGTGAAGGCGCACCTGCTGTGCGGGCTGGGATCCGCGCTGCGCTGCCAGTGCATCGTGCTGACCGGGTCCAGGCCCGGCACCAGGATCCACATGTTCGGCTACGCATCGGACATCGAGCGGACGGACCTGCTCTACACCTCCGTGCTCGTCCAGATGTGGCACGGCCTGGTCGGCGCTCAGGTACCGGCCTGGAGCCGCAGCCCGCGAGCCTGGCGGCGCAGCTGGCTGCTCGGTTTCGCGACCGCCGTTATTTCCCGTGTCCGCGCCGCCGAGCACGCCGCGGCCAGCCAGGCGACCTCGCCCGGTGCCGAGTCGAGCTCGCGGACCGCCCTGGTCCTTGCCGACCGGACGCAGGTGATCCGGCGCAACGTCGAGCAGGCCTATCCGGTAACCCGCAATGCGCGGATCACCTACAGCGGAAGCGGCTACGGGGCCGGCTATGCCGAGGGCCAGCGGGCTGACATCGGCGGGAGCAAGATAGCCAGTCGCCGGAACCGAACCCTCACCAGCGCTCCCCGGTAACCAGCCCGGACTGCGGCCTGGCACGATGAAACGCCCCGGGGCAGGCCAGCCGGGTGGCGCGAGGACGTCCGGCCTTGCCCGGGGGATAGCGATGCCATCTGCCCTGGCAGGAGCGCCTTCTTGCGCCCGCATCATAGAATCAAGATCTTCGACGCGGCCGCGGCGCGGGGACGCCGGGAGGTGAGCATGGCACGTTCTCTGTGGTCGGGGTTCCTGAGCTTCGGGCTGGTGAGTGTCCCGGTGGGCCTGTACACGGCCACGGCTGACCAGACGATTCATTTCAACCAGCTGCATAGGGGCACCTCGAACCGCATTCGCTACAAGAAGGTGGACGAGGTCACCGGCGAGGAGGTTGAGGCCCCGGACATCGTGAACGGGTTCGACCTGGGCGACGGCGAGTATGTCGTGGTGACCAGGGAGGAACTGAAAGAGGTTGCGCCGGGTAAGTCGGAGACGATCGAGATCAGCGATTTCGTCGACCTTGACCGGATCGACCCGGTCTATTTCCGGCAGACCTATTATCTCGCGCCGCGGGGCAAGGGCGCGGACCGGGCTTACGCGTTGCTGCGCCAGGCGATGCGGGAGACGGGCAAGGTCGGCATCGCCACCTTGATCCTGCGCGACAAGGAGCACCTGGTGGCGGTGCGCCCCGGGGAGGACGTGCTGATCCTGGAGACGATGTACTTCGCCGACGAAATCCGCACGCCGAGTGAGGAACTCGACAGCCTGCCCAAGGACGCCACCTTCGAAGGACGCGAGCTGGAAGTCGCCAAGAAGCTCGTCGAGTCACTCACGGTGGACTGGTCTGCGGAGGACTACCAGAACACCTACCGCGCGCGGGTCGAGGAACTGATCGAGCGCAAGCGCGAGGGACACGCCGTCGTCTTCGAGGCCGAGCGGCCGAAGTCCAACGTCATCGACCTGATGGCTGCCCTTGAGGCCTCGGTTGCCGGGACAAAGCAGTCCCCGGCGGCGGGCAGCGCCACCCCGGCGCCCGCCAGGCGGGCCGCGCCTGGCGGGCCTGCCACGTCTGGCGGACCTGCCACGTCTGGCGGGAAGGGCAACCAGCAGGACCTGGAGGCGATGACCAAGGCCGACTTGCTGGCCCGGGCTGCGGAGCTTGACGTCCAGGGACGATCGAAGATGGCCAAGCCCGAGCTGATCACGGCGATCACCGATGCGGGCACGCCGAAGCGGCGGAGCCGGAAAATTTCCTGACTGCCTGCCCCGCCGCCGGCCCGGCGGACGGCAGAATGTCGTCCCCTGGTGATAGATCAGAAGGGTGCAAGGAATCCTCGTCCCCGCCCCAGCCCGCATCGAAGCGTGCACCGACTGCGAGCACGACCTCGAGCACTGCCACGGGACCGCGATCACTCATTTTGACGGCACGGACGACTGCACCGACGATCCCGGCTGCCGCCTGGCCGCCGAGCAGCACCCTTTCACCATTTCCTGCAGCGAGGTGCAGTGTGACTGCGGGATTCCGCTGCCGGGCGCCGGCCTGGCCTGGGGAGCCGGGCACGGCATCAGCGCGTAGCCGCCGTTAGCGCCAAAGCCCAGGCACCGGATGCTCCAGCCGGCGGACGCTACCGCGGGTTCGGTGCTGCGGGGTCGATGGGCTCCTGCGGGTCAACGGCGGTGACGTCCCTGGCTGTGGATGTGCCCGTCGGGCGCTGGCTCTCGCCCTGCGTGCCGGTGTCCTGCCTGCCCGCTTCCTTGCCGTCCCGCTCCGCGATGTCCTCACCGCGGTCGGTCGTGCTCTCGCCGACGGCCTCCGATGGCACGCGCGGGTCATCGTCCTGGTGCAGGGGCTGGCCGGCTTGCGGCTGCTCTGACATGAAACCTCCCTGGTTTGCCGTTAAGCACCCCGCTACCCGGCGCGTGCAATCCCAAACGAAATTGCGAAGCCGCGTGCAGACTGACGACGGAGGGTCGTTCCGCTCTCGCTGACGAACCGGCGAAATGGGTACTGTCCGGTCAGTGATCACTGAGGGATACCGGCACCTGGCTGCTCCTCGCCGAGAGCGAGTGCCCGGAGAGCGTCGATCTGACTGGCGTTGCCGATAACCACCAGGACGTCTCCCCCGCCGATGTGCGCCTCGGGCGGCGGGTTGGTGCGGAACGCCTGTCCGGGGTGGCGCAGGGCGAGGACGAGCACGCCAGTACGCGCATGGACCTGGGCGCTGCGGAGGGTCTGGCCGGCCAGCGGCGACTCGGGGGGCACTGCTACCTGCTCAAGGCGGAATTCCAGGCTGCCGTCGTGCATGACGACGTCCAGGAACTCGGCTACGTGCGGCTGAGTTGCGAGCGCTGCCATGCGTGCACCACCGAGATCCTGCGGGTTCACCACCCGGTTGGCTCCCGCCTGGATGAGTTTGGCAATAGCAGATTCCGAAGCGGTGCGGGCGACGATGAATAGGTCGGGGCGCATGGAACGAGCGGTCAAGGTCACATAGAGGTTGTCGGCGTCGCCATTGAGTGCGGTAATGAGCGCCGCAGCCCGATCAATCCCGGCAGCGCGCAAGACGTCCTCGCTGGTGGCATCGCCACACAGGGATGGCCCGTCAACGGTGCCGGCCCGCTCGGCTGAGGAGTCGACCACGACCACCTCGACCTGCGAGTTACGCAGGCTGTGCGCGATCGCGCGCCCCACGCGGCCCCAGCCGCACAGGACTACATGATCCCGCGCTTTCCTGACCTGGCGCTCCATCCTCCGCCTCCCGAATTCGTCGGCAAGGTAGCCTTCGAGGAGAGTCTCGACCAATACGGTGAAGCTATACGCGGCCGCGCCGACACCGGTCAGGATCAGCACGATCGTGAATATCTTCTGTCCTGCGCCAAAGCGGTGGACCTCGCCGAAGCCCACGGTGGAGACAGTGATAACTGCCTGAAAGACGGCGTCGAGCACTCCATAGCCGAACGCCACATAACCCACCGTTCCGCCGACCAGCACCAGCAGCAGTGCGATGAGCCCGAGGCCGAGTCTCCTCGCCGGCCGGATCGGCCGACTCCCCAGGTGGCCGTGCGGGCTGAACGTGGACATGCCCCATTGTGCTCGGCCGCCCCAGTGGCCGGGGGCATGACCACCACCTTTGCCCCCCCGCCGCGAGGTCGGGGCGGCTGCCGTCCCGCTCCGGCCCAGAGCGCCGGTTCCCGGGCGAGCCGTAACAGGCCGGTTTCCGGGGGCCTGGCATCGGCTGCGCTACGATCCGGCCAGGTATCGGGAAGGGAAACCATCAGATGAGGCTCGGGCTGGTGTCGTCAAAAGGGGGCACCGGCAAAACTACGTCGGCCGTCAGCCTCGCCATGGTCCTGCACCGGCTCGGCCGTACGCTGGCGGTGGACTGCGACCCGCAGGGTTCCCTGATGAGCTGGAGCGAGGCCGCATTGGAGCGGGGCAGCCCGCTGCCCTTCACGGTGGTCAGCATGGCCACCAGGGACGTGCATGTCCGGCTGGCTGATCTCGGCGCCGGCTACGAGCACGTCATCGTTGACGCGCCGCCGGGCGACCTCGGGATAATCCGCTCGGCGATCCTGGCATCCGCTACCGTCCTGGTACCCGTGTCGCCGACCGGGCTGGACCTGAACCGCATCAGGCCGACCTTTGAGATACTGGCCGAGATCGGGGTATCGCACCCCGTCGACGTCGGCGTGCTGCTGACGAAGGTACGCCGCGGAACGCGCTCGGCCCGCGAGGCGCGGGCAATCCTGGCCGAGCACGGTTATCCGGCGATGAATACGGAGATCCCGCTTGCCGAGCACTTCGCCGGGTCGTTCGGCTCGGTGCCGTCCATTCTCGGCCAGTACTGGGAACTGCTCGCGGAACTCAGGAAATGAGCCTGCGCGGTGCACGAGGACGAGTGCCGGTCAGGTCCTCCGATGGCCTGCCTGCGGGGTGCTGACGCTGGCACGGCAGCTGATCTCCATGCCGTCTTCCACCGGGAAGGCGACGCTCACGTATCCGCTGGCCGTGTCACGGACGTAGTCAAGGTACCCGGCCATGGAGGGCAGGGTGATGTCGTCGGCCACGACCAGCGCACCGGGCGCGAGCCTGGGCTCCAGCAGCCGCAGGACCGGCAGGCACAGGTCCTTCCAGCCGTCCAGCAGCACGAGGCCGATCGGTCCCGGGATAGCTTCAAGGGTTTCCATGGCGTCGCCGGCCAGGATGGTTACCGGGCCGGCCAGGCCGGCCTCGGCCAGGTTGGCCCGCGCCGCGGCGATCTTGGTCGCGCTCAGCTCGGTGCTGAGTACCCGGCCGGCGGCATTGTCGGTCACCGCGGCGGCCAGGTACAGGGTGGAAATACCGAAGGAAGTACCGAACTCAATGACAGTGTCCGGGCGGCTGGCCCGGACCAGCGCGTACAGCAGGTCACCGCCCCGCGCGGAGATCGGCATGTAGACGGCTTCCAGCGCGTCGGCGCGCTCCTGCGCGGTGGCGGACGCGAACGAGCGGCCGGGGCCGAGCTGCGGCCTGGCGTCGTCGTCGAGGGCAGCGGCGGCGAACAGCCGGTCGAGCACGGCGCGGACCGGCGGTGAGTGCAAGGTGTTGGGCATGGCATTTAGACTAGACGCAACGTTACGTCTAGTCAATGGCGGGGATAGGCTGCCGGGTCAGGAGGATGGCATGCGAGGCGACACCCGGCGGGCCGCCGGCGGCAGCGGGGCCAGCGCCGATGGCGCCGGCCGGGGTGCTGCGCACCGCGGAAACCGGCACGGACGCAGTGAGCAAGCCCGGCGGGCCGTGCTCGAGGCAGCGGACGACCTGCTGGTAGAACGCGGCTTCGCCGGGGTGACGATCGAGGGAATCGCGGCACGGGCCGGGGTGGCCAAGCAGACCATCTACCGCTGGTGGCCGTCCAAGGCCGACATCCTGATGGATGCCTTGGACGGTGATGCGGCCGAGGACCTGACCCCGCCCGACAGCGGCGACCTCGCCGGCGACCTGCGCATCCAGCTGAGCAGGCTGGCCCGTTTCCTGACCGAGTCCGATGCGGGCGCGGTCTTCCGCGCGCTGGCCGGCCAGGCCCAGCACGATCCGGAGGTGGCCGCCAGGTTCCGCGCCGACTACCTCA
Organism: Actinomycetota bacterium; assembly: GCA_003168215.1. GTDB lineage: Bacteria > Actinomycetota > Actinomycetes > Streptosporangiales > Streptosporangiaceae > Palsa-506. The sequence continues at coordinate 27,962 of PMSW01000122.1, forward strand.
GCCAGCAGCGCGACCGGGACCGCATCCCCCTGCTGCGCGCGGCCGAGCGCGGCCAGCTGCCGGCCGGCACCGACATCGATCTCGCGGTCGACCAGCTCGTCGGCCCCATTTACTACCGGGTGATAGTCACCGGCCAGCCCGTGCCGCGCGAGTTCACCGACCATCTCGTGCGCCAGTTCCTGACCCAGATCAGCCAGTCCCCGCCGCACGGATCCTGACCGCAGGCGGAGGGCCGCCGTGCGCGACCGCTAGAACCGCACCAGCGTTCGCACTGTGGCGATCCGCTCGCCCTCCGCGAACAGCGACACGCCGAGTGCGGCGTTCAGCGCATCCGCCCCCGCCGTGGTCAGCTTCGCGCGGATATGCCGTACCTTGACGTGGCTCAGCCCGACACGGACCGTGGCGTTGAAGAAGCTGAGGTCCGCTATCGTCACGCGCGTGCCGCTGACGATCGCGGACAGGTGCTTTCTCGTCAGGCTGATGTGGATGCGGCTCAGCTTGAGCGTGTCGCTGTTCGAGGTGTTGATGAACAGGATGCCGCCCCGGTGCTTGATCGTCCCGGTGAGGTGGCTCGGGTTCACCCGCCCGCCAGAGACCGGGAACGAGAGCTCGAGCTGCGGGTTGGTCGACGAGCCGCTCAGCGACTCCTCGCCCGGCGAGGTGGCGAACAGCGAGATGCTGCTCTCCAGCAGGGTCTCGGTGAGGCCGGACACGGTGGTCAGCGACGTCTCGCCACTGGTCAGGTGCACACTCGCGGCGTGAATCGCCGCCGGGTGCGATACCGAAGCAGCAGAAGCCATGCTGGCTGCCGGGGCCAGCAACAGACCTGTTGCCGTGGTGATGGCCGCTATCCGCAGGAACGCTCGCATCTGATCTCCCTCCTGGCCGCGCGCCAGTGCGCCGGCTCTTTGCGTACATATTGCCCTTAAAGGGGGAGGGATCTTACTTGTATGTGCCGGGAAATGTCCGCAAGACTGCGGGCGGCTGCTCGCGGGCTGTCACCATCGCGCGGCAGGGCACCGCGGCCACGACGCCGCGGGTGCCCGGCCATCCCGCAGGGCACCCGGCGGCACTGCCGCCGCCCGATCCTGACCGGAACCGGACGCCTCACCCGCGTCGCCCTGATGGCAGCGGGGCAGTCCGCCGGAGCAGCGCGAGGAAGATCCCGTCGGTGCCGTGCCGGTGCGGCCAGAACTGGGCGTACAGGCCGCCGGCAGCAGGGCAGCGCAGGCCGGGCACCTCAGGGAGCATCGCGGGCGCGTCGAGCACCTCGGTGTCGTCCCGCGCCGCCAGCACCGCGGCCACGACCCCGCGAGTTTCCGCGAGGTGCGGGGAGCACGTGACGTAGGCGACCACCCCGCCCGGCCTGGCCGAGTCAAGCGCAGCGGCAAGCAGCCCGCGCTGCAGCGCGCCGAGTTCGGCGACATCCGCCGGCGTGCGGCGCCAGCGCGCCTCGGGCCGGCGGCGAAGCGCGCCGAGCCCCGAGCACGGCACATCAGCAAGCACCCGGTCGAACGCTCCCTGCCGCCAGGCAGATGCGGTCCCGTCGGCCACCACGACCCGTGCCCGGCCAGTGCCGGCCGTGGCGGCGCGGACCAGCCTGGCCCGGTGCAGGCGCACGTCCGCGGCAAGCAGTCGCGCATCACGCCCGGCCGCCAGCCCGCCGAGCAGCCGCGCCTTGCCGCCCGGCCCGGCGCACAGATCGAGCCACCGGCTATCCCGGCCGCGCACATCCGCCCGCGCCAGCGCCAGCGCCACGAGCTGGCTTGCCTCGTCCTGCACCGCCGCGCGGCCCTGCGCCACGGCCGCGACGGCGGCCGGGTTTCCCTCCGCCAGGTACGCGCCGAACGGGGACCACCGGGCCAGCCCGCCCTCGCCGGTGACGAGTTCCGCCGGGCTGGCCAGACCGGGTGTCGCGCAGAGGGTGACCGCCGGCCGGGTGCCGTCGGCGGCCAGGGCGGCCTCGGTCTCGGCCAGGTCGCCGCCAGCGTCCTCGCCCAGCGCATCGCGCAGCGCCGTCACGATCCAGGGCGGGTGACTGTACCTGATGACCAGGTACCCGATCGGATCCGCTGCGCGGCTGGGCGCGGCGATCTCGATCCAGGCATCGAGGTCGCGCGTCGCGACCTTGCGGAGCACCGCGTTGACGAACCCGGCCGGGCGCTGGCCAGCCGCGGCCCTGGCGAGATCGACGGAGGTGGCAACGGCGGCGTGGGCGCGTACCCGGGTGGCGAGAAGCTGGTGAACGCCCAGGCGCAGCACCTGGCGGATAGGCAGGTCGATCTGATCGAGGTTACGGTCGCTGCACACCGCGAGGATCGCGTCGTAGGTACCCTGGCCGCGCAGCGTCCCGTAGGCGAGTTCCGTTGCCAGCGCCGCGTCCCTGCCGGTAAGGCCGCTGTCCCGCAGCACGGACGGCAGCATCAGGTTCGCGTAGGCATCGCGCTCGGCCACGGCCCGGAGCACCTCCAGCGCAGCTGACCGCGCCGGGTCAGGGCGCGAGCCAGCCGGGGACCGGGAACTGCCGGACCGGGCCCGCGGGGCCTGGCGAGCCGACGG
>PMSW01000146.1:0-1442 GCA_003168215.1 Actinomycetota bacterium
GCTGGGGGCACGTCCCAGGCCGCACGTGTACGCGTGCACCCACCTGGCGAACACCGCGTCCCTGCTGCTGCCAGTCTCCAACCTGACCAACCTGCTGGCGTTCGCGGCCAGCGGGCTGAGCTTCACCCGCTTCGCCGCGCTGATGGCGCTGCCGTGGCTGGTCGCCATCGGAGCCGAGTACGCCGTCTTCCGGCGGTTCTTCGCCTCCGACCTGGACGCGGGTGCCCAGGCACCGCCTGCCGCCGAGCCGCCCGCGGTCCCGGTGTTCGTCCTGGCGGTGGTGGCCTGCACGCTCGCCGGGTTTGCCCTCACCTCCGCCGCCGGGGTGAACCCGGCATGGGCGGCCCTGGCCGGCGCGGCGGTGCTGGCCGGCCGCGGCCTGGCCCAGCGCCGCACCACCCCGGCTGCCATCGCCAGGGCCGCGAACATCCCGTTCCTGCTCTTCGTGCTGGCGCTGGGGATCGTGGTGCGCGCGGTGGTCGATAACGGGCTCGCCGGGGCGCTAGGGCATCTGGTGCCCGGCGGCATCACGCTGCCCTCGCTACTGGCCACCGCGGCGCTGTCCGCCGTGCTGGCCAACGTGATCAACAACCTGCCCGCCGTGCTGGTGCTGCTGCCGCTGGCCGTCCCGGCGGGTCCCGGCGCCGTCCTGGCGGTACTGATCGGGGTGAATATCGGCCCCAACCTCACCTACGCCGGATCCCTGGCCACCCTGCTGTGGCGCCGCATCGCGCGCGAGCATGACACCGGCGTCGACCTTGCGGAGTTCACCCGGCTCGGACTGCTCACCGTGCCTGCTGCCCTGATCCTGGCAGTGCTGGCGCTGTGGGCCTCGCTGCACGCCATCGGAGGCTGATTCCCGTGACCGTGATCGCCTGGATCGTCGAAGGCACCTGGCCAGCCTGCGTCGACGCCNNTCCCCGGCACCGCCCGCGGCGCCTACGCGGGCCTGTTCGGCCGCGGCCGCCCCGAGCGTGACCCCGGCAGCCGCCTGCAGGAGCTGGCCGCCGCCTCCGCTCAGCAGCTCCAGCGGGCCGCCGCCGAGCGGCTGGGACGGCCCTGCACTCAGCTGGAACGATCCGGGCGGATCGAGCGGGAAGTCGTCGCCGCCGCCGAAGGCGCCGACCTGCTCATCCTCGCCCGCGACGGCGACCGCACCCACCTGGGACCCCGCAGCCTGAGTCCCGCGACCCGCTTCGTTGTCGACCACGCGCCCTGCCCGGTCCTGCTTGTCTGGCCCGAGACCGCGCCGGGCATCGCCACCATCCCGCCCGCGCCTCAGCATGGCCGATGACCACGCTTCGCCGCGCTCCCCTGTCAGAACAGCGCCAGCAAGCCTGCCAGTACAGCGCCGGCCAGCGGGCCAACTACGCTGGTGGGGTGGCGACCCTGCGGATCGCCACTACCTTTTGAGGGGGAGCGACTGTCGTGAGCATCCTGGG
>PMSW01000146.1:1483-33218 GCA_003168215.1 Actinomycetota bacterium
AGGATCACCGGGATCGATGTCAGCGCGGCGCTGTCGGCTCCCGGCGTGATCGCGGCATTCACCGGCGCCGACCTTGCCGATCTGCCGGACATCGGCCCGATGATGCCGGCGCTGCTCAACGACCGGATGCGGCGGCGGCTGCTGGCGCCCGACGTGGTGCGCTACGTCGGCGACCCGGTGGCCGCCGTCGTTACCGAGGAGCCCTACCAGGGCGAGGACGCCGTCGAGCTTGTCGATGTCGACTATGCGCCGCTGCCGGCCGTGATCAGCCTTGCCGACGCCGCATCCGATGAGGTCGTGCTGTTCGAGGAGGCCGGCACCAACATCGCGGCCAACTTCGGCGACCCGGCCGCGCTCGATGAGCACCTGTTCGATGACTGCGACGCCGTGGTCAGCCACGCCATCGTCAACCAGCGCGTCGCCCCCGCCCCGATGGAGACCAGGGCCGCCGCCGCCGTCTGGGGCAAGGACGGCCGGCTGACGGCCTGGGTGCCGAACCAGGGGGCGCAGGGAACCCGGAGCAGCCTCGCCGGGCTGCTCGGCGTCGAGCCCGAACAGATCCGCGTGATCACCCCCGACGTCGGCGGCGCCTTCGGCGCGAAGTTCGGCGCCGATCCCGAGCATGCCGTGGTGGCCTGGGTGGCCAGGCGGCTCGGCCGCCCGGCCCGGTGGACCGAGACCAGGTACGAGAACCTGATCGGGATGACCCACGGCAGGGCGCAGGAGCAGATAGTCACCATCGGCGGCGGCCTGGACGGGAAGGTCCGGGCCTACCGGCTGGAGATCCTGCAGGACGCCGGCGCCTACCCCAGGATCGGCGCGATCCTGCCGTTCCTCACGATCTTGATGACGCCGGGCCCGTACGCGTTCCCGCGGGCGGAGGCAGTCGCCAGGACAGTGGTCACCACCACCACGCCACTGGGCGCCTACCGCGGCGCGGGCCGGCCGGAGGCCACCGCCGCCGTCGAGCGGGCCATGGACCTGTTCGCCGCCGAGATCGGCATGGATCCGGCCGAGGTCCGGCGGCGCAATCTGCTGCCGCCGTTTACCGAGCCGCACCAGACCGCGTTCGGCGCGCTTTATGACAGCGGTGACTACGTCGTCGCGCTGGAGCGGGCACTGGCGGCAGCGGACTACGACGGCCTGCGCAAGGAACAGGCCGAGCGCAGGGAACGCGGCGACGTCGTACAGCTCGGGATCGGGCTGGCCTGCTATGTCGAGATCACCGGCGCGGGAGATGGCGAGGAGACAGGCCCCTCGGAGAACGCCACCGTCGAGGTGCATCCCGACGGCAGCGTCACGATCCTGACCGGCACGTCCCCGCACGGGCAGGGTCACGCGACCGCATGGGCCATGCTGGCCAGCGATGAGCTCGGCATCCCCCTCGACAAGATCACGCTGCAGTGGGGCGACACCGACCTGATCCCGGAGGGCGGCGGGACCGGCGGCTCGCGGAGCCTGCAGCAGGGCGGGGCGGCGGTGCAGCAGGCATCGCAGGAGCTGATCGAGCTTGCCCGCGAGCGGGCCGCGGCCGTGCTGGAGGCTAACCCGGCGGACCTGGTCTTCGATGCCGGTCGCAGCGCGTTCGCGGTGGCCGGTGACCCGGATGCGGCGGTGCCGCTGGCCCGGCTCGCCGAGCATGAGCGGCTGCTGGTGCGCGCGGTGTTCTCCGCGCCCGGCGCCACCTTCCCGTTCGGGACGCACGTGGCCGTCGTCGAGGTGGACACCGAGACCGGCAAGGTGGTGCTGACCAGGATGATCACCGTCGATGACGCGGGGTTCGTGCTCAACCCGCTGCTGGCCGAGGGGCAGCGGCACGGCGGCATCGCCCAGGGCGCGGCGCAGGCGTTGCTGGAGGAGTTCCGCTACGACGATGACGGCAATCCGCTGACCACCAGTTTCGCCGACTACCCGTTCCTTTCGGCCACCGAGGTGCCCAGCTTCGAGCTTGTCGACATGGCGACGCCGACCAGCTACAACCCGCTCGGGGCCAAGGGCATCGGCGAGGCAGGCACGATCGGCGCGACGCCCGCCGTGCAGAACGCGGTCGTCGACGCCGTCGCCCACCTGGGCGTCCGGCACATTGACATGCCCGCATCGCCGCTGCGGGTCTGGCGGGCACTGCAGGCGGCGAGGGCCGCCGGGGAGCCGCCCCCGGCGGCCGGCCCGGCGGGGAACTCCGGGTCGTCCCCGCGGACCAGCACAGCGCGATCGGAAGGTGCATGATGCGGGTGGAACTCACGGTGAACGGCGAGCGGCGGTCCGACGACGTCGAGCCGCGGCTGCTGCTCGTGCACTACCTGCGCGAGACGTGCGGCCTGCGCGCCGCGAACGTCGGCTGCGACACCACCTCGTGCGGCGCCTGCACAATTCTTTTGAACGGGGCATCGGTGAAGTCATGCACCGTACTGACGGTGCAGGCCGCTGGCGGCGACGTAACGACCGCCGAGGGGCTCACCCCGGCGGACGGCGAACTGCATCCGGTGCAGCGGGCGTTCCGCCAGGAGCACGGCCTGCAGTGCGGTTTCTGCACCCCCGGGATGGTGATGGCGACGGTCGGCCTGCTCGCGGAGAACCCGCATCCGACCGAGGCCCAGGTACGCGAGGGGCTCGAGGGCAACCTGTGCCGGTGTACCGGCTACCACAACATCGTCCGCGCGGTGCTGGCCGCGGCCAGTGAGCAGGTGAGCTCGTGATCCCGGCGCCGTTCGACTACGTGGCGGCCGAGTCGCCGGCGCATGCGCTGGACCTGATGGCCAGCCTGGGCGACGAGGCGAAGCTGCTGGCCGGCGGTCATTCGCTGCTGCCGATGATGAAGCTGCGNNCTGGTGATCGGCGCGATGACGCACCACGCCGACCTGGCCGCATCGGAGCTTGTCCGGGCCGAGGCGCCACTGCTTGCCCATGCGGCCGCGCAGGTCGGCGACCCGCAGATCAGGCACCGCGGCACCATCGGCGGCTCGCTCGCGCACGCCGACCCGGCCGCCGACCTGCCGATGGCGCTGCTCGCCCTCGGCGGCTCGGTGGAGGCCAGCGGTCCGGGCGGGACGAGGCGGATCGCGTCCGACGATTTCTTCGCCGGCTTCTTCGAGACTCACCTGGCGCCGGATGAACTGCTGACCGCCGTGCGGGTGCCGCGCAGGCCGGGCGCCCCGTGGGGCTACCAGAAGTTCGTCCGGCGGGCCAACGACTGGGCGATCGTGGGAGTGGCGGCGACCGGCGGCCGGATCGCGCTGGCCAACATGGGCCCGGTGCCGCTGCGGGCGGGCGCCGCTGAGCAGGCACTGGCCGACGGCGCCAGCATCGCCGACGCCGCCCAGCTGGCGGCTGACGGCACCGCGCCTGGCGAGGACATGCACGCCGACGTCGAGTTCCGCCGGCATCTCGCCCGCGTCCTGACCCGGCGAGCCCTGGACCAGCGCAACTGACCGCCCGCCTGACCTGCCGGCGCGGTGGTCATCGTGGACCCGCTGGAATACCAGCGCCGCCACGACGAGCCCTCCGACCGTGGGAAAACTGTCCGCACCCTGATCTCAGCGTGCCGCCGATTCGGCCGGCCCTGGTCGAGAAGCGGCCCGATCGGGACGCCAGCCCTGATCGTGAATACCGATCCCGGTCGGGACGCCGGCCATCATGGTAGGGCAGTAGTTGCCGGACAGCAGTCGGGAGGCCGTGATGGAGTTCGAGCACATCTTGGTGGAGCGGGCCGGTCCATTCACCACAATCACGATGAACCGGCCGCACCGCCGCAACGCCCTCTCCGAGGCGCACATGCGCGAGCTCATCGACGGTTTCGCCGGCGTCGGCGGCAGCGACGCGGCCGGCATCATCCTGGCCGGCGCCGGACCGGTGTTCAGCGCCGGCCATGACTTCGCCGACGTCGCCAAGGCGGACCTGCAGGCTGCGCGCCGGCTGCTGCGCACCTGCACCGAGCTGATGAACCTGATCCAGGCGGTGCCGCAGCCGGTGGTGGCCCGGGTGCACGGGCTGGCCACGGCCGCGGGGTGCCAGCTCGTCGCCAGCTGCGACCTCGCCGTCGCCGCGGAGTCGGCCGCCTTCGCGGCACCGGGCGGCAAGGGCGGCTGGTTCTGCCACACGCCGATGGTCGCCATCGCGCGCAACATCGGCCGCAAGCGCGCCGCCGAGCTCGCGCTGACCGGAGATGCGATCGGGGCGTGGCAGGCACTGGACTGGGGACTCATCAACGCTGTCGCGCCCGACGCGGAGCTTGATGACGCGGTGCTCGCCCTGCTCATCCGGGCGGCCCGCGGCAGCTGCGAGTCCAAGGGGATCGGCAAGACCACCTTGTACGCCCAGCTCGACCTGGGGCAGACCGATGCCTACCGGCTCGCCGTCGAGGTGATGGCCGCGACCTCGCAGACGGACGCCGCCCGGGAGGGCATCGCCGCTTTCCTGGAGAAGCGGCCGCCATCGTGGCCGCAATGACGCCCGCATGTGGGCCGGCCCGCGGTCGCGATAGATGACCAGACGGCTGACGAACTGGGCCGGGAACGTCACGTTCAGTGCTGAGCGATTCCACCGTCCGGCGTCTCTTGCGGAGTTGCAGCGCGTCGTCGCCGGCAGCGAGCGGGTGCGGGCGCTCGGCACCGGTCATTCCTTTAATCGGATCGCCGACTGCCCTGGTGATCTCGTCTCGGTGGCGGGCCTGCCGAAGGTCATCCAGATCGATGCCGGGCAGGCGACGGTCACGGTGAGCGCCGGCCTGCGGTACGGGGAGATAGCCGGGGGGCTGGACGAGGCGGGCTGGGCACTGCGCAACCTCGGATCGCTGCCGCACATCTCGATCGCCGGCGCGTGCGCGACCGGGACGCACGGCTCCGGGGACGCCAACGGCAACCTGGCCACAGCCGTCTCGGCGCTGCAGATGGTGACCGCCGGGGGCGAGCTCGTTACGCTGAGCCGCCAGCGCGACGGTGACCTGTTCGCTGGGGTCGTCATCGCGCTCGGCGCACTCGGGATAGTCACCAGCCTGACGCTCGACCTGGTGCCTGCTTTCAGCATCCGGCAGTACGTCTACGAGGGACTCCCCCGGGACCAGCTGGACGAGCACCTGGCGGACATTTTCGCCAGCGCGTACAGCGTGAGCCTGTTCACCCGATGGCGGGGCGGGCCGGTCGATCAGGTGTGGCGCAAGCAGCTGGCCGGCCCGGGCGAATCCGCTGTGCCCGAGCCGGCCCGGTGGCTGGGCGCCGCACTGGCCGACGGTCCCCAGCACCCGGTGCCCGGCATGCCCGCCGCCTATTGCACGCAGCAGCTCGGCGTGCCCGGGCGCTGGCATGAGCGGCTGCCGCACTTCCGGCTGGAATTCATGCCCAGCAGCGGCGAGGAGCTGCAATCGGAGTACCTCGTGCCCCGCGAGCATGCGGTCGAGGCGCTGGCCGCGATCGACCGCATCCGCGACCAGGTGGCGCCGGTGCTGCAGATCTCGGAAATCCGTACCGTGGCGGCGGACGATCTGTGGCTGAGCCCGAGCTACCAGCGGCCTTCGGTGGCGATCCACTTCACCTGGATCAAGGACCCCGCGGCGGTGCTGCCCGTGCTGGCCGCCATCGAGGACCAGCTGGCGCCGCTACGGGCGAGGCCGCACTGGGGAAAGCTCACCGCCGCTAGGCCGGAACTGGTGCGCGGGCTATACGAGCGGCTGCCCGACTTCCAGCGGCTGCGCAGCCACTATGACCCGGCGGGCAAGTTCGGCAACGAACTGGTAGACGGCTACGTCCCGGCCGGCCCGTAGCCAGGCGGGGCGACGCCGAGCGCAAGCCGCATCGCGTGGATGTACAGGTAGGGGCCAGACGACCAGGCCGCAGCCGGCAATTGATCCTATGCGCGGACAGGTCCGGCATCCGGTTTGGCGGGAAGCCAGGCAGTTATGGCCGTGCCAATGCCGGATTCGGAAGAGATGCCGATAGTCCCGCCAGCCTGGCCGATGATGCCGTAGACACTGGCGAGGCCGAGGCCGCCGCCCTCGACGAATGGTTTGGTTGTGAAGAATGGTTCGCCGACGTGCTCAAGGATCTCCGGTTCCATGCCCATGCCGTTGTCGTGGACGCGCAGGCACACGTAGGCCCCTGGAATGAGCCCCGGATGGGGCGTCCGCTCCGCCTGATCGACCGTCACGTTCTGCATCTCAATCGAAAAGGTGCCACCGGCCGGCATGGCATCGCGGGCGTTTATCGCGAGATTCAGCAGCACTTGCTCGATCTGGCCCGGGTCAGCGGTCACGGGCCAGAGTTGCGGAGCGAGAGTTAGCTGGAACTCGATGTGCCGGCCGATAGTGCTCCGCAGTAGCGCTTCGATCCCGGTTACGACCTGGCCGAGGTCGATGAGTTCAGGGCGGACCAGTTGCTGGCCGCCAGCGGCGAGCAACTGGCGGACGAGCTGGATCACTCGCTGGCCGGCGCCTTCGATCTGCTCGGCATCCTGACGGACACCGTCCCAGGCTTCCTTGTCGATGCCTTGCGCGGCTCTTTCTGCTGCCTGGCCGCGGATGAACGCCGCGTAGTTGAGCATGGCGCCCACCATGTTGTTGAAGTCGTGGGCGACGCCAGCGGCCAGCCGGCCGATCCCTTCCAGGCGCCGCGACCGTTGCAGCTGGACTTCTAGCTGAGCACGCTCAGCCCTCTGCCCAGCCTCAGCCACGGCCCGGCGGACGACTGATGCGAGGCGTGCGGGCCGGTCTTTCAGGACGTAGTCCGTCGCACCTTGCCTGATGAGCTCAACTGCTGCTTCGTCTCCGAGCGCGCCGGACAAGACGATGAACGGTGTGTCCGGGCACTGCTCCTGCGCGATCTTAAGGGCGGCCTCACCGGAGAATCCTGGCAGAGAGAAATCGGAGAGGATCACTTCTGGGCGGAAGGCAGCGAGCTGCTGAACAAACGACGCCCTCGTGTCCACGACGACAGCAGTGAACTCGAGGCCTGAGCGGGCAAGGAGGCGCTGCTCAAGATCAGCATCGGTAGGTTCATCCTCGAGGATGAGAATGCGTAGCGCGCTCCGCCCCGCTGAGCCCGTCCTCCTCGCGACCGGAGTGCTTGCCTGCCGCGGGGCGGACGACTCATCCGACTCACCAGTCCCCGGCTCGTTACCGCGTTGCGCGCCGCTCATGGATACCGCCCCCTTCCTCGATGACGCCAAGTTCTCAGGGCATCACCGCTGGCGCGTCGCGGCCGGCTGCGGGCGAGGTGACGTCGCGTGGCGGCTCGTTGATGAGCAGCCAGAACATGCCGAGGGCGCGGACGGCGTCGGCGAAGCCGGAGAACGCCACCGGTTTTCGCACGAAGGCGTTGGCGCCGCCCGCGTAGCCGGCCAGGATGTCTTCTTCCTGTCCGGAGGAGGTGAGGATGACAACGGGGATGAGCCGGGTCCGCTCATCGGCCCGTATCCGGTGCAGCACTTCGAACCCGTCGACCTTCGGGAGCTTCAAGTCCAGCAGGATCAAAGCGGGCAGCGCCCTGTCGGCGTCGTCATCAGCGAAGAGGCGGTCGAGGGCCTCGGCGCCATCGCGGGCCACGGTGACCTCGTTCAGAATGTTGCTCTTCTGGAGAGCTCGGAGAGTCAGCGCCTCGTCGTCCTGGTTGTCCTCTACCAGCAGGATGCGCCGGGCCCTCATGCGATTCCCTTCGGGTTGAGCGTGAAATAGAAGGTCGAACCGTGGTCGACAGCGCCCTCGGCCCACGTGCGGCCGCCGTGTTTCTCCACGATGTGCTGCACGCTGGCGAGCCCGACGCCAGTGCCGGGGAAGTCGCGCTTCGGATGCAGCCGCTGGAATGGCTTGAACAGCTTCTCCGCGTAGGCAGAGTCGAAGCCGGCGCCATTGTCGCGCACGTAGTAGCAGATGCCGGCGCCCCCGACACCGACCGGAGCCGACCCGAACTCGATCGACGCCTCGTCGCGGCCGGAGGTGAACTTCCAGGCGTTGCCCAGCAGGTTCTGCAGGACGGTGCGGATAAGCAGGCGGTCCGCCATTGCCCAGACTGGGTGCTCGATGACGAAGCGGACGCGGCGGTCCGGTTCCTGGCGCTGGAGTTCCTCGGCAATGCTGTCGATCTCGGCGCCGAGATCGACCGCTTCGGCGTGAATATCGGCCCGCGAGACGCGCGAAAGATGCAATAGGTCGTCGATAAGCGTGGCCATCTGCTCGCTGGCGGCCTGAATTCGCTTGGCGTAGTCCTGGCCCGCCTCGCCGAGAGCGTCCCAATATTCCTCCAGGAGGGCCACGCTGTAACCGCCCAGCGCTCGCAGCGGGGCGCGCAGGTCGTGAGCGACCGAGTAGGAGAACGAATCCAGGTCCCGGTTGGCCCGCTCAAGGTCGTCCGCTCGGCGGAGAAGTTCCGCCACGCTGCGGTGCTGCTCGGTGTTGTCCCGGGCGATCGATGACACCCCGATCAGCGTGCCCTCTTCGTCCCGCACTGGCGAGACCGTCACGGACACGGGCAAGGTGGTGCCGTCCTTGCGCTGCCGTACGGTCTCAAGATGCAAGACGCGCTCGCCTTTGCGGATCTTGCCGAGGATCTCCGTCATCTCGTCGATCCGGTCAGCGGGCGACAGGAGGGTAATCGGCAGGCCGATGACCTCGTCGGCCGTGTACCCGTACATGCGCTGGGCTCCTGTGTTCCAGCTCGTGATCAGCCCGTCGACGGTCTTCCCCACGATGGCGTCGTCCGACGAGTCCACGATCGCCGAGAGCAGCGTGAGCCCGGTCGAGCCGCGCCAGCGCCCAATGTCCTGTACCTGACCCACGGCGACACCCCCATGTCGGTCGGAACGCGCCTCGCCGTCCGCCATGACGTCGGCCTCCCGCGTAACCGAGCCGGGAGGTCCGAGTCTATCGCCGACCTCGCAACCGCATGAGCAGCGTTAGTAACTATGAGTGTAGCATAGAGTGCATAGAGTTACGAGCCATGGAGGTTGCAGTTACGGATGCTCAGGATTCTGGTGGTCGATGACGAGCCGGACCAGCGGTTCCTGCTCCGGAGGATCTTCGAGCGGGCTGGGCATGAGGTGACCGACGTCTGCGATGGTGCCGCTGCGCTGAGGGCCGTGCGCGAGTCGCCGCCGGATCTGGTGGTGACCGACATCATGATGCCGGTGATGGGCGGCGTTGAACTCATCCGGCGCCTGCGCAGTGTGCCAGCCACGGCGGCCATCCCGATCCTGGCAGCAAGCGCGGACACCATCCTCGCGGACGGGGCGGACGCGGTCGTACCCAAGCCGTACTCGTGGCGCCACCTCCTCGCAGTTGCAGACACGCTGATGGAAGGACCTGGTCCCCGTTGAAACGGCTAGCTACCAACGTCGCAGGGCTGGACCTCGTGCTCAACGGCGGACTCGAGCCCGGGGCCGTGGTGGTCGTGGCCGGCGCGCCCGGCACCGGCAAGACGATCCTGGCCCAGCAGATTTGCTTCGGCAGCGGCACCGCCGAGCACAAGGCCGTCTACTACACGACGATGTCCGAGCCGCATACCAAGCTCGTCAGGCACCTGGAGCCGTTCGCCTTCTTCGATCCGGAAGCCCTGGGCGCAACAGTCGAGCACATCCACCTGGGTGACTTCCTGCTGCCTGCGCGCCCGGACGGGCTTGAGCCACTGGTGTCGGAGATCGTCCGGAAAACGCTGGACGAGGAACCCGCGATCGTGGTGCTCGACAGCGCCAAGATGCTGCGCGACTTCGCCAGCGAACGCGAGTTGCGGGCCGCACTGTTCGACCTGACCGGCCGGTTCTCCCAGACCGGCACAGTGCTGCTGCTGCTCGGTGAGTACACGCCCGACGAGTTGCGGAGCGACATCGAGTTCTCCCTGGCCGACGGCATTATCCAGCTCGACTACGAGGCTCGCGAGCCGGTCGACCGGCGGTGGCTCCGGGTAACAAAGATGCGCGGCGGAAGCCACCGGCCAGGCAAGCACACCTTCCGGATCGGCCCTGGCGGCATCGAGGTCTTCCCGCGCATAGAAACGCTCATCCCGGCCGGGGTCAGGGCGGTCTCCGGCCGGGTCCGCAGCGGGATCCCGGGCCTGGACGAGCTAATGACAGGCGGGACGAAAGCCGGCGACGCCACCCTGGTGATGGGACCCTCAGGCATCGGCAAGACCATCTTCGGGCTGCGCTGGACCGCCCAGGAGCTGGACCAGGGGCAACGATGCCTCTACGTCACGTTCCAGGACACCGCAGACCAGCTCACCGCCATGGCCAGCGTTTTCGGCTGGGACCTCGCGGCAGCCCGCGCCACCGGGCAACTCGTGATCTCCCATGTCCCGATGGGCGACCTCGACCTGGACGTCCTGGCCAACGCCGTACGCGCGGACCTCGCCGCGCATCCGGTCAGCCGCGTCGTCATCGACAGCCTGGCCGAACTAGTCCTCGCCGCCCGCGAATGGGAGCGTTTCCCCGCCTACATGCGCAGCCTCGTCGGACTCATCCGCGCGGCCGGCAGCTCATCGCTGCTCACTAGCGAAACGACCGCCAACGGACTTACCGCCCAGTCGCTTGACGATCTGATGTTCCTGTTCGACAACGTCATCGACCTGCGGTACATCGAAGAAGAATCCCAGGTGGGCCGCTCGCTCAATGTGGTCAAGATGCGGAACAGCCCACACGAGATGACTCTCAACAGCTTCACCATCACCGAGCATGGCATCGTAGTCGGAGGAAAGCTCGAAGGCGTCACCGGACGCCTCGGCTGGAGCGCGCTGCGCGCACCGGATAGGGAAACCACCCGTTCCGGCAGTCCGGAGCCCACCGTAGTTGGCCGTCGAGCGCAGTGACGCACAACGAGCCAGGCGGGGGTCCTGACCGGCCTTGAACCTCCCCAGCACGTCAGGTGGGGGTACCCTGGACGGTCTTGAACCCGGGAAAGTGGCCGTCGAGTACCTGTCCGGCCTTGGCCAGCAGGTCGGCCTCGGAGAACGGCTTCTCCACAAGGGCCACGTTGGGATCGAGCCTGCCCTGGGAGGCAAGGACGGGCCTGGCGTAGCCGGACATGAAGAGCACTTCGATCTCCGGCTTGATCACCAGCATCCTCTCCGCTACCTCCCTGCCGAGCATGCGCGGCATGACAACGTCGGTGACCAGCAGGTGGATCTCGCCCGGGTAGCCGCGGGCAATGTCGAGAGCTTCCGGGCCATTTTCGGCGGTGATCACGTGGTAGCCGTTGCGGGTGAGGATGCGCTTGGTTACCTCGCGCAGGGCTGCCTCGTCCTCGACGACCAGGACCGTCTCTCCTTGGGGCGTCCGCTTGTATGGCGCGGGTTCCGTCAGCGGAGTAACCGCTTCGGCGGTGACCGGCAGCGTGATGGTGAAGGTCGTGCCTCCGTCGGGTTCGGAGTAGATCTGGACCTGGCCGCCGGCCTGGGTAACGATCCCGTAGACGGTAGCCAGGCCGAGCCCGGTCCCGGTGCCGTCTCGCTTGGTGGTGTAAAAAGGCTCGAATGCGTGCTCGATAACTTCGCGGGTCATTCCGGTGCCGGTGTCGCTGACTCGTAGCCGCACGTTCCGTCCCTGCCGTGACTTGGATCCTCCGGCGACGGTGTCGGCGTCCACGGTGATGTTGCTGGTATCGATGCTCAGCGTCCCGCCGGCGGCCATGGCGTCGCGGGCGTTGATCGCGAGGTTCACCAGGACCTGCTCCAGCTGGCCGGGATCGGCGAGGACGGGCCAAAGGCCGCCGGCCAGCGAGGTGACGAGGTTGACGTGCTCGCCGAGGGTCCGGTGCAGCATTTCCTGGACTGCGGTGATGACGAGGTCGAGGTCGAGGACCTGTGGCTGGATGACTTCCCGGCGGGCGAAGGCGAGTAGCTGGCGGGTGAGGCTGGCGGCCCGCTCGCCGGCCCGCTCGATCTGCGCGAGGTCCTTGAGGGCCGTCTCGCGGCGCTGCGGCCAGTCCGCTTCGGTCGCAGCGGCGAGCTCCTCGGAGACGAAGGACACGTAATTGAGGATGACGGCGAGCAGGTTGTTGAAATCGTGCGCGACGCCGCCGGCCAGCTGGCCGAGGTTCTCCAGCCGCTGGGCCTGCTGCAGCTGCTCCTGCGACTTGTCCTCCTGGGCCTGCAGAAGTCCGTCGCCCTGCCGTCGCCCGTAATTGCCACGGGCAGCCGGCTGGTCGGCCAGCACGCGAGATACCGTCGTTACGCTGACGATGCCGCCCGCCGGGCCAGCGACCGGCAACGCGGTGAGCGAGATCGCGATGACCGTCCCGTCCTTACGCCGCCGTTGCGTGCGGTACTGCTTCACCTCTTCGCCTTCGGCAATCCGCCGCAAGGCCTCGGCCTCCGCAGGATGGGCGTCCTCGGGGCAGAGCAAGCGGGCCGCGCGGCCGACGATCTCCTCCGCGGCATAGCCGTAGAGTTGCGCCGCGGCCGGATTCCAGCTGGTGATGACGCCCTGCCGGGTCATGCCGATGATCGCGTCATGAGTCGACTCGACGATCACCGCCAGTTCCGCGTGCACTGAACTGGCGGAACGCTGCTGGCTCGGCAACTTAATCATATGATTCCCCACTAGACGGACGCGACTGCGGCGCCGACGCTCGGTCACCCAGATCGGCAGGTGGGAGCCCCTGCTGAGAGCTGGCGCTCTCGTCGGGCAGGCGCTCGCGGGACCTCCCCGAAGTCCCGTCAACGGTCATACGCACACCCTTAGCCATCCCACGCTCCAGGACCGACACAGTCATGTTTTACTACTTAAAGTAAAAACTAGCATACAAAGAGTCACTGGTGGTGACTGGTAACCTTGGCCACGAGCTGGCGCGTGTCACTTTCGGACAGACATACGGCAAGGGAACCGCGTCGATCTAGCAGATTCTTCCGCAGGGGGATCCATTGACCGAGCAAGAGTCTGGCTATGGCCAGCAAGGTGATTCGGGCCGCGCGGCCTACAGGCCGGAGCAAACCGCGGCTGATCCGGCACATGGCGGCTTCGGGTACCCCTCGCCGCCGCCACAACAGCCACAGCCACAGCAGCCACAGCAGCAGGAGCAACGACTACGACAACAGCAGCAGCAACGACCGCCGGCTGCGGCTGCGGCCACAAAGGGGTTCTTGGGCGCGCTGTTCGATTTCGGGTTCACGTCATTTGTCACGCCCAAGGTCGTCAAGATCCTCTACCCGCTGATCATGATCTTGGCGGCGCTGAGCGCGCTCGGGTTTGTGGACGTCGCGTTCAGGGCGAGCACAGGGTTCGGCATCGTGACACTGCTCATCCTGGCTCCGCTGTTCTTCCTGGTAGTCACCGCGATTTACCGCATACTGCTGGAGTTCTTCATCGTCATCTTCCGGGTCGCCGAAGACATCCGGGCGCTGCGCGAGCGCGGCGACATCCGCTGAGCTGGCCGGCCCTGCCGCCGGTCCGTCTCACCGCATCAAGGTCTGCGCGCCGGTCATGCGCGGCCGCGGCGCGGGTCGACGAGGATCTTGGGCCCGAGACCGGCGCCGGCCGGCCGTGATCCCGCGAGCACATCGCCCACCTCGTCGAGTCCGATGGTGGCCGCCACCAGCGGGCGCGGATCAACCGACCCCGCAGCAAAATGCGCTATCGCGCCCGCCAGCGCACGCGAACCGCCGAGGATACCGACCGCTGTCACGTCCTTGAGCACCATCGTCCGGGTGTCGATGGCGCTCGGGCTCCCGGCCAGGCCGACGTAGACCACCCGTTTCCCCGGCTCGACGAGATCGAGCGCCAGCGCCGGCAGGGCGGGCGCATTGGAGCAGTCGATGACGGCGTCGAACGGCAGCCGGGGAAGGCTGGCTGCCGTCCATGCGCCGTGCACGCCGAGCGCGGCGGCGAACTCGACCGAATCCGGCGTAAGCCCCATGACGTGCACCTCAGCATCACCGGCAAGCGCGAACTTCGCGGCAAGCAGGCCGATCGTGCCCGGTCCGAGCACTAGCACCCGGTCACCCGGGCCTAGCGATGCGGCCTGAACCGACCGCAATCCGTTCCCGCCCGGTTCTGCTAGCGCGCCGGCCACCGCATCGACTGCTTCGGGCAGCTCGCGCAGTGCCGCGGCCGGGACGGCCAGCTGCTCAGCGAGCGCGCCGGGCCAGCCCCCGCGGATGCCGATCTCGAACCTGTCCTCGCACACGTAATGCAGTCCGCTGCGGCAGCGCCGGCACCGGCCGCAGCCCAGCATCGTGTCACCGGTGACCCGTCGGCCAAGCCACGCCTTCTCGACGCCGTCGCCTACCGCGGACACGGTCCCGCACCACTCGTGACCGGGGCGCATCGGATATTCCGCGTGCCCCTGGTGCAGGTACGCCATCTCGCCGGTGAAGAACTCGACATCGGTGCCGCACACGCCGGCCCGCTCGACGTCGACCACGACCTGGCCCGGCGTCGCCTGGGGGCTCGCGACGTCGGCGACCGTAGACTCGCGCGGTCCGGTGATGACGAAAGCTCTCATGGCGTAGCAGACTCTGCCACGGGGGGAATCCCGGCGGCAGCAGAAACGAGCAGCCCATGCCAGAGCAGCGCAGCGCCCAGTGGTACGCGGGAACCGACCGGAATGCCTACATTCACCGTGCGTGGATGCGCCGCGGCCTGCCCGCGCACGCCTTCGACGGGCGCCCGCACATCGCGATCGCGAACACCGCCTCCGACCTTGCGCCGTGCAACACGCACCTGAACGAGGTCGCCGAGAGCGTCAAGCAGGGCGTCTGGGAGGCCGGCGGCGTACCGATGAACCTGCCGGTGGTCTCGCTCGGCGAGACGCTGGTCAAGCCCACGGCGATGCTCTGGCGCAACATGGCCGCGATGGCCACCGAGGAGATGCTGCGGGCCAATCCCGTTGACGGCGTCGTGCTGCTGGGCGGCTGCGACAAGACCATCCCCTCGCTGCTGATGGCCGCCGCCTCCGTCGACCTGCCTGCCGTCGTGGTCCCCGGCGGCCCGATGCTGACCGGCACGTTCCGCGGGCAGCCCCTCGGCTGCGGCACCGACGTATGGAAGCTCAGCGAGCAGGTCCGGGCCGGCGAGCTGCCGGAACGGGCATTCATCGCGTCGGAGTCGTCGATGATCCGCAGCCGGGGCCACTGCAACACGATGGGCACGGCCTCGACCATGGCCTGCATGGCCGAGGCGCTCGGCACCACCATCCCCGGCTTCGCCGGCACCCCGGCGCCGGACAGCCGGCTGCTGGAAGGCGCGCACGCCACCGGACGGCTCGCCGTCGAACTGGTCGCCGAGGGGCGCCGGCCAAGCGCCATGCTCTCGGCGGGGTCGTTCCGCAACGCGATCATTGCGCTCGCGGCCATCGGAGGGTCCACGAACGCGGTGGTCCACCTGCTCGCCATCGCCGGCCGGCTCGACATCGACCTATCACTCGACGACTTCGACCGGATCGGCGCCGGCGTGCCCCTGCTGGTCGACCTGCAGCCGGCCGGGCGGCACCTGATGGAGGATTTCCACCGGGCCGGCGGACTGCTCGCCGTGCTCCGCGAGGTGCGCGACCTGCTGGATCCTGATGCGCTCACGGTGACGGGCAGGCCGCTGGTGGAGCATCTGGCGGACGCCGAGATCTGGGACACCGACGTCATCCGCCGGCGCGACGCGCCGTTGCAGGAGGACGCCGGCATCGCCGTGCTGTACGGCAACCTGGCGCCCCAGGGCGCGGTGATCAAGCCAGCGGCGGCGTCGCCGTCGCTACTGCGGCACCGCGGCCGGGCCGTCGTCTTCGACAGCATCGAGGACATGCACCACCGGATCGACGATCCCGACCTGGACGTCGACCCGGACTCGGTGCTCGTGCTGCGCGGCTGCGGGCCGAGGGGATACCCGGGGATGCCGGAGGTGGCGAACCTGCCGCTGCCGCCCCGGCTGCTGCGGCGCGGTGTCCGCGACATGGTGCGCATCTGTGATGGCCGGATGAGCGGGACTGCGTACGGCACGGTGGTACTGCACGTGGCGCCGGAAGCCGCGGCGGGCGGGCCGCTCGGGCTGATCGAGACCGGGGATTACGTCATCCTGGATGTGGCGGCGCGGCGGCTGGACGTGGACGTCCCTGCCGCTGAGCTGAGTAGCCGTCAGCCGTCGGCGGCCATGGTGGCGGGCTTCGCGACACCGCGGCGCGGCTGGGAACGGCTGTATGTCGATCACGTCCTGCAGGCTAGTCAGGGCGCTGACCTGGACTTCCTTCTCGGCGCCAGCGGATCGGCGGTGACCAGGGACTCACACTGACCCGTCCTCCCGCACATTGAGGGTGAACCAGAAGGTCGCGCCCTGGTCGACGGCGCCCTCGGCCCANNCCGGTGCCGGCGAACTCCCGCGTCGGGTGCAGCCGCTGGAACGGCTGGAACAGCTTGCCCACGTACTCGGGATCGAACCCGGCGCCGTTGTCCCGCACGTAACAGCAGGTCCCGGCGCCGTCGGCCGGCCTGGTGCCGAACTCGATCCGCGCCTCGTCGAGTTTGCCGGTGAACTTCCAGGCGTTCTCCAGCAGATTCTGCAGCACCGTGCGGATCAGCACCGGATCCGCCGGCACCCGCACGCCCGGCTGGATGGCGAAATGAGCGCGGCGGCCCGGCGCGCTGCGCTGGAGTTCCCCGGCGATCGCGGTGACCTCGGCGCTGAGATCGACTTCCCTGACGCCCTGGATCTCGGTCCGCCACAGCCGCGACAGGTGCAGCAGGTCATCGATCAGCAGCGTCATCCGCTCGGCCGCGGCGTCGATCCGCTCGGCATAGCCCCGCCCGGCGTCGTCCAGATTGTCGCCGTACTCGTCCAGCAAGGCGGTGCTGAAGCCGCGCAAGGCCCGCAGCGGCGCACGCAGGTCATGCGAGACCGAGTAAGTGAACGTCTCCAGGTGGCGGTTGGCTCGCTCCAGGTCCTCCATCCGGGCGCTGAGCTCGGCCGCGGCGCGGCGCTGCTTGGTGGTATCCCGGGAGATCGATGAGGTGCCGATCAGCGACCCGTCATCGCTATGAATAGCCGAGAGCATCACCGACACCGGGAACGTGGTCCCGTCCCTTCGCCGCTGCACGTTCTCGACTAGCAAGCTGCCCATACTGTCGTCGCGGCCATATTCCCTGACGAACGCGCTGAGGATCTCCGCTCCCTCGCCACGCAGGTCCGGGTCAAGGACGAGTTCAACGTGCTGGCCGATAACCTCGTCCGCTGAGTAGCCGTAGATGCGCTCGGCGGCCGGGTTCCAGCTGGTGATCAGCCCGTCAACGTCCTTGCTGAGGATCGCGTCGTCGCAGGACTCCACGATCGACGCGAGCAGCGCCAGCCGTGCCTTGACCTGCTGGGCATCCCACCCGGCCAGCAGCTCATCGGCGCGGACCAGCGCACTGGCCAGGCGGCCCACCTCATCCGCCGAGCCGCCCACCGGCTCCAGCGGCCGGCCCTGCCCCAGCCTTTCCGCATTCGCCGCCGCCGTAGCCACCCGGCGGGAGATACCCGAGGTGAACAACGCCACCCCGAAAAGCCCAGCGATCAGCCCCAGCGCCAGCCCGGCAACGTCAAGCCGGTCAATCATCGCCTCCAGCCAGCTGATCCTCGCCCGCTGTGACACCAGCAATGCCGCATGACCACGAGTCAGGCTCGCCACCTGACCGCGCAGCACCCCCATGGTCGTGCTCTGGACCTCCAGCGCCGGACGCAGCCCCGCCACGAAAGCACCGGCACCAACCGCAGCGCGCAGCTGCGCAAGCTCGGAAAACGCCCTGCCCGTGGTCGCATCCACCACCCGCTGCCGCCGCCGGTCACCCACTGCCGCAGCCGCAACCCGCAACGACCGCCGGTCAGCCCCGATCCGCCTCAGCGCCACCGTGTACGGCGCCAGCAGACCCTGATCACCCGTCACCGCATAACCGCGCACACCCGTCTGCGCATTTACGGCATCGGCCAGCACCTGATCAGCGGCACCGGTCAGGTTCAGGTCAGCCGCCGCGACGCTCCGCTCGGACTGCTCCACATGCTGCAGCGCCAGGGTCACCACGGTAGTGCCGATCAAGACGATCAGCGGAACGGCGATCACGAGCAGGCCTTTCAACCGGACCGGCCGGTCCTGCCACCACTGCCGGAGACGGCCCCGGCCGCTGGCTGCAGGCGTCGCTCCCCGTGACATCACTCGCATCCCCCGGCGATCCCCTCAGTAGTCGATCGCCTACTAAAGGTTACGGCATCAGCTCCTCCGGCCGAGTAACGGCAGCCTCCGCATCGATGGCCTCGACTGCCTTCTGCCACGGGAACAGAGGCAGGTAGCTGTCGCCAGCCCCTGGATCGCGCTCGGGCAGGATGTCGGGGCCGAACAGCACGTGCACTCCCCACGACCGCAGCTTGGCGATGTTCTCCGTGAACGCCGGGTGCGCGGCGTGCGCCCGGTTGGTGGACGGCACCGCCACCATGGGCAGCCCTAGGCCGATCGCCTCGACCAGGATGCCCAGGGCGAGAGTGTCGCAGATTCCGGCCGCCCATTTGTTGATCGTGTTCACCGTGGCCGGGGCAACGATGACCGCGTCCGCCGCGGGCAGGACATCGGGCTCGCCGGGGTTCTTGTACTCGCTCCGGACCGGGTGGCCGGTCAGGTCCTCCAGGGCGGTGATGCCGGCGAACCGCCTGCCCGATGGCGTGGTGAGCACACACACATCCCAGCCATGTTCCTGGCCGAGGCTGACCAGCCGGGCGACGTCCGCAGTCGGCGGGGCAGCGCATGCGATCACGTACAGCACCCGAGTGCTCATGGCCTTACGGTAGCGGCCAGCCCCAGGCGACGCGGGGACAGGGACGCGGCCCCGGCGGGTTGCGATATGGCGGCCGATGGCCGACAGTCTTCGGCATGCAGACCATGACCTTCCAGGTACGGACCGGCCGCCGTGAGACCGTGCATGACATCACGGCGCAATGCGAGGAGTACGCGCGCGAGTCGTCCGCGGGCGGTGACGGCCTGCTGCACGTGTTCGTCCCGCATGCGACGGCCGGCATCGCCGTCATGGAGCTGCACGCGGCCAGCGACGCCGACCTGCTGGCCTCGCTGGCGGAACTGCTGCCCGCTGACAACAGGTGGCAGCACGCGCACGGGTCGACGGGCCATGGCCGCTCGCACGTGCTGCCCGCGTTCGTGCCGCCTTTCGTGGTGCTGCCCGTGGTAGCCGGATCCCTCGCACTCGGGACCTGGCAGTCGGTGGCCCTCGTCGACCTCAACGTCGACAACCCGGACCGTCAGGTGCGCCTGTCGTTCCTGGGGTAGGCGCCGGCCGGCAAGACCGGCGCGTCCCCACCGCTGAAGCCGGTGCCGGCCGTCCGCCACAGGGCGTCGCCGAGTTCACCTCGCGTAATCCCACTCCATCCCCCGGCGCCCTCCGAAGATCAGCCTATTTTCACGGAGAGTTATATTAGAGTTACATATAGTACATGAAAGGGGCATTGTGGTACCCATCAACACCGCTCCCGCCACCGTCGCTGGGCCCGCGCCACCGACCTCCCCCGCAGCCCGCCGCCAGCCCGCCGCGGCCCGCCGCCAGTGGGGCCGCGACCGGCGCGTCCAGGCGATGCCCGTGGTTCCGCAGCCCGTCAGTGACCGGCGGATCGCCCTGGGCCGCCTGGCCATCATCGTCACGGTAGCGGCGTGGCTCGGCTACTTCGTCACATGGCTGCTTGAGGACTTCTTCGACCCGCGCTACGCGGGCGCGGTCGACCGGGCGGAATCGGTCATCTACCTGCTCACCGTCACGATACTGACCGCTTCCGCCCTGGCCTACCTGCTGAGCCGGCTCGGCTTCTGCTACCGGACCCGCAACTGTCACTGGGCGAGCCGCGCCATCCTGGACCAGTTTTTCGATGCCAAGACGCCGCCGCTGACCACGATCGTCCCCTCCTACCAGGAGGAGACGCGCGTCATCCGCAACACGCTGCTGTCGGCAGCGCTCCAGGAGTACCCCGACAAGCGCATCGTCCTGCTGATCGACGACCCGTTTGTGCCGCGAACCGCGCGGGCACGGGAGCTGCTGACCGCGGCCAGGGCGCTCCCTGGCCAGATCGAGGAGTTGCTGGCGGAGCCGGCGGCCCACTTCGCCGATGCGCTGGAGAAGTTCGAGGCGGGTTCCCGCCGCGACGAGGATCCCGGTATCCGCACGATGACCGGCCTCGCCGGCGACTACGACACTGCCGCGACATGGCTGGAGCACCTGGCCGCCGCCGGGGAGATCATCGACCACTCGGATGTCTTCTTCGCCAACGAGGTGGTGCTCCGGCTGGCGGAATCGCTGCGCACGATCTCCGCGGCGCTGCGGGCCTCGGCCGCCGAGGAGGTGGTGCTGGGGCGGTCGCAGATCCGCTGCCTGTACCGCCGCCTCGTATGGACGTTCCGTGCCGAGGTCACCTGCTTCGAGCGCAAGCGCTACGTCTCGCTCTCCCACGAGCCCAACAAGGCCATGAACCTCAACAGCTACATCGGCCTGATGGGCGGCAGCTATTGCGAGATGCCGACCGCTACCGGCCTGGCGCTGGTCCGCTCCAGCCCACCGGCGTGTGACCTGATTGTTCCCAGCGCCGACTACGTCGTGACGCTGGATGCGGACAGCGTGCTGCTGCCGGAGTACTGCCTGCGGCTGGTGCACCTGCTCGAGCAGAGTGAGCACCGCGATATGGCCATCGCCCAGACGCCCTACAGCGCATTCCCGGGCTCCGCCACCCGGCTGGAGCGGATCGCCGGCGCCACCACGGACCTGCAGCACATCGTCCACCAGGGCCTGACCCACTTTGACGCCACCTTCTGGGTGGGCGCCAACGCCGTGATCCGCAAGCGTGCCCTCGATGACATCGCCGAGACGTCCTATACCGGCAACTGGGAGATCCGCCGTTACATCAAGGACCGCACGGTCATCGAGGACACCGAGTCCACCATCGACATGGGCATCCACGGCTGGCGGCTCTTCAACTACCCGGGGCGCCTGAGCTACAGCGCGACCCCGCCGGACTTCGGCTCGCTGTGCATCCAGCGGCGCCGGTGGGCCAACGGCGGCCTGCTGATCCTGCCCAAGCTCCGCAGGCAGTCGCGGGCGCGGCGGGCTCGCGGCGAGCGTACCCGGGTCGGCGAGATCTTCCTGCGCGGGAACTATATGGCGTCCATCTGCTGTTGCTCGGCCAGCCTCCTGGTGCTGCTGGCGTTCCCCTTCAATGCCACGCTGATCAGCCCGCTGCTCGGGCTGGTCACAGTGCCGTACTTCCTGGCCATGGCCAGCGACCTGCGGTACTGCGGCTATAAGCGCCTCGACGTGGCCAGGATCTACGCCCTGAACCTGATCCTGCTGCCGGTGAACCTGGCCGGGGCGATCTCGTCGCTGATCCAGGGGATCACCGCGTCGAAGGCAGCCTTTGCCCGGACACCCAAGGTGCGCGACCGCACGGTCGCTCCGCCGTTCTTCATCTTCGCGCCCTACCTGCTGATCGCGCTGGCCGGTGTCACCTTCTACGTCGCCTACCGGCACCACCGCGTCGAGAGCATGGCCTACGCCGCGATCAACGTCATCCTCGCCGTCTACGCCACCGTCGCCTTCATCGGCCTGCGCAACTCCGTGGCCGACGGCTGGATCCACCTGACGTCGCTGCTGCGCAAGCCCGCGCGGCCGCACCAGCGGCTGGCCAGGAAGAACCAGGCGGACCAGCAGGCCCCGCAGCCGGCCAACTGGCGGTACGTCCTGGAGGTGGGCCTCGCCGACGCTGGTGCCTGGTCGGTCCCTGCGGGCCTGCGGAACCCGGCGGAGCGCCACCCCGCCGGGCCGGGCGGATCCGGGCCGGGCGGATCCGGGCCGGGCGGATCCGGGCCAGGCGGATCCGGGCCAGGCGGATCTGCGCCGGATGCACCCGAGGACCCGGATTTGCCGCGGGACGAGCCCAGCCGCAGCTTGTCCCCGCTGCGGACGCTGCTGGCGGTCGGCCTGGTGGCTGGCATCAGCTACGGCGGGTTCCTCGGCGTGCAGACGCGGCTGAGCGATACCACCGGCACCGGCACGACATGGTTCGCTCCCTACGTCGACGTCACGCTTCCGCCGACCTACCAGTTCCAGAGCGCGTCTGCCGATCCGGCGCGGCAGACCGTGCTCGGTTTCGTCGTCTCCGACCCCAGCTCGCCCTGTACGCCGAGCTGGGGCGCCGCCGACACGCTGGGCCAGGCCAATCAGTCGCTCTCGCTCGGCTCGCGCATTGCCCAGCTGCAGCAGGACGGGGGGCAGGCCATCGTGTCCTTCGGCGGCGAGAGCCATACCAGCCTTGATGTGGGCTGCGCCAGCGTGACGGCCCTCACCCGCGCGTATGAGTCGGTGATCGACGAGTACCACCTCACCACGATCGATCTCGACATCGAGGGCGCGGCGCTGAACGACTTCCAGGCCCAGCAGCGCCGGGCGGCGGCCGTCGCCGCCCTGGAGCGGGCGGCGCGCAGTGGTCATCGCAAGCTCAGCGTCTGGCTGACGCTCCCGGTCGAGCCGTCGGGACTGCAAGACAACGCCGTCTCCGTCATTCAGTCCATGCTGCACGACCGCGTCTCCATTACCGGAGTCAACATCATGACCATGGATTTCACCCAGCCGCCGGCCCCCGGCACCACGATGCTGCAAGACGTGCAGAACGCGCTTACCGCCACCCACGCGCAGCTGGCCAGCCTGCTGCCTCGCTACGGCCTCGACCTGCGATCGCAGCAGATCTGGCAGCGGCTAGGCGCCACGGTGATGATCGGCCAGAACGACATCGGCGGCGAGCTGTTCACCGTGGCCGATGGCCGGGGCCTGGCCGGCTTCGCACTCCGGAATCATCTCGGCAGGATCTCGATGTGGTCGCTCAACCGGGATAGCGAATGCGGCTCGCTGATCCCCGAGATCGGGCTGATGTCCAACACATGCAGCGGCGCTGCCCAGTCCGAGCTTGAGTTCTCTCACGTCTTCGGCACGCTGAAGGGCCAGGCCACGGCCACGTCGAAAGGCTCGGGCGGAGACGTGCTGCCCCCTGCGGCGAACACGAACCCGGCGGATGCGCCGTATCCGGTGTGGTCCCCCACCGCGGGGTACCCGCTCGGGTACAAGGTGGTGGAGGAAGGAGAGATCTTCCAGGCGAAGTGGTACACCACCGGCCAGGACCCGGCACAGGCGCAGTACGGCTGGCAGACGCCCTGGGAGCTGCTGGGCCCGGTCCTGCCCGGCGATCGCGCGCCGGTTCTCTCCCGGCTGCCGGCCGGCACCTACCCAGCCTGGTCGCTCACTGCCCGGTACCACGCCGGGAGCACGGTGCTCTATCGCGGGCTGCCTTACCAGGCCGGGTGGATCAACCAGGGGGTCTCCCCGGCAGGCCAGCCGAGCGACCCGTCCGGGTCGCCGTGGAAGCCGCTGTTCACCATCGCCGGTGAGCCGGCCGAATGAGCCAGGCCGGGTAGCGTCACAGGAGTGTGCCTTCTCATCGCGCTGTCCGGGGTGCTGGCTGATACGCCGCTGCTGGTGGCGGCCAACCGGGACGAGCTCTACGACCGTCCCGCCGAGGTGATCACGGTGCTGCGCGACAGCGGGCCGCGGATACTCGGCGGGCGGGACACGGTGGCCGGCGGGACATGGCTGGCGGTGAACTCCCATGGCGTGCTGGCCGGCCTGACGAATCAGCCATCGGCGCGGGCGCGGGACGACACCAGGCGATCGCGGGGCGAACTGCCGCTTGCCTTTGCCGCCTACGCTGATGCCGCCACGGCGGTTGCCAAGGTCTGCGCCGAGCTGGACCCGTCGGACTACAACCCGTGCTGGCTGCTGGTCGGCGACCGGCACGCACTGTTCTCGGTCGGCATGACCGGAGGGCGCCACCCGGTGGTCGAGCAGCTGCCGGCCGGAACGTACGTGCTGGAGAACGTGCCGCTGCCGGACAACTCCGCCAAAGCACGGCAGGTCGCCAGGATGGTGACAGCCGGGACCACCAGTACCGCAAGCGGCGACGCGGCGGAGCATGCGCTGGCCGCGGTGCTGCGTGATCACCGGCCTGCCGCGGGACCGCAGCAGCCGGACGCCGGCGGCCCCGGCCGGGTCCGCCCGGCGGAGCTGTCGGCGGCATGCGTGCATACGGCCAGCTACGGAACCCGGTCAGCCATGATCGTCAGCGTCGGCGCCACCGGGCCGCCGCGGGTCCGCGTCGCGGACGGCCCGCCATGCCAGGCGCCCTTCCGGGACGTCACCGCCCTGTGGGCAGCGCCCGCACAGGATGCCACCCCGTGATTGCGGCAATCACCGGCACCGACCGGCGGGCTCAGCCGACCGACGGGCCGAGGCCGAGCGACTGCGGCGTGCTCGAGTCAGGCGACGGCTGGTTCAGGCCCCCATCCAGCGGGCCGAATTCCGTCATCAGCGAGGCGCTGCCGCCCCAGGGCGTCTGCTCCTCGGCGATCAGGGTGTTGGTCGTGAGCAGCAGGCCGGCCACCGAGGCACCGTTCTGCAGGGCAGAACGAGCCACCCGGAGCGGGTCGATGATGCCCATCTCGATCATGTTGCCGAAGCGCCCTTCCAGGGCGTCGAATCCCTCGTCCTGGCCCATCTGCGCCATCTGGGCCACCACGTCCTTGCCGGAGTAGCCCGCGTTGGCGGCAATGAGGAAGGCGGGCTCGGTCAGCACGCTGCGCATGATCTCCACCCCGGTCGCGTAGTCATCCTTGACCTGCAGGTCGTCAAGCGCGGACTCGGCGTGCAGCAGCGCTGCCCCGCCCCCGGCGACGATGCCCTCGGCCATCGCCGCCCTGGTGGCGGACAGCGCGTCCTCGACCCGGTGCTGCAGTTCCTTCAGCTCGGCGTTGGTCGGCGCGCCGACCCTGATCACNNGCGTTGACCCGCACCTGGGAGGCGTGGCCGAGCTGGTCGATGGTCATCGTCTCCAGGGTGAACCCGGAATGCTTGCTGAGCACGGCGCCGCCGGTGATCGCGGCGATGTCCTCCAGCTTGCGCAGCCGGCGGTCGCCGAAGCCGGGGGCGCGGACGGCGACGCACTGGAAGACCCGGTTGACGTGGTTGTGCACCAGCATGCTGAGCGCCGAGCCCTCGACGTTCTCCGCCAGGATGACCAGCGGCCGGGGAGCTCGCATGACCTTGTCGAGGATCGGCATCAGCTGCTGGACCTTGGTGATCTTCTCGCTGCAGAGCAGGATGTAGGGGTCCTCGAGGATCGCCTCCAGGCTGGCCGGGTTGGTCACGAGATAAGGCGACAGGTATCCGTTATCGAACTCGAAGCCTTCCACGAAATCGACGCTCATCCCGTGCGCGGCCGATTCCTCCACGGTCACGATGCCGCCGTCGCCCACCGTGTGCAGCGCCTTCGCGATCACCGCGCCGACCGTCTCGTCGTCGTTCGCCGAGATCGCGGCGACGTGCGCGAAATCCTCCTCGGTCTGCACCGGGTAGGCGACGCTCTGCAGGTGGCTGACCAGGCGCGCGACGGCCAGGTCGATGCCGCGCTTCACCAGCACCGGGTTGGCGCCCGCGGCGATGGCCTTGAAGCCCGACCTGACCACCGCCTGCGCGATCACCGTCGCGGTGGTGGTGCCGTCGCCGACGATGTCGTTGGTCTTGATCGCCGCTTCCTTGACCAGCTGGGCGCCCATGTTCTCGAACTGGTCCTTCAGGTGGATCTCGCGCGCGATCGTCACGCCGTCGTTGGTGACCACGGGCGATCCGGTGATCTTCTCCAGGATGACGTTGCGGCCCTTGGGCCCGAGGGTGGACTTCACGGCCTCGGCGAGCTGGTCCACGCCTGCCAGCAGCAGGGCGCGGGCTTCCTCGCTGAAACGCAGTTCCTTGGCCATTGGTCCTCCTGCGACGTCGGGGAGTACGAAGTCCTTGGTGAGATAAAGGACTTCGGGTGAGATGCGGTTTACGGCGGGAACGAGCTAAGGGACGAGGATGGCGCGGCCGCGTACGCGGCCCGCGTCGAGATCGGCCAGCGCATCCGGCGCGGCATCCAGCGGGTAGGTCCTGGTGTGCAGGGTGACCTTCCCCGCTTGCGCCAGCACCATCAGCTCGGCGAGATCGTTGTAGGTGCCGACGATGTTGCCGATGATGTTCCGCTCGGTGGAGATGATGTCGAGCGTCGGGATGTTCAGCGTGCCGCCGTAGCCGATCACGAAGTACGAGCCGGCCGGGGCGGTCATGTTCCAGCCGTCGGCCTCGGCGCCCTCCTCAGCGACGAAGTCGAACACGACCTGTGCGCCGGGCCCGCCGGTCAGCTCCTGCACGGCGGCGAGCTGCCCGCCGTCGGCGACCACGGTGTGGTGCGCGCCGAGCTGCTCGGCGAGCTTGAGCGCGTCCGGGTTGCGGTCGACCACGATGATCTTGGTCGCGGTGAGCGCGGCCAGGCACTGGATGCCGATGTGGCCGAGCCCGCCTGCGCCGATGACCACGGCCGTGGTGCCCGGGTACAGCAGCGGGATGGCCTTGCGGACCGCGTGGTAGGCGGTGATGCCGGCGTCGGCCAGCGCGGCCACGTCCTGCGGCCTGGTCGCCGGGTCCAGCTTGACGCAGGCCCGCGCCGAGGTGAGCAGGTACTCGGCCATCCCGCCGTCGCGGGACAGGCCGGGGAACGAGTTGTCGGTGCAGTGCATGTCATCGCCGGCCCGGCAGGCACGGCACAGCCCGCAGGTGGGCGTCGGGTGCAGGATCACCGTGTCGCCGACGGCCACGTTGGTGACCGCGGAGCCGACCTCGTGCACCCAGCCGGCGTTCTCGTGGCCGAGGATGTACGGCAGCGGCGTGCCCATCGCGGCGTCCCACTGGCCCAGGATGATGTGCAGGTCGGTGCGGCAGACGCCGGCGCCGCCGATCTTCACGATGACATCGAGCGGGCCGGCGATGGCCGGCTCCGGTACCTCGTCGATCACCGGCTGGGTGTTGAATGCGTGCAACCGGACGGCCTTCATTGGTCCTCCTCGCCTTGTCCTGCGGAGTCGTATCGGTGCCGCAGCATGCCGCGGCAGATGCCGGAGTTCGCCTCGATGCCGACCCGGGTGATGCGGGCCTTCCGCAGGTGCAGCGGCACCGCGTCGCCGGCGACCGGCGCGCCCGTCGCCGGGTCGATCAGCAGCGGTGCGTCGTCCCCGGCGGGCAGGCCCAGCTCGGCCCGGCGCTGCCGCAGCCGGTCCAGCGCGCGGGAGGGCGGCACCTCGCCGAGGGTCATCGCGCGCAGCGCGTCCGGCTCGGTCCCGGCCGCCAGCAGCGGCCTGCACACCTGGTCGGTACCGGCCATCACCGCCTTGCGCAGGAAGTCGGCGCGCAGCTGGTCCAGCTCGCCGGCCGCCTCGCCGTCGAACGACCGCGCGAACCCGGCCCGCGCGGCCACCCCGCCGTTGATCGCGTCCGAGGCGAAGTGGTCCTCGAGCACCACCTCGGTGCGGCGCACGCCCGGCAGGCCGGACACCGCGTCGTAGGCGTCGGCCACCATCAGGAAGGCGAAGTTGGGCGCGCAGAAGTACGTCGGCAGCCGCAGCCTGACGCTAGCGTCCCCGTCCGGTGAGACAGTGCACGAGGCCACGAAGCCGAGCGCGGTAATGGGGTCGTCAAGCTCCGGGTCGCGCACCGCGTCCAGCGCCTGGAGCACGCGGGCCGCCCCGGGCGGCCCCTGGCCGGGCCCGGGGTGGCCCTCCGGAGCAGCTCCGGGCGCGTGCCCCGCGGGGGCACTGGGCCCCCGCGGGACAGCGCTGCGTGATCCGGCGGTCAACGGAGCGGTCATGCCCCCGCGACCAGCTGCGCGTCGTCCTGCGCGCCCGGGGTTCCCTGGCCGGCCTCCAGCCGGTACTCAGCGGGCACCTCGATGTCGTAGAGCTTGGCCGCGTTCAGGCCGAGGATCTTCTTCTTCCCCGCGGTGCCGAGCCTCGGGTAGTCGGAGAACTCGTCACTGGGGTAGTCCCAGTCGACGAAGCCCTCGATCTGCCACTTGGGCTCCCAGATCCCGTAGTCGCTGCCGAAGGTCATCTTGTCCTCGCCGACCCAGAACAGCAGCTCGCCCATGACCTTGGCGAAGAACTTAGGCCTGGCGTGCATGAGCCCGCCGATGACGACGGACAGGCCCGCGTAGACGTTCGGCTCCTGCGTCGCCATGAAGCAGAAGTCCTCGATCCGCGGCAGCCCGACGTGCTCGACGATGAAGTTCAGGCCCTGGAAGTCCGTGGCCGCGTGGTCGATGTCGGACACGTCGAAGGCGTCCTTGTCCAGCGGCCAGATCGTCGGGCCCTTGTGCACGTGGATGTTCTTGATCCCGAGTTCCTGGGCAGCCTCCAGGAAGCGGTACGCGGCGGGGTCGCTGAGCTTGTAGCCGCGCGAGCCGTTGTTCCACTCGGCGGTGTAGAGCTTGACGCCCGTGGACCCGTAGCGCTCGACGTCGGCCTTGAGCTGCTCCAGCCCTACGTCACCGTCGCGGGGATCGAAGCGGGTGTTCGCGATGAACTTGCCGGGGTGCTTCTCGCCAAGGGCCGCGTTGCGCTCCGTGGTGTTGAAGCCCTCCTTGTACCACTCCTTCAGGTACGTGGGCTGGAAGATCGCCTTGTCGACGTACCCGTCTTCGAAGACGTCCTTCATCAGGTCGTCCTCGGAGTACTTCTGGAAGTGCTCGATCGACCAGTGCGTGTCCGCCGGGCCGAGGCCCTGGTAGGCGTGGAAGCAGTTGATCCAGCCGTCGGCGTACTTCTCGGCGCCCGGCACCCAGTTGTCCGGTGCGGCGTTCCAGTAGTGCATATGGCTGTCGACAATGAAGTACTTCTCGCCATCCTTCTCGTACATGAATGCCTCCTTATAGGCCGAAATATACTGCTGTGCGTCCTAACGGGTGCGGCTGCCAGCCGGAGCCGGCGGCCGGCCGGGACCGGCCGCCGGCGGAACCGGCTGCGGACCCGGCGGGTCGCTGGTCCCAGCAAACCCACTGGTACTAGCAGAACCGCTGGGCCCGGCTACCGCAAGACCTATCGGGCTGTCAGATCGAAGCCGATGTACTCGGCCGCCTCCTCGGGGTTGGCGAACATGATCGTCCGGTCGTCCTCGTGGATCATCCGGCCGTAGTGCGTGGACATGTTCTCCTCGAACTCGGCGGCGTCGAAAAAGCCGGGCTCCTCGCCGAGCGCCTCGGAGATCTCGTCGTAGACGAAGTCCATCCGCCCGATCGCGTCGATCCGGATCATCGACGGCAGGTGCCGCACGCTGACGTTGTCCTTGGTGCTCATGACCTGAGCCATCACCGCGCCGACCTGGTTGTTCATTACCGTCACGCCGCACTGGTTGGATGCGGTGTTGTCGGACTTGAACGGACTTTCCGCGTACGTGTAGGTAGTCACTGGGCCAGCTCCTTCGGTGCCTCAAGGCTCAGGTCGGACAGGATGCCGCTGAACCGGCTCTTCGCCGCGTCCAGGCCGTCCTCGAACCTGGCCGGCTTGGCGTCCGGCTGCGACCAGAGCGGCTGCAGCGTGCGGGCGGCCGCGATGGCGCGCGGCACCCACGCCGACAGCCACTGCTGCAGCTGTGCCTTGTTGTGGTCGGCGAACTCCTTGTCATTGGTCAGCAGCTCGAACATCGCGGTGGTGTACCGCAGGTCCCGCTCCGCGAAGTCGTACTCCTCGGCACCGACCAGCGTGGGCGTGACGAAGTCGCCGTTGCGCGGCGCCGCGTGCTGCACCAGGTGGCTCCGGAACAGCTCGCCGACCAGCGGCTCGAAGACGACGTTCGCCGCGAAGATCGCCTCGCACCAGTCGTCGATCCCGGTCAGCCGCTCGGCGGTCTCGCGGACGCCCTGCCAGGCCGGGTCACTGTTCCAGGCCTCGATGTGCGCCGCGCCGTCGAAGCCATCGATTTCCTCGGTCAGGGTCAGGTTGTACAGCGCCAGGTCCTGGGCCGCCCTGATCCGGTGCATGCTGTTCACCGAGATCGCGTTGTTGTGCATGTTCGTCGGCGCCCGCCGGTTGGCGTTCGCGAAGAGGTAGAGCCCGAGGCCGTGGTCCACGTGCATCCAGGCACCGACGTTGCGCTCCACGAAGTGCACCCAGTTCGGGTTCCACTGCTCGAAGGCCTTGGCCTGCCTGGCCGCGTCGATGTTCTGGTTGAGCTGCCGCACGACGTTGGAGTTGTAGCGGTAGAACGTGAGCTCCCACTCCTCGTTCGGGTCGCGGAACTCGTGCCAGCCGGTGGCAGGCCAGTCGTAGCCCTTGCCGCCGGAGCCGGGGAAGCGCTCCGGCTCGGGCCGGTCCGACCCCCAGGCCTTGAGCGCCGTCCAGTCCAGCGGGTAGCCGCCCCGGCCGTCGGAGAAGCCGTACAGCCAGCCCTGGGCCAGGTAGTGCCTGGGGTCGGGCTGGACCTCGACGGTCACGTCCTCGTAGTGGGTCTGCTTGCGCTTCTTCGGCGTGTAGTAGTTGAACCTGCGCTCGGTCGAGTCGGGGAATACCTTGGCGCCGGCCTCCGCGTCAGTGAAGACGGGCCTGGGCAGGTCGCGTTGTTCCGGAGTTGTCATCAGATCTCTCTCTCGCCTTCGAGTCCCGCCGATGTCGCCACCGGGTGAGCCGCCAGTCGAACCGGATTCCTCGGCCGC
This sequence comes from Actinomycetota bacterium, assembly GCA_003168215.1. GTDB lineage: Bacteria > Actinomycetota > Actinomycetes > Streptosporangiales > Streptosporangiaceae > Palsa-506. The sequence goes on from PMSW01000146.1 coordinate 32,009, forward strand.
CTCCTCACTGCTGCGGATCAGCGGTCGTGGTGAACTTGTCGTAGTAGATGCGCTTTTCCTCGACTCCCGCCGTGGCCAGCACCGGCATCGCCGCCTCCACCATCGGCGGCGGGCCGCAGACGTAGGCATGCGCGCCCTTGAGCCCGCCTGCCAGCCGCTTGACCACGTCGGTGATCAGTCCGGTCTCGCCCTCCCAGCCGTCCCCGTCCGCTGGCTCTGACAACGCGGGCACGTACTTAAAGCCGGGCAGTTTCTCTTCGAGACCGCGTAGCTCCTTCTCGAAGCACAGGTCCGCCGACCCGCGCGCGCCGTAAAAGAAGGTGGCCTTACGCTGCAGACCCCGTTCTGCCATGGATCGCAGCAGCGCGAGGATCGGGGCCATACCCGCGCCGCCGCCGACGAAGATCAAGTCCGTTTCGAGGCCCTCGCGCAGCGTGAACACCCCGAACGGCCCGGTCAGCTCCAGCCGGTCACCGACCTTGAGCTGATTGTCGAGCAAATGCGAGAACAGCCCGTCCGGGTAGACCTTGATGACGAACTCCAGCAGGCCGCCGTCCCGGCTGGAGGTGTTCGCCATCGAGAACGACCGGGTCTCGTCGGTGCCGGGGACCTTGATGTCGACGTACTGGCCGGGGAAGAACTTGATCTCCGTCGGCTCCACCAGGCGCAGCACGAGATGTCGCATGTCGTGCGTGACTGGCTCGTTGGAGACGACCTCGGCCGCTGCCTCCTGAATCGGCAGCCCCGAGCGGATCATTTCCTCGTCGTAGTTGAGCAGCTCGATCGTCAGGTCCTCGTACGCGTGCGCCCGGCAGAGCAGGGTGAACCCTTCCTCCTTCTCGTAGTCGGGCAGCGCGAACGTGGAGTACTTGTCCAGGTCGATGTCGTCGCCGTCCAGGACGAAGGACTTGCAGGAGGAGCACTGGCCCTCCTTGCAGCCGTGCATGAGCATGATTCCCTGCTCGGCGGCGGCCCGGAGGATCGTCTGGTCCTCGTCGACCTCGATCTCGATGCCGACCGGCTCGAATCGCACGACATGCTTGTCGGCCATGGCTCCCTGCCTTGCGGTGGACCGCTCTGCGGCGGACGGCTGCCTTGCGGCGAAAGGGATGTCTAGCGGCGGACAGGTTGCCATGCGGCGGACGGGCAGGAAAGGGGGCCAGGGCCGGGCCGCTGGCCCCCTTTCTGCTCGCTGACTCAGCTGCCCGCT
>PMSW01000011.1 GCA_003168215.1 Actinomycetota bacterium
GCAAGCGCCTCGATGACGCCTTCGATTTCGATGGCCTCTGTTCTGAGGTATTCCTGATAGTAGTCATTGCGCGCCTCGCGCTGCCTGCCGATGGTCTGTTCGTCGATACCTGCCGCCCTAGCTTGGGCCCACGTGCCCAGTCCCCGGTTCATGTCCCGGAGGTACTGATCCTTGTCCAGGGCCAGTCCCACGTCTGCCAGGGCGCGTTCCCCAGCCTTGTAGTACCAGAACTCGGTGTCTACGAGGACGCCATCATGGTCGAAAAGTATGTACTTCTTCACGCTCAATCCTCCCCCGGGGCAGCCGCACCCTCGTACGGCCCTTCTCATCCAGGAACTCGCGAACGCGTCGCGTGAAGTCCCTCAGGGTCGATTTGACAATTCTGATTCCACAGAATGATGCGGTTGACGTGGCCTTCGACGGCGCCGGAGCTGTAGGAGACGGTGAGCCCGGCGGTAACTGCGGCCCAGTCCTTGCGCAGTCCCTTGGAGAAGCCGCGTAGCTCGCTGACCGGGCTGGCCTCGGCCTGGCTGGCCCACTCTTCGAGGTGCTCGCCGCGGCGGTGGCAGAGCATGTCGGCGAACTCGCGGACTAGGGCGCGGGTGACGCTGAGTTCCTCGCAGCGGGCGGTGATCTGCGCGAGCACGGCACGGTCAGCGTCGGTGAGGTTGCCGGGCGGGGTCAGGATCCAGCTGGCTGCCTTCTTCGCCGGGGGCGCCGGCGGCGGCGCGGGGACGGCGGTGGCCAGGCGCAGCCGGGCGGTGAGCCGGCGCAGCGTCCGCAGGCTGCCGCGGTAGCCCCGCTCGCGTAGTTCGTCGTGCAGCCGCTCGGTACTGCGGCTCCCCTCGTCCCAGCGCTGGCGCAGGTAGGCCTGGTGCGGGCCGAGCAGGCCCGGCCGCATCAGGCGGGCGTCGCAGATCAGCTCGTCGGCGGTCGCGGCGGTGGCATAGCGGCGGACGGTCCTGCGCTCCAGCCGTAAGGTCCGGCTGATCTGGTGATGGTCAGCCCGCGGCCGAGCGCGGCGTGGACCTCGACGTGCCGGGCCCGGGTCCGCGCGGCCAGGCCGGTCTCCGGTCCCGGCGGGGACTGCTCCGCTGCCGGGCCCGGTTCAGGCTCGGGGAGCGGCTCACGCAGGCACGAACGGTGCCGGACGACGGCTCGCTCGACGGCTTCGGCCAGGTTGTGCCACAGATGCCACCGGTCGGCGACCTGGGTCGCCAGCGGCGCGCCCGCAGCGGCGCCCTCGGCGTAGCAGCCGCCGCGGTCGCGGCAGATGATCTCCGCGCCCGGATGGGCTTCCAGCCAGGCCCGGAACGACTCGGCGGATCGCTCCGGAGCACATCGACCGGCCGGCGGGTCTCGATGTCCACCAGCACCGTCCCGTAGACATGTCCTTTGCGCAGGGCAAAGTCATCGACGCCGAGCACCAGCGGCGTCCTCGGGTCCGGGCCGGGCGCGGCGCGGATCAGCCGGATCAGCGACGAGCGGCTCACCGCGCAGGCCAGCCTCCCGGTCAGCCGCGCGCCGGCCCGGCCTCCCAGGGCCATCGCCACGGCCTGCAGCACGTCGTCCAGGCCGCAGGTCCGCCGGCCGTAGCGGACCCGTCAGGCCTGGCACCTGCTCGGCGAACGTCACCTTCGCGCAGGCGCCGCTGCTGCAGAAGAACCGGCGGGCCCGCAGGTGAATGAGCACTTCCTGGCCGCCGCTCGCGGTGTCGGCCAGCTTCCGCTGGTAATGGCTGTGCACCCGCCTCGACACAACGCCACAGCCCAGGCAGGCTGCCTCGCTCGCACAGGTTCGGGCCAGCACGTGAACCGACCTGCCCGCTGTCTCGACATGCTCGACGGCCAGGCTGGCCAGGTGAGGGACCAGGACGGTAAGGACTTCAAGATCGCACGCCCGCATGATCACAAACATTATGATCATGACGCCACTGGACACGCCGGGCAGATCACTTCAATTGAGCCAGAGCCACTTTCTCATGGCCACGGGCACTCACGCCTGGCCAGGTACCGAGTCGTATTGCGGCGGGCCGTGGTCACGGCCGATACTAGGAGCGCCTTGGCGGCCTTTTCGGCCGCCGGATAACCGCGTTGCGCGTTCGCGCCGGGCCCGGGTCGGGGGAGGGGAGCGCCGGGTGGCTTGCTGGTAGGGGAGGCCTCGTGAGCGGTGAGGTGCCAGTGCAGGCCGACGGCGGGGTGGCCGCGGGCTCGCGGGTGGCAGGGTATCTGCTGGAGAAGCAGGTTGGCGCGGGCGGAATGGCGGTGGTGTTCCGGGCGCGTGATGAGCGGCTGGGGCGGCTGGTGGCGCTGAAGGTCCTGGCGCCGGCGCTGGCGGCCGATGTGGAGTTCCGGCAGCGCTTCCTGCGGGAGTCGCGGGCGGCGGCGGCGGTCGATGACCCGCACATCATCCCGGTGTATGAGGCCGGCGAGGCGGGCGGTGTGCTGTTCATCGCGATGCGGTACGTGCCCGGCAGCGATGTGCGCACGCTGCTGCGGCGGGAGGGCCCCCTGCCGGCCGGGCGGGCGGCCGCGATCATCTCGGCGGTGGCGTCGGCGCTGGATGCCGCGCACGCGGCCGGGCTGGTGCACCGTGACGTGAAGCCTGCCAACATGCTGATGGACGCGCGGGCCGGGCGGCCCGATCACGTGTACCTGTCGGATTTCGGGCTGAGCAAGCCTGCGCTGGCGGCCACCGGCCTGACCCGCACGGGCCAGTTCCTGGGCACGCTGGACTACGTTGCCCCGGAGCAGCTTGAGGGCGAGCCGGTGGACGGGCGGGGGGATCAGTACGCGCTGGCGTGCGCGGCGTTCGAGCTGCTGACCGGTTCGCCGCCGTTCCATCGGGAGGACGCGATGGCGGTGATGTACGCGCGTATCTCGCAGCCGCCGCCGCTGCTGACCTCCCAGCGACCGGATCTTCCGGCGGCGGCGGACCAGGTGCTGGCCCGGGCGCTGGCCAATGCGCCCGCCGGCCGGTATGCCACCTGCTGCGAGTTCGCCGACGCGCTGCGCGGGTCGTTGGGGCTGCCGCCGTATGCGCAGGTTCCTGGTGAGGTCGGCGCGCAGTCCGGCCAGGCTGGTCGCCCGGCGGGCTCCCAGACCGTCATCCGGTCCGGCCCGGAGGCCGGGGAGGACGCGGAGGCCGGCGAGGACGCGCAGGGCGGCGCTGCCCGGCCGGATACTGGCCGGGGGCAGCGTGGTCCCGGCGTGGCCGCGACGGTGGCGGAGCTGCCCACCGGGACTCTGACAATGCTGTTCAGCGACATCGAGGGGTCGACGGTGCTGGTCAGGCGCCTGGGGGAGCGGTACGGCGAGACGCTGTCGGCGCAGCGGACGCTGCTGCGGGCCGCGTTCCGCAGTTTCGGCGGCCGGGAGCTGGGCACCGAGGGGGACAGCTTTTTCGTGGTCTTCGAGTCGGCCATCGCCGCGGTCGGCTGCTGCGTGGCCGGGCAGCGGGCCCTGGCCGGGCATGACTGGCCCGATGGTGCGGCGGTCCGGGTGCGGATGGGCCTGCACTCGGGTGAGCCGACCCGCCATGAGGACAACTATGTCGGGCTGGACGTGCACCGGGCGGCGCGGGTCGCGGCGGCCGCGCACGGCGGGCAGGTCGTGCTGTCCGATGCGACGCGGCACCTGGTGGAATCGCGGCTGGCCGCTGATGTGTCGCTGCGCGACCTGGGCTGGCACCGGCTGAAGGACATCGAGGCGCCAGAGCGTATCTACCAGCTGATCGTCGCCGGGCTGCCGGATCGGTTCCCGTCGCTGAAGAGCCTGGGCGCGCAGAGCAGGCTGCCGGTGCCGATGACGCCGCTGGTTGGCCGGGAGCGCGACCTGGAGCAGGTCACCGCCACGCTCATCGGACCGGGGATCCGGCTGGTGACGCTGACCGGCACCGGCGGCGTCGGCAAGACACGGCTGTCGCTGGCCGCTGCCGCAGCGCTGGATCAGGACTTCCCGCAGGGCGTGTTTTTCATCCCCCTGGCGGCCGTCCGTGATGCCGGGGTGATGTGGAAGACCATCGCCGACGGCCTGGATGTGGCCGGCGACGTGCCCGCCGCCGACGCCGTGGCCGGCTACCTGCGTGACCGGCGGGCGCTGCTGGTGCTAGACAACCTTGAGCAGCTGGAAGGCGCCGCCGGGGTGGTGACCGGGCTGCTCGCGACCGCCCCCGGCCTGGTCGTGCTGGCGACCTCCCGACGGCCGCTGCACCTGCCAGGTGAGCGGGAGCTGCCGGTGCCGCCGCTGCAGGTGCCCCGCGAGGCGTCCGTCGAGGAGGTGTCCGCGTGCGGTGCGGCGCGGCTGTTCGTCCAGCAGGCGAGCATGTCCCGGCCGGGCTTCACCCTCACCGCGGCCAACGCCGCCGACATCGCGGCCGTCTGCGAGCGCCTGGACGGGCTGCCGCTGGCCATCGAGCTGGCCGCGGCCCGGATCCGGCTGCTGGCCCCCCGGGCACTGCTGGCCCGCCTGGGTCACAGCATCGACCTGGCCGCCGCCGACGTCGGGCAGTCGTCGCGGCAGCAGACCCTGCGGAACGCCATCGCCTGGAGCTACGACCTGCTGACCCCCGACCTGGCCGAGGCGTTCCGCCGCGTCGGGGTGTTCGCCGGGGGCTGCGACCTGGACGCGCTGGCCGCGGTCGCCGCGCCAGAGCACGGCCCAGGCGCCCAGGGGGTCGGGGCCGATCCCCTGGATTTGGCCGCCGGGCTGCTGGACGTCAGCCTGGTCACGGTGACCGACGGCGCCGACGGCGAGCCCCGCGTCGGCATGCTGGAGACGATCCGCGAGTACGCGCTCGAGCGCCTGGAGCGGGCAGGGGACCTGGACGACACCCGGCGCCGCCACGCTGAGTACTATGCCGGACTCGCCGAGCGGGCGGACGAGCAGCTGCNNCAGCTACCGGCCTGCGGCTGGTCCAGGCGCTGGCCCTGTTCTGGTACCGGCATGGCTACCTTGCCGAAGGGCGACGGTGGCTGCAGCGGGCCATCGACCTGACCGCCGAGGATGGCGGAGCGCCGCTGGCCCAGCTGGCGCACTGGCTCGGGGTAGTGCTGCAGCAGCAGGGCGAGTCGCAGGCGGCGCTGCCGCTGCTGGAGCGCAGCCTGGCGATCTGGCGTGATCTCGGCGACCGGGACCAGCAAGCACGAGAACTCAACAGCCTTGGCATCACCCACCATCACCTCGATGAGCTGGACACCTCGCGATCCCTGCTGGAAGACAGCGCCGCCATCTGCCGCGAGATTGGCAGTGACATGCGGCTCGCCGCGGCCCTGACGAACCTTGGCCAGTTGGAGAGCGATGCGGGCAACTTCGACCGCGCCACGCAGGTGCTGCAGGAGGCGCTCACGATCGACCGGAAGCAGGGGGACATGCTGGGTGTGGCCCTGGACCAGCAATCGCTGGCCGGGGTCCACCTCCGGGCGGGCCGGGCCCGGGAGGCCCGCGACCAGCTGTCCGCAATGGCCGGCTACGTCGTCAGCTGCGGTGACCCCGAGCTCCTGGCCACCACTCTGGAAATGTCCGCCGCCAATGCCGCGCAGCTCGGCGAGGTCCTGCGGGCGGCTCGCCACGCCGGCGCCGCGGAAGCCGTCCGGCAGAAGTCCGGCATCCCGATAAAGCAACCCGAAATGCTCGAGGAGTTCCTGGCTCCCGCCCGCGCGACCATCGCACCCGAAGCGTGGGATGCCGCGCTGGCCGCGGGACGCGCGCTCACCCAGCAGCAGGCGGTCGCGCTTCTCCTGGCACAGGATTAAGCACACGACACACCACAGAGACCCACCCACGGCAGGCAGGCAGCGATCCTACGCTCGTTCCGTGCCAGGCTTGCCGGATAAGATCCGAGGCAGGAGGGGCTGATGAGTAGTCGGGCTGGTGCAGGCGAAGACGGCACCGAGGCGGCGTCTCGTCCTGCGGTACAGGTGCAGAGCGAGTCGCCCGCGCTGACCCCCGAGCTGCGCGACCGCCTGCTCTATTACGCCTGGCGCGCGCCGTCGCCTCACAACGCGCAGGGCTGGCGCATCGAGGTGGACGGTCGGAGCTTCCGCGTCTCGCGCGATCCGGCCCATCAGGTGCTAGGGGCGCTCGATCCCGGCGGATGCGAGGGCGACCTGGCCTGCGGCGCCGTTGTCACCAACTTGTGCGTGAGCGCCAGGGCGTTCGGCTTTGACGCCGAGGTCCGCTGGCGGCCGACCGGCGATGTCGCGGCTGACGTGACATTGCTGTCCGGGCCTGCGCCGCCGGACGAGGCGGCCAAGGGCCGGTTGCGCGCTTTGCGCCGCCGCGAGATGAATCGCTCCCGCTACCGCGCCGATCCCGTCGCCGGCTCGGTGATCGACGGCCTGCAGGCCACCGCGGGGCGCCTTGGCTTCATCCTGTCGGTGCTCACCGATCGGGCCGAGATTGACCGGGTGGCCGCGATCGCCGCCCGCGCCGCGGCGATGAAGCTGATGCACGGGCACACCCAGGCCGAGCTGTACTCGCTGATGCGCTTCAGCGCCAAGGCGGCCGCACAGCACCGGGATGGCCTCGACCTGGAGCTGTTCTTCACGCCGGCCGTGGCAGCGCGGTTCGCCGCCGCCGCGATGCATCCGCGTGTACTCGGGGCGCTGGCGCCGTTCGGCATAGCACAGGGCGTGGCGGAGATGCTTGCCCGCGACGCCGAGGAGGCTCCGCTGCGCAGCGCGCCCGTCTTGTGCCTGCTGCAGGCCGACTCGCTGGAGGCTGAGACATTCCTGCGCGGAGGGGCCTGCTTCGAGGAGGTCGCGCTCGACGTCACCGAGGCCGGGCTGGCCATGGCCCTGCACAGTGCGCCGATCGAGGTCGGCCTGTCGCATCCCGGCCGTCTGCACCCGTCGGTGCCCGGAGAGTGGCACGCCAGCATCGCCGAGGTGCGCCGCGAGCTGCTGGCGGCGTTCGGCGCCTCACCGCAGGCCGTGCCGATCGCCTTCTTCCGGCTCGGGTCGCCGACCCGCGAGCCCGGGCGCCGGAGCCTGCGGCGCGGGCCCCGCGAGCCGCGACCCGAGACCGCTCACTACCGGGAGATGACCCGACGTAACCAGCCGTCGCTCAGCCGGGAGCAGCAGGGCGCGCTGCGCGCCGTGCGGATCCTGGTTGCGGGCTGCGGCAGCATCGGCGGGGCGACGGTCGTGCCGCTGGTGCGGCTGGGCGCGGAGCGCTTCGTCCTGTGCGAGCCGGGTGACTACGAGCTCAACAACCTCAACCGGCAGGCCGCCGACATAGGGGACATCGGCCGCAACAAGGCCGAGGTACAGGCGGCCCGGGCCAGGGCGATCAACCCGGAGGTGGAGGTACTGGTCGAGCGCGACGGCGTGACAGAGGACAACGTTGACTGGCTGGTGGGCACCACCGACGTCGTGCTCGACGGGGTCGACGTGACCGAGCCGGCCGGGATCGCGGCCAAGCGGGCGCTGCATGACGAGGCCTGGCGCCAGCGCCGCCTGGTCATCTCCGGGCTCGACCTCGGCGGCACCCAGGTCGTGTACGCCTTCGACTACCGCGACGGCCGCACCCGCCCGTTCAACGGGCGCCTCGACGGCGCGTCGGCTGGCCTGGGTGCGGTGGAGTTCCTGTCGCGCCTGGTGGACCCGCTCGACGTGCCGCGCGAGATGATCGCCCACGCCGAGGCGATGATCCGGGGCCAGGCCGGCTCGGCGCCGCAGCTGGCGCCGACGGCAGACCAGTTCGGCGTGCTGGCCGCCTGGATGGTGCTGGACTTCGCAGCCGGGAGGCCGGTGCGCAAGCGCGTCAAGGTGGCGATCCCGGACCTGGTGATGCCGCGCGGCCGCCGGCTCGCCAACGAGACGGCGCGCATGGTCCAGCTGGCCCGGGTCAAGTTCCTGCTGGAATCCACCCGTCGCCGCGGCGGGCCGCAGGCTCGGGCAGGGACCGAGACACCGCGGCCCTCCGCGAGGGACGGGTCATGAGCCGGGTTGTCGCGCCGTCGCCGGAGATGCGTGCCGCCGCGCCGGAGCTTATCGGCGCGCTCGAGCCGGTGTACGTCGCCGAGACCGGCGCGGAGCGCGAGGCGGTGTTCTCGTTCCGGTACTTGGTGTACGGCAAGGAGCTCGGCCGCAAGCTCGGCAACGCCGACCACGGCCGCGGCCGGGTCCACGACGAGGAGGACGACAAGCCGTACACGACGCTGCTCTACACCGATGACGGCGAGGGCCGGCTGACCGGCACTGTCCGCATCCGCCGGTGGGAGCCCGGGCAGGTGCCCGCGAAGGACTGGGACACATTCTCGATGGAGCGCTTCGACGGCCTGCGCGAGATGCCTACGGCGGAGATCGGTCGGCTGATGATCGAGCCCGGGCACCGCGGGCAGCTCGGGCTGGTCTCCATGTCGTGCACTGTGTACCAGCAGTATGCGCAAGAGCTGGCCGCCGATGTCGGGTTCATCAACTGCGCCGCCGGCCTGGTCCGCCACTACCGGCTGCTCGGCTTCCGCACCTACGCGGGCCGGCTCGTGCCGACCGCCGACGGCATCGAAGTGCCGCTGGTCTTGATCCCCAGTGACCGCGCTTACCTGGAGCAGGTCGGCTCGTTCGTGGCGCCGTTCGTGGACGTCTTCTACGGGCCGGGTAAGCGTGCGCCGGTGAACGTCGGACGCTGGTCCCGCCTTCTGGACGCCGACTCGGCTCCGGTCAGGTTCGACTCGGTGGCTGCCTGGGAACGTGTCAACCGCCTGCGGCAGGCGGAGGCCGAACACCCGTCGATACTCGAGGCGCTCAGCGAGGACACGATCCGCAAGCTCACCGGCAAGGGCTTCCTGATGGATGTTCCGGCGGGCCAGCTGCTGACCGAGAAGGGCCTGTCCCAGCGGGAGATCTTCGTCATCCTCGATGGAGCGTTCGAGGTGCACGACGGGGAGCGCCGGCTTTGTGTGCTCGGCGGGGGAGACGTGATCGGGGAGATCGGCTTCTTCCGATCCTCCGGACGCCGGTCCGCGTCGGTGACCGCAGCGTCCGACGGGCAGGTGCTGGTCCTGCGCCGTCATTTCATCGACGAGCTGATGAAGAACGATCCGGCCTGCGCCGCCGAGGTCTTGTTCGGGCTGGCGCGCGTGCTCGCCGACCGTCAGAATATTCCGGCTTCCTGACGGCCGCAGGCAGCTACGGAAGCTGGACTCAGGTCACGAAGCGTTCGGCTAGTCCGGACTTGGCCAGCGCCTCGACGGCGTGCCGGTAGCCGACCTCGATCAGCGCGAGGCCGCCCTTGAAGTCCAGGCTGCCGATTCCGGCGACCGGTGGGCTGAGCAGCAGGTCGATGTGGTCGCCGCCCAGTGCGGCGCGCTGATAGCGCACCTGGGACAGCCCGGTGGAGCGGCTCAGGATGTCCACCACGCTCGGGACCGTCTGCGGCGGGGCGACGGGGTTGATGCGGTGCCCGAGCACGCGCCAGCCGGACAGGCCTGCCTCAAATGGCGCGGCCGTCAGCGGTTCCACCTCGGGGGAGACGTTGACGGCGACAATGCGGCCGTTCCCCACCCGGCCGCGCATGACGTCGACCGGTACGTTGTNNGGCCCGCGTTCGTGGATGACCTCCTCGGCCCGGTTCAGGTTGGCGGAGATGCAGAAGAAACGCAGCGGCAGATCCTCGATGAGCGCAGAGCCGAGGTTCTCGATGAGTATCCGGTCCAAGTAGCGGCCCGATGACAGGGCGATCAACGGGAGCGTGGGCGTGATCAGCCGGCGGCCATGGCGGGCGATTGCGGTTACCCGCGCCACCCGCTCCGCGTGATCCATGCCCAGGGCACATAGAGCGGCCATGATCGCGCCCATGCTGGTGCCGCCGACGACGTCGATCGGCACCCCGGCCTCCTCCAGCGCCCGGATGACGCCCAGGTGGGCCATCCCCCGCGCGCCGCCGCCGCCGAGGACAAGCCCGCAGCCAGTGCCGGTGATCATCCTGGCCAGTCGCGTGACGTCGCCCGGCCGGTTAGCGCGCAAATGGTGGTAGTCGGCCACCGGCCGGCCTGTCAGCCACGCGGCCGTGCCCGCCGGCCGGGCCGGGTGCACCAGGACGAGCTCACAGCGCAGCCACCCCGCTTCCAGCGCACGGGCTTCCACGGCACCAATCGAAGGATCGTCCCCGGCCGAGGCGGCCAGCAGCACCACATCAGACTGGCTCAAGCAGAGCCGGCTCCACGCGGTGTCCTCCGCGTCAGGCTGGTAGATCACGCGATCATGGCCGCGTTCCACGGAATGCAGCCACCCGGTCAGCTCGGCCCGGCCGGGGTCGCCTGGTGCCCGCTGGGCCGCGCCGGGGCCCAGATGCCGCGCGACGACGTCGGCGTCCACCCGGAAGACCGAACCAGCGCGCGCCAGCTGCGCCGTCAGCTGCTCGGCGACCATCACTGCCGTCCCTGCGCTCTGGCCGGCGGCGACCACGGCGACGGTGCGGGCGGCCGAAGGCGGCGCCTGCCGCCCCTCCACGGTCAGCAGCCTGTTCACGGTCAGCAGCCTGTCGACCAGCAGCCGCGTCAGCTCGGTTAGCAGCACCGGGCTCCGCCCGACCAAGGACGTGAACGAAGACAGCCGCAGTAGAAGCAGATCGCTGTCCCGGACCGCGCGCACGGTTGCCGCCCGGGGCTGGCCGGTGAGCAGCGCGATCTCCCCAACGACGGAACTCCTGCCCAGGTCGTACAGGACGCGCTCGGCGCCGTCGGCTGCCGTGGAGACACGGAGGCGACCGCTGACCACCAGGAAGAGGCCGTCTCCGGCGTCGCCTTGCCTGAGGATCACCTCCCCTGCGGCTACATGCACCGGTTCCAGCTGCTCGGCCAGCTCGAGCCGGGTGCTTTCATCAAGCGAAGCGAAGAAAGGGATGCTGATCAGGAAGGCGTTCACTTCTTGCAGGTGCTGCTGGCTGCTCATTCATGCCAGCATGCCAGAGGGCCCCGCCAATCACCCGCTCCGCCGTGACCGGGATCCCTTCTCACCACCAAGGTGAACCACGCGTGGCAGAAGCGCATTCGCGCCCTGCCTGACAAGGTCACTCTAAGTAATCTCTATGCGGACCAGGCGGCAGCAATTCGGGCGTTAGCTCGCGGGCGGACAGCTTGAGGATCGTTATCTTGCTTCGATACCCACCGCACCGTTGGCGCCCGCGGAGCAGGAAGACTGCAGCCGACGAATAACCTGTCGCGTCGCCACGAGCGGGCACTGACCCGCTTGACCCACAGGCCGCAGATCAGCCAGATCTGGCACATCTTGAACGGCACTGTCATCCGCCGGTGAGCGCGCCAGATAACGGCGGCGCGGATGGCCGACTACGGAGCGCGAGAGCACAGACAAGCCACCAACGCTGGCCGGAGAGGCACCGATCGAGTATGCGCTACTTGTCGATGGCGAGATCGCCATGGCCGGGTAGCACACATGCTCGGGCCTCGCGCTGGGCGCCCGGGTGGGGCCGCATGCTCACCGGTTGCCGTTGAAGCGCCACAGGCTGGCTGGGCCAATCGTTGCCGTCCGTTCGGGAGCCCGTCGCCGTGCCGTCGCCTTGGCCTGGTAGCCAGGACCGATAAGGCGTACGGCGACCGACTGTGCCTCTCCCGGAGGGATCAATGCGAGTCAGGAACCTACGAGCAGTTATGGCTACGGCGGGCGTGGCAGCCCTGCTCGGCGGCACTGCCCTGGCGCCGGCGGCCGCAGCCGTCAGCCACGGCGGCGGATCCGGTCACTGGCGGCATCGCAGCCAGAGCAGGCACGTGCTGCTGATTTCGGTGGACGGGATGCACCAGCAGGATCTTGCGTGGTACGTACGTCACTATCCCCACTCGGCACTGGCGGGTCTGGTCCGTCACGGCATCGAGTACAGCGATGCCCTGACGACGATCCCCTCGGACTCGTTTCCGGCGACGGTCGGCCTGATGACCGGCGGTGACCCAGGCGTCACCGGCTTCTATTACGACGACACCTATAACTACGATGTTTTCCCGCCGGGAACAAAGAAGTGCGTGGGGCGTCCCCCCGGCGCGGAGGTCAACTACGACGAGACCGACGACGTCAATCCGAACCGGCTGGACGCCGGCCAGGGGCTGAAGGGCCTGCCGGGCAGCATCTTGCAGATGACCTCCAACCTGCGCAGCGTGATCAACCCGGCAACCCTGCCGGTCAGCGCGTCGACCTGCAAGCCGATCTACCCGAACCAGTACCTCAAGGTCAACACGATCTTCAACGTCGCCCGGCAGGCCGGCCTGCGGACTGCCTGGTCCGACAAGCACCCGTCCTACCTCGTGCTGGCCGGGCCGTCGGGCAACGGCGTCGAGGACTTTTTCACCCCCGAGATTGACAGCCGGGCCATCGGCTATCCGGCCGGTGATGACTGGACCGGCGACGTTGCCGCGACCATGCAGTACGACAGCTACAAGGTCCAGGCGATCCTGAACGAGATCGACGGCTACAACCACAGCCGGAGCAGGCACGTTGGCGTGCCGGGTCTCTTCGGTATGAACTTCCAGACGGTCACCACGGCCGAGATACTGCCCAAGTCGGACGGGCTGACCGGCGGATACCTGCCCGGCGGAAAGGTGCCCGGGCCGCTGCTGGTCGGCGCTCTCAACTACGTCAACACCGAGATCGGCGTAATCGTCGCCCAGATCAGGGCGCAGGGCCTGGCGAGCAGCACGGCCATCATCATCACGGCCAAGCAGGGCCAGTCCCCGACCAACCCCAACGACTTCAAGCGGGTCAATGATGCCCCCATCATCGCGGGGGTCGACGCAGCCTGGACCGCGGCTCACCCGCATGCCGCTCCGCTGGTGGTCTACGCCAGCGACGACGACGGCATGCTGTGGTGGCTGAGCAACCGCTCGCAGGCCGCCGCGAACTTCGCCAAGCACTATCTCCTCACCCACACCGCGGTCGGCAACAACATCCATGGCAAGCGGGTGACTGTGTCGGCCTCGGGCCTGAGGAAGGTGTATGCCGGTGCCGCATCGGCTGCATACTTCGGCGTGCCGAACAGTGACCCCAGGCACCCCGTCATCTTCGGGATCGTGCAGCACGGCGTGGTCTACACCACCAGCAAGACCACGATCGCTCAACACGGCGGCGCTGGTTTCCAGGACCGCAACGTGCCGATCCTGGTGATCCTGCCCGGCCTGCGGCACGGCGCGACCATCAGCGCCCAGGCGGGGACCATTCAGATTGCTCCGACGATCCTGGCGCTGCTCGGACTCAACCCCCGGGCGCTGCAGGCGGTGCGGATCGAGCACACCCGGGTCCTGCCGGGCCTGCACGGCCGCCGGACCTGGTAAGGCGCTGAAGAAACCGGCTGGAGCGAGGGACCCGGATGCTCGCCGGATGCGGCGGCCACCGGGTCGCCCAATGTTATGCAGGCAGTCGAACGTGGCGGCGAGATCGTAGCCGGTACCGGAGAACGCCGACCGTCGACCGCTGACCCAGAAAAGATCAACTGCTTAGCATTGTTTTGGGCCGGACGCTACGGATGGGCCTTCTCGGTGTGGTCAGTCAAGGCAGAATCTCGACGTACCCGTCGGTTCCGTGCACGCGGATCCGCTGCCCATCGGGGATCAGCCGGGTGGCATCTACCACACCGACGACGGCCGGCAAGCCGTACTCCCGTGCGATCACTGCGCCATGGGTCATCAGGCCTCCCACTTCCGTGACCAGGCCCGTGATCGCGACGAACAGGGGTGTCCAGCTGGGGTCCGTGTAGGCCGTGACCAGGATGTCGCCCGCTTCGAGATCGGCCTGCGCCATGTCCAGGATGACACGGGCCCGCCCTTCGATGACCCCGGCGGAGACCGGTAGGCCGGCCAGGGCACCGGCCGGCACGTCGTCGCGTCGGTACGCCCCGGTGATGACCTCGCCATCCGATGTGAGCACACGGGGCGGCGGGAGCGCTTGATACGACCTGAACGCGTCCTTGCGCCGGCAGATGAGCTGGTCATCCACGTGGTTCGTGCGCGTGACGTCGCGGAGCTCTGGGAACCTCAGGTAGAAGATGTCTTCCTTCTCACGAAGCACGTGGGCCTGCACGAGGCGCTCGGCCTCTTTCAGCAGGGCCTGCTTGTACACGAAGTAGCGGCTGACCATGCCGTACTTCGGGTACTCCCGGTAGCCGATGAAGGTCCGCACCCGGTCGATCATCTGCTTGGCCTCTTCGGACTTGCGCTCCCCGTCCGGCAGTGCCCGCAAGCGCTCCAGCACGTCCTGTTCCATCGCCCATGCCTCCTGCCGCCCTTGCTCGAAGCGCCGCGGGCCGGCGCCCGGCTCGAAGTTCTTGATGTTGCCGAGGATCACGGGCACGAGCGTGGAGGGGCGCTCGCTCCAACGCGGCCGCGTGATGTCGATCTCGCCGACGCAGCGCATGCCGTACTTTTCGAGCCACGCCTCGATGGCGTCTCGCGCTTCCCGCCCGCCCGAGAGCTTGGCCAGCTCGTCCAGGAAACCCTCGTCCTCGACGTGGTGCAGAAACGCCACCACGTCCGGATGCGGGCGGATCACGTCCGCGACGTCCAAGAGCGCCAGCCCCATCTCCGATGTGACGTTATGGGGAACGGACTGCGTGAGCGTGTCCGCCGCGTTCTTCTCGCCCAGCCACGCCTGCAGCTGATCGTTGAGCCACCACGCGGCCTCCATCGCCGACATGAACACCTGATTGCTCTGCGGATCGAACAAGATCCGCTTCAGCTCCTGGATGTCCGCCTGGATGAAGTCGAGCAGCGCCTCTCCGGACTTCGTCCGGATGTCGCGTTCCGAGGCGGCGATGGATGCCTGGCTGCGCCCGATCAGCTCGGTGACGATGGCCGGATCGGTCTCGATCGGAGCTGGCGCGCCGCCAAACAATGGCCCGGGGGGACCCTCGTCAGGGAGCGGCCGGATGAAGCCGTCGCGCTCGAGGATGGTCTGCAGCGCGTCCCCGGTCAGCGGATCGGATCTCCCCAGGGCCTCCAGAAGGCCGGCGCGGCTCGCCGGCGAGGCCAGCCTTTGGGTGACGTCGACGAACAGGCGGCCGCCGGCCTCGGCCATCGGCGCGGGGGTCGTCAGCTGCCAGAAGGACAGCCCGAGGGGCTTCATGGGGTCGGTCATCATCTGCTGGTGGCCGACGGAGACGTAGACGTGGTTCTTCCGGTCGCCGGACTCGGGGATGGGGAACAGCGTGGTGATCGGGCGGCTCTGGACGATCTGGAAGCCATCATCGGCCAGGCACCATTCGATGTCCTGCGGACGGCCGAAGTGCGTTTCGATCCGCCGGCCGAGCCGCGCGAGCCGCACAACCTGCGCATCCGTCAGCGCCGGCTGCTCCTGCCGCTGCGGGTCGATCGCCACTTCCTGAGTCCCGCCAGCCGGCAGGGCGTGGATGGCACGCTGCTTGGCGGCGACCGCCTTGGCGACGACCTCGCCGTCGCGCACCTTGAAGGCATCCGGGTTCACCAGGCCGGAGACCAGGGCCTCACCGAGGCCGAAGCTGGCCTCCACGGAGGCGACCTTCCGGTTGCCCGTGACGGGGTCGGCCGTGAACAGGATGCCGGCCGCATCCGGGAAGACCATCTGCTGCACGACCACGGCCATGCGGACCTTCCGGTGGTCGATGCCACTCCGCAGGCGGTAGGTCACGGCCCGCTCGGTGAACAGCGACGCCCAGCACCGGCTGACGTGCTGGAGGATCGCCGCCGGGCCCATGACGTTCAGGTACGTGTCCTGCTGGCCGGCGAAGGACGCCGTCGGCAGGTCCTCTGCCGTCGCGCTGGATCGGACGGCGTAGGCGGCTTGCTCGCCGAGCCGGGCGAGCGCGCGGCTGATCGCCGCCGCGAGATCGCCCGGGATGGCGATCCCTTCGATGGTCCGGCGGATCTCCGCGCTGAGCGCGCGGATCGCCTCCCGATCATCCGGGTTCAGGCGCGACAGCTGATCGAGCCGACCGTCGATCGACGGCGCTTCCGCCATGATCCGCCGGAAGGCGTCCGTCGTCACGCAAAAGCCAGCCGGCACGCGGACGCCGTCGATCCGCGACAGCGCCCCCAGGTGCGCGCCCTTGCCGCCAACGACCGCGACCTGCATCTCCTCAACCTCATGCAGACCCAACACGTACTGCTCGCTCACCGCGATACCTCCAAGGCAGCCGTGCTCCGTTGCCCTGCACCGACCGGTCGAATCACCGGCGCCTCCAGCTCTGTCGAACCTCGTGCTGGGCACGTCCTCATCTCTCGTTGCCCTCCCCCTGACGATTCGGCCGGCCGCTCCGCCCAGTCGGGCGGCACGCACACCCGCACCTCCGCGCCCAGCGCCCGCAACCACACCGCCAGTCCCACCAGCGGTTCGTCACCGCGTCCCCTATAGGTCGACAACAACACACGCACGTCGTGCCCCCATGTCTTCGTCCGTTTCTTGGTCCGGCCGACGATTCTGCGGCACGACCCGGGTCTTGCCGCAAGCCCCCCGGTCCGCTATACATTAAAAGCGGCAAGGAGTGAGATCTCCTTGCCTTTGCCTATGTCGTCCGCTGCGGACTGACAACCTTCTTGCGAAGCGGCGGCGGGGCGCCGCGTACGGCGGTACACGTCGTTGGCCCAGGAGGATGTCCCATCGGCCTGCGGATGCAGCCGCGGAACGAGAAGTTCTTTCCTTTGCCGGCAAGGCCCGAACGCCGTCGAGCGCGCCGCCATTCTCCCGGACGTCGTCGCGCCACGCGAGCGCAGGGCCAAGCTCGCCAAACGGACGACCGCCGAGCTTCACAGCCGCCGTAGCCCAAATCGGCCGGCACCAAGCGAAGAGAATGCCGGCTTTCGTTGAGTCGTCCCGGCCCGGACGCCGAACTCGCTGATACCGGCGCCGCGGGTAAGTAGGCCGGAGCTGAGCATTACAGAGCTGACGGCTCGATCTGCTCTGGCTGGACGCGACCATGAGACGCATGACCCTGTCCGCTACGGAATGTGAGCAGCTTGGCAGTGCCTCTGAAGTCGTTTTGGAGAAACTCTGGTAGGAAACGGAGGTTTTGCGTCGTAGACATGTCGCTGATGTGAGGCCCTGGGTGACGCTGAGAACCAAAAGCGGCATCAAAAGGGGTTCGAGCGAGCTGCACCGCAGGCACCACTTGAGATATTCATCGGAACTCAGGAACCTGACACACTGTATCCGGCCTTGGCCAGCTCGGTGCAGTCATCCTTCGCCCCTGGCCTGGCGTAGATCCGCGTGACAAGCCCGTACCCGAAGCCGGTGCAGTGCAGCACGTACCCAGCGGGAATGCCGGAGGCATGGGCCTTGGGCGCGCCGAACAGCTGCTCGCAGACATTTTTCGCCTCGGCGTTGTACTTGGATTTGGTTGGTGTCACAGCCAAGGCCTCGGCATCAAGCTTATCGCTGACGGTGCAGGTGTGGCCAGGAAACGGACTTACATCATGTGCCGGGCTCGGTACTGAAACGGGCGCGTGTGCGGTCCCATAGGTTCTTGATGCGCCGCAGCCAGCCAGAGCTATCCCGGCCACTGCAATAGCGGCGGTTGCTCGGGGATTCATCATTGTTCCCTCCTCATTTAGATCGAGAAGCGAGATCCGAAGGCCGCTCCAAAAATCAGTCTTTTGGTGCTTAGATATGGCTATCCATGGAAAGAGGCATAAAAAACATCATCAAACGAACGCTTGATATATCCCACCATACGCATACGCATTGCGGGGCTAGTGGGACCAGGGTTCTCATATGGAGCCTGTACTGTTATACACGATTCTTAGAGGTCATGTTGTGAACGGCCGGACAACGTCGGACGGTCGGCTCGGCTACGTCGGCGGGCCGGTAGCGAGGGCGGCGGGGGCGGATTGCTAGCGTGACTGGCCGTGCGGAAAATGTATTCGCAGGACGAGCTGCTAGCCGCGTCCAGGCCCAGGGACAGCGATTACTTTTCGTGAGCGGTTCAGGCGCATTGGGTGGCGCCGGGGCTGCGTGCGTAGCATCTGAACAGGTCTAGGTGACCGCCGGAGGGACTGGCTGATGTCCGCGACAGTGACATGGACAGGATCTGACGCCGTGAGCGCGGCGGTCGGGGAAGCGCGAGCGCTCTACGCTGCTCGTCGCCCGCGCACTGAGGCGTTGCATGAGAGGGCGCGGGCGTTCCTGCCTGGCGGTAATACCCGTACGGTGCTGTATCACCGGCCTTTCCCGCTGCGCGTCGCTCGCGCCTGGGAGGCCGTCCTGGAGGATGTCGACGGGCACGAGTACGTCGACCTGCTGGGTGAGTACTCCGCCGGGCTGTACGGGCACTCGAACCCGGTCATCATCAAGGCGATGGCTGGCGCGCTGCACGAAGGGATCAGCCGCGGGGCGCACACCCGGTATGAGGTCGACCTCGCCGAAGCGGTCTGCGCCCGCTTCGCATCGATCGAGCGCGTCCGCTTCACCAACTCCGGCACCGAGGCCAACCTGATGGCCCTGTCGGCCGCCCGCGCCTTCACCGGACGCGACCGGGTCCTGGCCTTCCACGGCGGATACCACGGCGGCCTGCTGACGTTCGCATCCGGGCCGTCACCGGTCAACGCGCCTTACGACATGCTGCTGGCCCAGTACAACGACCCAGCCGGGGCGCGGGCGCTGTTGCGCGAGCATGCGGACACTGTCGCGTGCGTGCTGGTGGAGCCCATGCTCGGCTCCGGCGGGTGCATTCCCGGCGATCCGGCCTTCTTGTCGCTGCTGCGCGAGGCGACGCGGCAGGCCGGTGCGCTGCTCATCTTCGACGAGGTGATGACGTCGCGAACCGGATCCGGCGGCCTGCAGGCGCGGCTCGCGATCAGGCCCGATCTGAGCACGCTGGGAAAGTACATAGGCGGCGGGTGCTCGTTCGGCGCCTTCGGCGGGCGCGCCGACGTGATGGAGCTGTTCGACCCGGCCCGCCCCGGCGCGCTGCCCCACGCAGGTACCTTTAACAACAACGTCATGTCGATGGCCGCCGGCCACGCCGGCCTCACCAAGGTTTACACACCCGAGGCCGCCGAGCAGCACACCGCCCGAGGCGATGGGCTGCGCGAGGAGCTGGCGCAGACGTTCCGGGCCGCCGGCGCGCCCTTTCAGGTCACCGGGGTCGGCAGCCTGCTCGCCATCCACGCGACAACAGCAACGGTGCAACGCCCGGCGGACCTCAGGCACAGCGACCACCGGCTACTTGAACTGCTCTTCCTCGACCTGCTCGAGCTGGGGTACTACATCGCCCCGCGCGGATATATGGCGCTCAGCCTGGCCCTTACCTCCAGCCAGCTCGCTGACTTCGTGCAAGCCGTGGACAAGATCCTGCACACCCGGGCAGCCCTGTGGTCACCGGCCGCCAGCTGAGCGGTCCAGGACCAGCCGCTCCTCGCAGGGCAACAACAGGCCCGTGGTGCATCTGAAACAGCCATAACGATCGGTCTGGGCGGCTGCGGCCAGTGACCACCGGCGGCACCGAGCGCCCATATCAGGCGGATACTTAGGCGCTTACTGCCGACTTTCACGTCGCGGAGCGTGATCGAGGCGGGCGTCGGATCTCCCTGATGCAATCGACTGTCATTGTCCACGGTGCCCTGACGAGGGCGACCAGGACGCCGCCCAGGCCGGGCCCGCGGCCGTCACCGCTGACGTGGAGCCGCTGAGCAGGCTCCACGCCGCAACCAGCCGGTCCCGGCCGGCCAGTGCCGGAAGGGCGCCGAAGTCAGCTGCGTCGGTGAACGCGAACGTCACCGCCGTGACCACGGCCACGGCGTAGATCTGGCGTCCACGTTCGTCACGTCGGCGGCGGGGGTGGTCACGTTCCTGATCTTGTCGGTTCATCACCGCGCGTCGGTGGCTCCCGACTGGCCGACTGGCATCGCGCTGGGCCTCGGCGGCCTGGCGGGCGCCTACGCCGGCACCCGGCTGGCGGCTACTCGGGAGCTGCGAGCTCGATGTACTCAAGTCCGCGTCCGTCGAGCCAGGCGCGGCCTGGGGCGCGGGCCAGGCGCGGGAGCGCTGCTCTGCAGGCGGGGCAGCGCAGGATGATCGTCGGGCGGCTCACCGGGCGGCCGGTCCCTGCAATCGGGCCTGCGGAGAAGCGCTGGGCGGCGTGTGGCCATCGCGGTGACGTCCGCCGTCGGGTACCTGACCGCAGTCACGGAACCTGACCTGCGGGCCGCCGCGTACTAAGCAATGGTTATTGGCGGAGCTGACTCGGATGATCGTTTTCCGTTCCTGCCCGGCGGATGGCATCGTGCCGGGGTCGGCGATGATGGTCGCGGCATCGGAGCCAGCGCGGACGCTGGTGATAAGCCCGTGCCTTCAGGGCCGCTGATGTCGTGAAGGCAGCGGCGAGCGTCCGCGTTAGCGATTGTGTTCAGCCGTGCGTGACGATCAGGACAGCGGAAACCCGAGGGAGAGATTATGGCCGTGCGTCCTTCTGCCCCGTCAGTGTCGGCGCTTCGGGCGCGGTATGAGCAGCGCAGTGAGCGGCTGACGACGCTGCGGCATGTCCGGGCGGCGCTGGTGAGCCTGGCCGGGCTCATCGGCAAGCCGGTGATTAATCAGGCCGGAGAGCAGATCGGCAAGGTAGCCGATGTCGTGGCCCGGTGGGATAGCGAGCAGCGGTATCCCCCGGTGACCGGCCTGATCGTGCGGGTTGGGGGGCGCCGGGCGTGGCTGCCGATCGATGCGGTCGAGGAGTTCCGGCATGACCTGATTCGGCTGCGCACCGCGCGGCTGGACCTGCGGGACGTCGCTCGCCGGCACGGGGAGGTCGAGCTGGCGCACGACGTCGTGGATCATCAGCTTGTCGATACCGACGGTGCTCGGGTGATCCGGGCCTCGGACCTGTACCTGGCGCGGGTGGCCGGGGTGGTGCAGCTAGTCGGCGTGGACGTCGGGTTCAACAGCCTCCTGCGGCGCCTGGGTCCCGCGCGGTTCCGGTCCCGGCCGACGCCGGAGAAGGTCATCGACTGGGCCAGTATCACGAGCTTCGGATCCCAGCGCGGGCCGGGCGGCACGCTGCAGGCCTCCGAACACGGCCTGCAGCGGCTGCGGCCCGGTGAACTGGCGGACCTGCTGGAGGACCTGGGCCGCACGGAGCGCCGCGATCTGCTCGCCCAGCTGTCCCCGGAGCGCGCGGCGGACGCGCTGGAGGAGATGCAGGACGAGGAGCTCGTGCAGCTGCTGCGCGAGTCCGACACTGCGGAGGCCGCGGAGCTGTTGGGCCGGATGGAGCCCGATGAGGCTGCCGACGGGCTGCGGGAGCTGGATCCTGGCGAGCAGGAGAAGCTGCTGGCCGCCATGCCGCCCGAAGCTCGCGACAGGGTGGCGATCCTGCTGGGCTACGGCGAGCGCACCGCAGGCGGGATCATGACCACGTTCTTGGTCGTCGCGAGCCCGGCGGAGACAATCGTCCAGGTCCGGGACCGGCTGCGAGCTAACCGGGAGCATGACGAAGACCTGGCCGGGGTCATCGTCCTCGGCGATGACGGGCGGCTGCTGGATGACCTGACGATGACCGAGCTGTTCCTCGCCGCCCCAGAGGTGACGGTAGATGACCTGATCGGGCCGCCCTGGCCAGTAACTGTGACGCCGGACGCCGACCTGGAGGAGATAGCGGAGCGGCTCGTGGAAACCCGGCACTCATCGGTGGTGGTAGTTGATGAGGAGGAACGGCCCCTCGGCCGGATCCTGGTCGATGACGTGCTGGACATGCTGGTCCCTGACCGGTCCCGGTTCCGCTTTCCCCGGCGGCTGTCGTGAGCGGCACCCCGGAGGGCCCGCTGCCCTCGCCGAGCAACGTGACGCCGGGGCCACGCCGCCCGCCCGGCCCGGCACGGCCGCTACGCCGCCGTATCCTGATGCTGCTGGCGTTCATGGGCCCGGGGATCATCGCGGCCAACGCGGGCAACGACGCGGGCGGGATCGCGACCTACGCCAGCGCTGGGGCGCAGTTCGGGTACCGGACGCTGTTCGCGATGGTCCTCGTCACGGTGGCGCTGGTTGTGGTGCAGGAGATGTGCGCGCGGCTGGGCGCCTACACCGGGGAGGGCCTGGGCGCGCTGATCCGCGAGCAGTTCAGCATCCGGGTCACGGCGTTCGCGCTCGTCGCGCTGATCGTCGCGAACGTCGGCCTGGTCGTGTCGGAATTCGCCGGGATCGCGGCCGCCCTGGAGCTGCTGCACGTCTCGAAATACATCAGCATCCCGATCGCGGCGGTCGCGATCTGGGCGCTGGTGATCTTCGGATCCTACAAGTACGCGGAGCGGCTGTTCCTGGTCCTGAGCCTGGTGTTCTTCGCCTACCCCGTCGCCGCGTTCCTCAGCCACCCGGACTACGCGCAGGCCGGAGCCGACCTGGCGTACCCGCACTTCCTGGCTACCAAGGCGTTCCTGCTCCTGGTGGTGGCCCTGATCGGCACCACGATCACGCCGTACATGCAGTTCTACGTCGCCGCCGCGGTCGCTGACCGGGGCATTGGCCCGGCGGACTACCCCGGCGAGAAGCTCGACACCATCGCCGGATCGATCTTCTGCAACCTGATCAGCATCTTCATCATCGTCGCGACGGCCGCCGCGATCCACGTCCGCGCCCCGCTGGAATCGGCGAAGCAGGCCGCCCAGGCACTCACCCCGGTCGCGGGCCGGTTCGCTACGCAGCTGTTCGCGGTCGGCCTGCTCGGCGCCAGCGCGCTGGCCGCCGCTGTAGTCCCGCTGTCCACCGCCTACGCGATCAGCGAGGCCACCGGCGCCGAGCGCAGCGTCAGCAAGTCCTTCCGCCAGGCACCGCTGTTCCTCGGCCTGTTCACCGGCCAGGTCTTCATTGGCGCCGCCGTCGCCCTGATCCCCGGCAACCTCATCAAGCTCCTGGTCGAGGCTCAGGTCCTGAACGGCCTGATCACCCCCATCCTGCTCACCTATGTCCTGATCCTGGCCAACCGCAGCAGCGTGCTTGGCGGCGCCGCCAACGGCCGGGCCTTCAAAATTGTCGCCACGATCAGCGTCGCCGCTGTCGCGGTGCTGTCGGCGACCGTGCTCGTGCAATCCGTCCTCAGCGGCCTCGGCATTGCCTGACGAATCGAGGGCAGCCGGGCGGGTCCCGCACGAGGCACGCCCGACTTCCCTGCTCCCAGCGGCGTTGCACCATCTGGCGCCGCACCCCCAAGGGACACTGGCCGAGACCTGGGAGAGCCGCGCGAGAATGGGCGTTTCCGAGGTTCACTGCTGCGACGGGCGCTCCGGACGGCGCGCTCAGCCGAGAGTGTTGATGCCCAGCCAGAAGTTGTCGTCCTTGACGGCTTTGCCGACAAGTAGGGCGACCATCAGCAGGCCCGCTCCCTCGAGCCAGTGCGCCATCTTCAGGTCGCCGGCGTCCAGCGGGCGCAGGGCGAGGCTCTCGATGAACGATGACACGCGCGCTTTGGCCCCGGCGTCGTCGCCGGCGATGAACACGTCCAGCGGGCGGCCCCCGGCCTGATCCGCGGCCAGGACGTGGCCGAAGAGGGTGTTGAACGCCTTGACGACGTGTGCGCCCGCGGGGGCGGCCTTCGCGGTCTCCTGTGCAGCGGAGCTGCCATCAGGGGTGACGAGCCCGGTATGGGCCGGATCGAAGGGGTTGGAGATGTCGACGATGACCTTGCCGGCCAGCGCGTCCCCGTACTGGGCGACAACCTGCGCGGCGCTGGCGTACGGCACCGCGAGGATGACGATGTCGCCGGCCGGGGCACTGCCGGTTGCTCCCGCTGTGGTGCCGCCGCCGAGCGCACCGGCCAGGGCGGCGGCCTTGGCCGGGTCACGGCCGATGACCTCGACGGCGTTGCCGCCGGCGAGCGCGCGGGCGCCCAGGATACGGGCCATGGTTCCCACGCCGATGATGCTGACGCTGCTCATGATGCGTGCCTGCTTTCCGGAGCCGGGACTGAAACGAGCTTCGAGAGCGGGGCGAGCCGGGATGGGTGCCCGCCTCCGACTAGAGGTTGACTACTCAACCGTAGTTCTACATGGTTGAGTAGTCAACCAAGAGGTGCGATGTGCGCATGACGAAGGGAATCGAGTCGTAACAATCGGTGGCGAATCCAGTCATCGCCGTCGGGCTATCCCGCTCCCGCGCCGCAGCGCATGCGGCACCAGGCACCGGTCGTCATGCACCGGGTCGTGGCGCACCAGTCACTCGGTGCGCGGACGACGGCCTGCACCGAGGCGGCGACGGCGAGGAGGGCGATCAACACGAACACGAGCATGGCGTCGCGCGTCGCCACATAGGTGGTCAGCCGTCGGGCGCGGATTGCCCGGGGAAGGGTTCCTCGGCGAGGTGGCGCAGGACTCGCTCGTGGAGCGCGGTGAGCATGTCGAGTTCGGCGGGGGTGAACAGGCCGATGAAATGCCGGCGGACGTTGTGCACGTGCTGGGGCGCTGCGTCCTCGATGGCGCGGCGTCCGGCGGGCAGGAGGCCGATGATGACGCTGCGGGCGTCGGCGGGGTTGGGTTCGCGGTCGATCAGCCCGAGGTGCTCTCCGCGCCGGATCTGGTGGGAGAGCCGGCTCTTCTCCCACTCCAGCGAGGCGCACAGTTCCTGCGCGGGCATACGGCCCGTGGGGTGCTCCGAGAGCACTGCGAGGATCAGGTAGTCGGCCTCGGTCAGTCCGGAGTCCTGGAGCAGGTGCCGGTGCAGGCGTAGGGAGAGCTGGCGGTGCGCGTGCCTGAAGGCCCGCCAGGCACGGTCTTCGCGGGGGTCGAGCCAGTTCGGTTCCGTCGGCATGCGCCTATAGTATCATTTGGTTGAAAACTCAACCATCAGAAGCATTGTGGTTGTGGCGTCAACCTCTCTCACCTGTACAGGAGTAGCCGTGACCGTCCAGTTCGCCGCCATCGTCGGTTCCCTCATTGATGACCACATAAGAGGCGCCGGCAAACTCGTAACCGGCAACGGAGGGAACTGATGGCTCGGGCCTTCGTCACGGGCGGCTCGGGGTTCATCGGGCGTGCCCTACTCCGTCGGCTGATCGCCGACGGTCATTCGGTGTCCGCGCTGGTGCGAAGCGACGAGGCCGCTGCGGTGGTCGCC
>PMSW01000009.1 GCA_003168215.1 Actinomycetota bacterium
CGCCCGGCAGCGCGCGGCTGACGGCTGCGCTCAGCCGCGCCGCATCCAGCCCGGGCCCGGCGACCAGCATGACGTTCGGCACGAGCGGGCTGGATGCCTGCGCTGGCAGCACCACGACGACGCCCGCGCCCACGCCGGGGGCGCCGGGGACGGCGGGCACGCCAGTCCGTCCGGCCAGCCGGATCGTGATGGTACTGCTCCCCACGGTGATGCTGGCCGGCGCCGTGCCGACAAGCTGGGCGGCGGAGCTGGTGGCGACCGCAGGGATGACCGCCGCCGTCCCGCCATTCCCCGACGGCACGGCCCCCGACAGCGCGGCCAGCGGGAATCGCGGGCCGGGCGCCTGCTCAATCACGGCCGCATACCGGGCCGGGTCCACGTACATCACGGACAGCACGCTCCCAGAGGACGTCGAAGCGGCATCGACCTCCGCGACAGCGGTGGAAACGACGCCCGGCACCGAAGAGACCTGGCTCTGCAATGCTGGCGGGATCGCCTGACCGGGCACGGCCTGGATGACCGCGTCGGCGCCCACCTGCCGCCAGGATGCGGCCACCTGGCTCCGGGTTACCGACGTGCTGACCATATCCGGGAACGCCACCATGGCCAGCACCAGCACCAGGGCGAAGGCCGGCAAGACGGTGCCGGGCGGGGTACGGGTGGCCCGGGCCAGCCCGACGAACGCGACCACCCCGCGGGAGCGGCCCGCGATCCGGGCCAGCTCGCGGGCGAGCAGAGGGTAGCAGCGCAGCAGGACGACGGCCACCGGGATCGCGACGAGCACCGGCGCCGCGCTCGTGTACAGGCCGCGGTTCCCCGAGCTCAGGCCCTCGTGCCGGAGCACGACAAGCCCGCCGATGGCCGCCGCGACCAGCGCGATCTCGACGACGATCCGCCGGGCCGCGGGCCGACGGCCGACGGCCCGGCGCTCTGGCCTGCCGGTGACCGGCGCCGCCACGCGCTGCGGGACTACGCTGATCAGCACCGGGCCGGCCAGCGTCACCGCGATCGTGACGCCAGCCAGCCACCAGCCCACCGCGTCGCCGTCGCCGGGGGTCAGGCTGATGGCGAGGGCCGCGGCCACCGCCCCGGCGGCCGCAGCGATGACCACGCTGGCCCGGAGCACCAGCCAGCCGAGCTGATACAGCGCCGCGCCCCGGGCTCGCATGAGGGTGAACTCCGCGGCGCGGCGCTGCGCCACCAGCCGGGCGCCAAGCAGCACCACCATCGCCCCGATGACGGTCAGGCTGACGTACAGCAGCTCGAGCGCGGGGGCGACGGCGTTCTCCGCGGAGACGAACGGCGACAGGATCGAGGGAACCCGGGAGGAGATCGTCACCGCGACCGGGCTTTGGGTCACCGAGTCCAGCACCGTGGCCCCGGAGGAGACCAGGCTGCCGACGCTCGCCGCCAATCCGCTCGCCTGGCTTGCCGTGAGCTGGCCGAGCGCGGCCGTGTATACCCAGGTCACCAGCATCTCACCGGTGCCGAGGCTGGATTCGGTCAGCGGGAGCGCACCGGAGCTGATGAAGACCGCCCCGGTCCAGTACGAGGGCTGGGATGCCGTGCCCGAGACCAGCAGCGGCTGGGCCGCCACGAGATCCTCGCCCCAGAAGGCTGATGCCGGCTTCGCCGGCCGGATGATCCCGGTGACCACCAGCCGCATCGGCCCCGCCGTCAGCCGGGTGCCGACCCTCAGCCCGAACCTGGCCGCGGTGGCGGTGGTCACCGCCGCCTGCACCGCGGCCCGAGTCCCGGGCTGCGCGCCGCCGGCCGGGAGCCGTCCGGCCACCAGCTGGCTGTAGCGGCCCAGCTCCGTGCGGTAGGTCAGCTCGAACTGCGGCGGCCCGTCCCCGGCGGCCTGGGCCGCCCCGGTAACCGGCACGGATTCGGTGGTCAGGCTCGCCCAGGCGGGCGGGTCGCTGGCGAACGGCAGCCCGCCCGCAGCCAGCCGCGCCCGCAAGGAGGCGCCGACCGCCGCGATGTCAGCGGCCTGAACCTGGCCAGTTTCGTCGGAAATGGACGTCTCGGGCACCGTCCCGATGACGGTCCGATCGGGCTGCGAAGCCGCGACCACCCGCTGCAGCGCCCCGGTGCTCAACCCGACGCTCTCCCGCGGGATCGCCAGGCTGGCCAGTACCGAGGCGAACACGAGCAAGCCGAAGGCGACACTCGCGGCGGCCCCGGTACCGGTCAGCGTCACCCAGGCCGCGCGCAGCCGCAGCCGAAGCCTTCTCATCCGGGTACTCATCCGGCCTCCGCCCGCAGCTGCGCCGCCGGGTCGGGCCGGCGCAGGACGGACAGGGCAGCGGCGGCGACCGGCCCGGCCCCCGTGGCGAGGGCCAGGGCAACGGCCGGGCCGAGTGGCACTATCACCAGTGCCCACGGAAACGGCGCCGTCGAATCCGCGGTCAGGGTGATCGCGGGCACCATCAGCTCGGCCAGGCCGATCCCGGCCAGCAGGCCCGCGGCCGCGGCCGGCAGGCTGAGCGCGCACTGCTCCAGGCACAGCTGACCGGCCTGGTCGTTCTTCCCCACCCCCAGCGCGGCGAACACCGCGCTCTGCGTCCGCCGCGAGCGGAGGCTGGCCGCGACGCTGATCGAGAAGCCGAGCACGCCGAGCAGCACCGCCGCCACCCCGACGGCCAGCATGGCTTGTCGGGGGGCCGTCAGCAGCGGGTTGCCGAGCAGCGCCGCCTGCTGGCTGGCGCGGGTGGTGACGGACAGGCCGAGGCCGGCCGGCAGGCGCGGCACCTGGCCATCAGCGGAACTCAGCCACCAGCGGGTCACCGGCAAGGGCATCACCTGGTAGGCGGCAAGCAGGTCGTTGATCTCGGTGAGGTCGGCGATCAGCGCCCGGTTCGGCCCGAAGACGGTCGGGAAGTTGGCCACCGACGCCACGATCCGGACCGTGACCGGGAAACCGCTGAGCGACACCGAGATGGTCGATCCGACGCCGAGCTTCTTGGCCGCCAGGTAACCGCTGGTGGCGATGGCCGGGACGACCTGAGACGGCGGCTGCGCCGTGATCGCGACCTGCCCGGTGGCGACCCCGGGACCGAGGTCGACGCTGAGCTCGACCGCCGTCGACGGATCGTGCCCGGTATTGAAGGTAAGCTGCCGGACGCCCCCGGCGGCGCTACGCCAGCCCAGGATCGATGGCACTGCCCCGGCCGATGGCGGAATCTTTCCGTACGGGTTCGTTGGCCCGGTCGGCACGAGCGCCGACGTTCCGGTGCCCCGCCACGCGGCCAGGGCGGCGCCGTCGGCGAACGGCCTGCCGAACGGGCCGCTGGCCGTGGCGGCCACCGCGAGGGAGGTAACGCTCAGCCGCGCGGTCGGCGCCGACGCCGGGCTCGCCGGGTCGTACGGCGGCAGGCTATAGGTCAGCGTGAGCCCGAGCAGCCGCAGCGGGTAGCTGGCCTGCCGCGAACTCGACAGCGTGAAGACCAGGGAGTGCGGCTGGCCGTCGGCGGGCAGGCTCCCGTTGGCGGGTATCTCGTAGGTGCCGCCGCCGGCGTCGGAGATCCAGGCCATGACGGTGACTGAGCCAAGAGCGTTCCGTACCTCGGCTGCGCTGCTGTTCGGGCCCGCCCCGAGGGTCGCGAGGACCGCCAGCCGGTCCGGCTGGCCGGGCAGCGCCAGCCCGGACGGCCGTTGCGGGGTGATGCGCTGCCACAGCGAGCTCAGCGGAAGCGATGACAGGTCGGGGCGGAGCAGGATCGTCTTACCCGCCGTGCTCGCGTCCAGCGCGATCAGCTGGCCCCCGGTGCCGACGCTGGCCAGGCTGGCCGACGTGGCGGCGGTGACACCCGGTGCCCGGGTGATCGCCCCGGTGGCGCCCAGCGGCAGCGCGCCCGCAGAGTCCACCCGCACATCCGAGCCAACCGCGAAGGCGGCCTGGTCCGCGGCCGACTGCCGCCAGCTCGCGTACCCAGCCAGCGCCAGCGTGGTGGTCGCCGTCGCGATCACCACGAGCAGCACCGGGCCCGCCTGGCGGATCGGCCGCCTGGCGATCTGCCAGCTCACCATGGCGGCGGCCAGGCGCCGTTCGTGGTCGGTCGCCTTGTCCGCCAGCCTGGCCAGCAGCGGCAGTCCGCGGAGCGGGATGAGCGCCACCCCGGCCAGCGCGAGCGCGGGCGCGAGAGCGACCACCGGATCGATCCCGAGCGATCCGGTGGCCGGATGCGCGACCGCCGAATAGCCGCGCAGTTCCCATACCGCGACCGCGGCCAGCGCCACCAGGGCCAGATCGCCGCCCGCCCAGGCGATCCCCGCGAGCCGCGCCTGCCGGCCCCGGCGGAGCCTGGCCGCGTCGGGGGTCAGGGTGTGCAGGGCCGGCCAGGCCATCACCGCGACGCACACCACCACCATGGCGAGGGCCGACAGCCAGGCCAGCGAGGTGATGCTGCGGCCGGTATAACCGGCCAGGCGCAGGTCGGCCAGCCGGGCCGCCGCGCCGGTCAGGTGAGTGCCGGCCAGCACGCCCGCCAGGCCGGCCGCGGCGCCGAGCAGCACCGCCTCGGCTAGCACCGGCCGCACCAGCTGCCACCGGGTGGCGCCGCGCGCCCGCAACAGCGCGGACTCCTCCTCGCGCACGCTGGCCAGCAGCCGTGCCGCCAGCACCAGTGCCGCCCCGGCCACCAGCAGCAACAGCAGCGCGGCGATGGTGAACAGCGACCGGGTCAGCACGATGGTGCTGGCGATGCCGGCCAGCAGCTGCGGCAGGCTCGAGGTCACCGTCAGCCCGTAAGGGAGAAGCACGGTCAGCTGCGAAACCGCTGCGCTGGTGGCCACGTTGAGCGTCTCGAGGTTCCCGCGGGCCATGGCCGGCGCTTGCGGCAACACCATCCACGAGCCCTGGCTCACGGCGAGCGCCCCGTCGAACGCAGCCGGGTTCACCACCGCGGGGCCGTAGGTGACGGAGGCACCCTGGGCGCTGCTCCCGGCGATCCCGGCGGAGCCGTTGGCGAAACCCTGGACGCTGCTCCCGGAGAGGGGCAGCACGTCCAGCGCCCAGTAAGGCGACGCCGGGTTCCTGGGCCGGAACAGGCCGGTAACCTGCAGCAAGATCTTCGCCCCGCCAGACTGGGGGGTGCCCGTCAGCACCGCGCCTAGTGTCAGGTGCAGCTGGCTGGCCACCGCGGCCGGCAGCGCCACGGGCACCGGACCGCCGTGGTCCGGCGGACCTGGCCATGCCCCGGCGGTCAGCGTCGCCTGGGCGCTGATCCCTTCCAGCGACGCGGGCTGGATCTGCGTGATAGCCGTGCTGGTTTCGAGCGCTCTAGCCGTGCTGGTTTTGAACGACGACGAGAGCTCGAGCGGGCTCGCCCACAGCGCGCTCTCCATCTGGAAACCGACCCCCGGCCAGGCCTTGAGCCAAGCGGCCCGGATCTGCTGCGAGTCGGCGGCGGCCTCGCCGGCGGCAGCCTCGCCGCTGAGTCCGATCACCCGGCCCTGCGGGGCGGCGAGGATGCCGCGGGCTCCGAGCGGGATCACCGCGGCGGCGAAGGTCCAGAGCACGGCGGCGAGCCCAGTGGCGAGCAGGACCGTGACCGCGACGCCGCCCAGGAGCAACCACGAGGACCTGGCCCGGCGGGCGAGGAAGGACACCCCCAGCCCACGCACAGATCGCCCCTATCTGCCCGAGGTGGTGCTGCTGACGGACCCGTCCTCCAGCGAAATGACCTTGTCGGCCAGGTCGATCAGCGCCTCGTCGTGGGTGGCGACCAGGGCGGTGATTCCCTCCGAGCGCACCACGCTCAGCAGCAGCTCCATGATCTGCCGGCCCGTCTCCAGGTCGAGCT
>PMSW01000143.1 GCA_003168215.1 Actinomycetota bacterium
CTGGCGTAGAACACGCCGCTAGAGAGGGTCGGGTCGGTGACGCCGTCGACCAGTCGCCTCGCGCCCACGTCAAGTTTGTGGGAGATCCCCAGGGCGGGACCCACGATGGGCATGACGTATTTGGCCGCCAGGCGCAGCGGCAGCTTGAAGTCGTTGGGGCCTTCGGTGCCGGAAGTGCTGCCGGGGCTCACGGTGANNCCCGAAGGCTAGGTTGGGGTCGAATTTTCGGCCCGCGAAGTAGCTGCCGTCGATGACGGTGGCGAGCTCGTCGGCGGAGGTCGAGACGAACGATGGCCGTTTCATCCGCAGCTTCGGGACTCCCCTGGCTGCCTCGCTTCCGGCGAAGACCGCCACCTCGCCGAGCCGGTCCTCGGCCAGGAGCGCCTCGAGGAGGACGGCGTGGCCGAGAACGTTCGTCGCGAACACGGTAGTGACCCCGTCGGCGGTCAAGTCCAGGGACGTCTTGCCGCCGACTGTGCCGGCGTTCATGACCAGCGCGTCGAGGGATCCGTTGATGGCCTCAAGGCCGTCGCGGACCGAGCCCGGATCGGCGACGTCCATGAGAATGATGTCGAAGATGCGCCGGCCGGTCTTCGCTTCGAGCTCGGCCTTCGCCGCTGCCGCCCGGTCTTTATTCCGGCACGCCAGGTAGATGCGGGCCATGTCGGGACGCAGTGCCAGTTGCCGGGCCACGTCCTTGCCGATCCCGGCGTTGGCGCCCGTGATCAGCACGGTCTTTCCGGGGAGTGCGCTCATCGTGATTCCCTCTCATCTTCTGCAGGGCCGGCCAGGCTCGACTGCTCTTGCCGGGCTCGTGTGCGCCGGCGCTCCCGGGTTTCCTCGCCGAGTACGTGCTCTGGCCTGAACGGCAGCTCGGGAACCCGGTCAAACCCCCAGCTACCGAAGAGGCCGGTGCCCGCCGTGACACGTGAGGTGCCGGAAAGTTCGCCCATCCGGGTTTCGGCACCCAGGGGCGCTCCGGCCGTGGTGATTCGCCGGATCTTCATGTGACTCCGTCTCCTCAGCAACTACTAACGCGGTCCCGGTGCGGGCTGGCCAGACACGGTGAAGCAGGCCATCAGGGCAATTTTTTGTATCAGCCGCTACAGTCTTGCGTGTCTGATCTGAAGTGTCAACTCCATGGTTGCGCCGTACAGCAGCTAGACTCGGTGCATGTCGCTTCTATATGGTTGGTTCAGAGGATCTGAGGTGAGTCAGTGGCCGGCCGCGGAACGAACGAGTTGGCTGTGAAGCAGCGCAGGCTCACCCCCAAGGGGCGGGCCACCCGGGATCGGATCGTCTCGGTGGCGGCGGAGCTGATGCACGAGCACGGCGTTGCCGGCACGAGCCTCGGCGATGTCCAGAAGGCGGCCGGCGTCGGCGCCTCGCAGGTCTACCACTACTTCGGGGACAAGCAGTCCCTGATCAGGGCCGTCATCGCCTACCACACCGAAGCTATCCTCGGAACGGTGCGACCGCACCTCGGCCGGCTGGACAGCATGGAAGCCCTGCGAGCCTGGCGGGACATGCTAGTGACCAATCTGCGCCAAAGGAACTGTGAAGGGGGCTGCCCCCTCGGATCGCTGGTCGCAGGGCTGGCAGAGGACTTCCCCGAGTGCCGGGCTGACCTCGCCGGGGGATTCGACCAGTGGGAGGCGGCGGTCCGCGACGGCCTTGAGGCCATGTACGACCGCGGGGACCTTCGCCGCAAGGCCGACCCTGCTCGTCTGGCTGTCGCGCTGTTGGCCGCGGTCGAAGGCGGGACCCTGCTCGCGCAGCTGCACCGCGACCCTGCTCCTCTCGAAACCGCGCTAGACGAGGTACTCGATCGAATCGAGGACCTCAGGCCCCGCCGAGCCCAGCCCCGTCTGTAGGCGCCGCGACGCTCCCGTTGATCCTCGCAACTTGCCGACTGACTGGCAGACGCTCTCCGTAGTGCTTCTGTGTTGGAGCTACTGCTGCAGGGGCGGCGCGCAAAAAATAGAGTACTCGTTACAGTTTGCGGTGTGGTCTCACGCCGTGACCGGTTGAAGGGAACCGCCAAAGCGGTGTGGGACTCATTCCTTCCCCGACGCGCTGCAGCCGCATCTATGCCACCTCCATGGCAGCGAAGGACCGAACAGTGGTTCACTCCCCGCCTCGCCGGTCCGGGCGAACGTGCGCCGGCCAGCCCACGTCACGAGTTCCAGGAAGATGCGTTGACAGTTCAGCCGGTAGTCCGGCGAGCGGTCAAGGCGGTAGCGGGCCCCGTTTTCAGCTACCGGCGTTGCTGTCGGCAAAGCGGGAAGCGCACCAGGGTCGCCGGCGCAGCGCGTCGGGTTGAGTTCTGCGATCGGCAGTGGTCGCACCCGCGGATCTCGCGCTGCCAGCGCGAGTGCCTCTTCGGCCTGGTCGTGGGCAGGTCCGGTGTTGCGGCCGCCGGTGTTCCCGGCCAGCGGGGCATCGGTGAAGCCGGGGACGCCGCCCGGCCGCCGGGTTAATTCCGGGCGCTGGAGCCCCGGGTCAGCTTGCCGACGAGGCGACCACGTGCCCGGAGTTGTCGTAAGCCGTCCAGCTCAGCCGGTTCGGGCCGGTGAGCAGCCCGAACGCGAAGAGCTTCTGGCCTCCCACGGTCACCGGCCAGACCTTGGTCGTGGTGCCGTCGGGCTGGTGCACGATGACCCAGGCCGCCGAGGCCGGCACGCGCCCGCCCCCCACCGACAGCTCGCCCCCCATCAAGGACCAGTAGCCCGAGTCCAGGACAGAAATGGCGGGAGCGCAGGCCGATGTGAGCCCGGTCGCGGGGACCTGGGTGCAGATCCCCCACGGGCCTAGGTAAGCGGTGGCCGACCACGCGCGCCCGTTGACCGTGCCCGAGCCGATCCGGCCCGAAGCCCTGGCCAGCCCGTGCTGCCCGGGCTTGAGCCAGACGCCGAAGGCGGCCACCCCGCTGGGGGCGTTGAACGGGATCGCGGCGGCGATCTCGCCGTGACGCGAGTAAGCGGTGGCATCGGCGATCCGTGCCCCGGCCGGGACGGCGAACGCGACCGCGCGGACGCCGTGCACCGTGACCGGGTGCAGTATGAGCACGGTGCCGTTGCCGAGCCGCACCGCGACATACCTCACATCGGCCCGGACCGCGCCGTACTGGACCTGGACGGGCCCGCGGGTGAGCACCAGGCCGGAGAAGGAGACAGGATCCGCGCTGTACACGGCCAGCGCATCGCCGGGCTGGGAGGTCGCGGCCCCCCCGAACGCCGGACCGGAGGTCATGAACATCTGCCCGCTGCTGCCCGGCCTGGCCGCGGTGAGCTGCCAGCGCCGGCCGTCGATGGTGCCCGACGCGATCAGGCCGGACGCCGAGTGCGGGCCGGGGGCCTGGACCGTCACGGTGTAGGGGCCGGCCGGCGCTACGGGGGCCGGCGCGGCCGGACGGTGCAGCAGGGCCGGAACAGCAAAGACCCCGATGGCTACCGCCGCGGCGGCACCGGCCGCCACGGCCGCCCGCCGCCGGATCCTGATCGCCCTGCCCCGCCGGACCGCCCCGCCGACCGGGGCCGGCGCCGGGGTGATGGCCAGGGCCGCCTCCAGCTGCTCGCGCAGGTCACGCTCGTCGTCGATCCTCACTGAAATACCTCACCCACCAGTTCCGTGTCCTGCCGCAACGTGGCCAGGGCGCGTGACGCCTGGCTCTTGACCGTGCCGACGGAGCAGGCCAGCGCAGCCGCGGTCTCGTGCTCGCTCAGGTCCATCCAGTAACGCAGCACGATCACCGCCCGCTGCCGCGGCCCCAGCCGCTGCAGCGCCGCGATCAGCACCAAACGATCGTCGTAACGTTGCGCCGTATCGGTCCACGCCACACCGGCGATGCCGGACTCCGGCGGCGAGCCGGTCAGCCGCTCGGTCACCCGGTGCCTGCGGAACCGGTTCCGGTTCTCGTTGACCACGATCTGCCGCACGTACGCGTCCGGGTCGCCGGCCCGGCTGACCCTCGGCCAGGACGCATGGGCCCGCGCGAACGCGGCCTGCGCCACATCCTCCGCATGACCCTGGTCCCCGGTCAGCCCGTACGCGAGCCGGACCATGACCGGCCACCGGGCCTGCATGAACTCCCGGAACTCTCCGTCCAGCTTCGCGTTCACCACTCACCCCCTACAGCCATCCAGACCACCGCCAGCCGGGGAATGGTTGCACGCGCCGGGCGTTTTGAATCAGCGGACCCGCGAGGACGGAACTGCACGCTGATCCGCGGCCCGACGGCCTGGGCCGTCTTCGGCACGGCGTGCTCTCCGGTGCTGGCAGCTGCCGCAAGCTCGGCGCCCTGGGCTTCGAAGTCACCCTCTGCCGCATCCCGGGACCCGAGCCAGGCGAGGCGGCCAGCATCCCGTCCGGCTGAGCACACCCCTCATTCACCGGCGGGCCATGAGCCGGCTTCGCCGGCGCTGCCGCGCGCCCGGCTGAGGTTCCATTTTTCGGGTCAGGGTATCGCGGCCTCGCTAGGCACACCGTCGATCGCTCATCAGCAAGGCAGGACGGACCTTCAAACGCTCCCCCTGCTGTCTGCTGGTACCGGGGTCAGCCGGCTGCCGTGCCTCGTTCCCTCGCTATGGCGGCTGCTGATTGTGGTCGCAACCTCTCGCCGTGCCGGACGTCGTAAGGGGTGGCGGCGCTGTCGTATGGCAGGCGGCCTGCTGGCTGGCCTGGCGGGAACGGGACGTGATCGGCCAGAAGCGGAACCCTGTGGGGTGTCAGGCCCGGGGACCGGCCGCGTGATCACGCCCTGGCCAGGACATGTTCTGCTCCGGTCCCGGGCGGATATGGCAGGAAGGTTCGTGTGATGCGCACACCGATCATCCTCGCGCTGGGCGCCGCCGCGGCGGCGGGAGCGCTGGTCTGGGCTGGCTTATCAGGTCCGGCGGGCGCTGGCCCGGCCGGCGCGGCCTCCCCGGCGCGGACAGCTCAGCCGCTCACCGTCTATGCCGCCAGCGGCTCGGGCACGGTGACCCCGATCCGGGCCGGGACGAACAGGGCACTGAAGGCGATCAGGGTCGGGAGGCTCCTGTCGCGATCGCGATCACTCCGGACGGTCAGACCGCTTACGTCGTCAATGAGACCTCCGGCACGGTGACGCCGATCCGGATCGCCACGA
Organism: Actinomycetota bacterium; assembly: GCA_003168215.1. Classification (GTDB taxonomy): domain Bacteria; phylum Actinomycetota; class Actinomycetes; order Streptosporangiales; family Streptosporangiaceae; genus Palsa-506. Next base: position 5,129 of record PMSW01000143.1, read on the forward strand.
ACACTGCGGGCAAGCCCATCAAGGTCGGCAATGGCGCCTTCGCCATCGCGATCACGCCGGACGGCCGGACTCGCCGGAATTGCCGCAGATCGCCGAGTGTGAGCTGGTAAGTTCATGCCGGCCTGCGCAGTTAGCCGTTCGCAAGTCGTCTGGTTCTGGGTGTTCTCCGGTTGTGCCAGTAATCAGGCATCACCGGCTGGGCGTGGGCGCTGGATTGCATGTGGTGGGGTGGGGAGGATGGCCGTTATGGACGCTGGTGTTCATCTGCCGTTGATCGACTTCGGCGGCGAGGGGTTCTCCTACCGTCGGCTCGCCGAGACGGTGGACGCCGCGCGGGCGTGCGGGTTCGGGGCGGTCTCGGCCAATGATCATTTTGTGTTCTCCGCGCCCTGGCTTGATGGGCTGACGGCGCTGGCAGCGGTGGTCGAGCGGTCAGGCGGGATGAAGCTGGTGACCACCGTGGCGCTGGCGGCCTTGCGCGGGCCGGTGCCATTGGCCAAGGCGCTGTCGGCGCTGGACGTGCTGTCCGATGGCCGGGTGATCGCCGGTGTCGGTCCGGGTTCGTCCAAGGCCGACTACGACGCGGTGGGCGTGCCGTTCGAGCAGCGGTGGCAGCGCTTCGACGAGACGCTCCAGCTGATCAGGGCCATACTCCGGCCGGCAACTGCGGACAGTGCGGGTGGCGCGCCGGCCGGCGGACTGCTCCCGCCGCCGCGGCAAAGCCGCGGGATCCCGGTGTGGATCGGGAGCTGGGGCTCCCGGGCTGGCATGCGCCGCGTTGCCCGGGCCGGCGATGGCTGGCTTGCCTCGGCTTACAACACCACCCCGGAGGCTTTCACGGCGGCCATGGAGGTCCTGGGCGGTGAGCTCGAAAGCCAGCAAAGGCCGTCCGGCGATTTCCCGAATGCGCTTGTCACGATGTGGGCCTGGATTACCGGCAGCCGGTCAGAGGCCGACAGGGTTCTGTCCGAGATCGTCGCTCCGCTGGTCAGGCGAGACCCGGCGGAGCTCCGCGGCCGGATCTGCGTCGGCTCGGCGGGCGAGTGCGCCGAGCTGCTGTCCCGATATGCCCGCGCGGGGTGCCAGCGAGTCCACTTCTGGCCTGTGGGTGACGAGCGGCGCCAGATAGAGCTGATCGCGGGCGAGGTCATGCCGCAAGTCTCGTGCTGAGTGACTCGCGGGTCCTCGTCGTCATCTCCGGCTCCCGCCGCTGGATTGATGTGCCCTGCGGCATGGGCGCGCTGGACTGGCCGTGCCCTGCGAGTGGCCCTCACCAAGGTGAGGAACGGCTGAACGGCACGCCTCAAGCCGGACTCACCTGGCAGGAAGGGCCACGATGGCGGGCCAGCGCTCGTCCGGGCTGGTGGCGACTGACACGGCCGAAAGGGACAGCGCCAGCGCGGTGGCGATCTTCCCTAGGTCAAGGCTGCTCAGCTCTAGCACCATGCCACCGTAATCCCTGCACAGGGCGCGGCCCGCGGCATAGAAGCACGGTCAGGACGGGTGTCAATTCCCGTTCTCTATGCTGAGTTGCCTGGCGATAGGTCTGAGCAACGTCAAGACCATCTATTACGCGGCTCAGATGCCCGTCCGTTGGCTGCGGGTGCCTACCGGGGCGCATCGCCCATGCGGTACTGGTGGGTGCACTCGTCCAGCTTGTTTTTCAGGTCGTCATCGAGCGTGAACCCGGCGGAGGCCAGGCTGGAGTCGAGTTGCTCGGGGCGGCTTGCCCCGATGATGGGCGCGGTGATCGCCTTGTTCGCCAGTACCCAGGCGACCGAGAGGGTCACGAGGCTCACCCCAGCTTCCTGCGCCAGCTCGCGGAGCACGTCGACGGTGTCGAACTCGCGATCGTGCCAGTAGCGGTCCTGGTAAGCCTCGGCGGCGCTGCCGAGGGTGAAGCGAGTACCTTCTGGAGGCGGCGCAGTCCGGGAGTGCTTGCCCGACAGCAGCCCGCCGGCGATGGGGTTGTAGGGAATGACACCGACACTTTCCTCGCCGCAGAACGGGAGCATCTCCCGCTCGATCTGGCGGAAGAGCAGGTTATAGCGGGGCTGGACGGAGTCGAAGCGGGCCAGGTGCAGCGTCTCGCTTCGGCCGATGGCCCGTACCAGCTGATAGGTCAGGAAGTTCGAGCAGCCGACGTAGCGGACCTTCCCCTGATGGACAAGGTCGTCGAGGGCGCCCAGCGTCTCGTCGATCGGCGTTTCCGGGTCATACCCGTGAAGCTGGTAAAGGTCGATGTAGTCGGTCTGCAAACGTCGCAGGGAGGCATCGACAGCGGCCAGGATGTGCTTGCGGGAGTTGCCGGCGTCGAAGGGCGCCGGACCCGTCGGGGCGAAGCACTTGGTGGCAACAATGAAACGATCCCGCTTCCCCCGGAGCCAGCGGCCGAGGATCTCCTCGGTAACCCCCCGGGTGGTCAGATCCCCGCCCAGCGGGTAGGCGTCGGAGGTGTCGAGGAAGTCAATACCGCCCTCGGCCGCCCGGTCCAAAATGGCGACAGCGGTGGGCTCATCGCGCTGCAGCCCGAAGGTCATCGTCCCGAGGCACAGCCTCGAAACCTGGAGGCCGGTCCGGCCGAGTCGGGTGTGTTCCATGGCCGCACGTTACCGGCCCGTTCTGGGGACGGCGCCTTCTGAGCAAAGGTCCCCTCCTGCGCCAGTTCTGGTTCGCTCCTCAGAGGCTACGCAGCTTCGGCGTGCTCGCTCGCCGCGCAAAAATTCTGGGCGAGAGCGGATTTGTCGATGCCGCAGGGTCCACCTGGTGCCATGGGAGGGCGCCCGGCTACTCCCGTCGCCTGCCGCAGCGGCCGATTCGTTCGTCATGTCAGCGCGTGACATTATCTGGCCAAGCCATAGAGAACGGGGTTTGCCTGATCACGGCCTCGAGCCCGGCGAGATGGATCCTGTGCCTCAGCTGGGCCGTGTCGAGCCCGGGTTGTGAACGGACTCTGGGCCGAGGAAGCGCTCGAGGTAGTCGAGGTTCTCCCGGACCATCTGCAGCGCGCGGTGCGGCGCGGTGGTGAGCGGTACGGTGCTCCTCGGGTAGGAGAGCATGTCGATGGCGTTCTGGGCTAGTTCGTCGGCCACCGGTTCGGCGGGATGGCTGGAGCCTGGGTGGAACCACCACGCGACCCAGTTGCACATGCCGATGACCGACAGCGCCGCCAGCCGCTCGTCCCGGGGGCGGAACTCTCCCCTCGATATGCCTTCCTCGATGATGGTCCGCATTTCGGCGAGGACCTCCCGGCGCGCCTTGAGGTGCTGGGCGGCTATTTCCTCTGGGAGCGCGGCCTCGGTGCGATCGAGAACCCGGAAGTGCTCCGGTGCTCGGGCGCGCTGGAGTACCAGCCCGCGGACCACGGTCCGCAGCTTCTCGACCGAGCTGAGATCGGTGCGGAGCCGGACCTCGCGGACGATGTGCGCGGTATTCTCGCTGACGTCCCTGACGAGCGCGGCGAGCAATTGTTCCTTGCTGCTGATGTAGTGGTAGAGCCCCGGCCTGGTGATCCCGATGGCATCGGCGATGTCTTGCAGCGTGGTCCCGTCGTATCCGCGCTCGGCGAAGAGCCGGGTGGCGTGCTCGAGGATCTCCGACATCACCAGCTCGCGGCGCGAGGACGACGTGCGTGTCCGCGTAGCGCGAGCTGGGGCCCCGCCGACCGTGTTGCCGGCCGCTGCAGCCACCGCGCGACGGTTCAGGGGAGGGGGAGAGGCCATGGCGCGATGGTAGGCGTTGCCGAGACCGTGGGTCAGGCCGGGACCGGCACCGGGGTGCAGGTCAGGGCGAAGGCGAGCTGCTGCAGTTGCAGTGCCCTGCCGAGGTGGTGGTGGTCGATGTTGTGGCCGACGCNNCGACGCCGCGGGCCAGGGTGGCGTCCACGCGGGGTGCGGAGGTGAACATCCCGGCGAAGGCTTCGACCCGGCTCTGGCCAGCGTTCCAGAGGGCCTCGTGCTCGGCGAGGACGTAGTGGACCGGTACCCGGACCTGTCCGGCGAGGTCCGCCGCGATGCGCGGCCACTCGCCGACGATCTCGAGCAGTTCCTCGATCGGGCAGGCGGCTGCGGAGATCTCGGCGCGGTCGACGGCGTCGGGGGCGAAAGTTTCGTCCGGCCCGTACATGAACATGCGCCGCTGTTCGGGGCTGAACTGCACCGGGATGCCGGGCGGCATCGAATGCCAGGCGCCGACGACGTGATCGGGGGAGAGGGTGTTGACCCCGTGCAGCGCGATCCCGAGCAGGGGCCATGAGGGCTGGTGCGCGGCGATGTGGACCGTGACCGCCGAGCCGATGGAGTGGGAGATCACGACGACTCCAGGATGGCCGGCCCCGTATTCGGCCCACAGCGCGGCGATGGCCCCGTCGAGGACCTCGGCGTTGCGGGCGAACGTCCGCTCGTCGGCGGGGAGGGGATCGCTGCCGCCGTACCCGGGCCGGTCGAGGGCGATCGCGGTGAACCCGTTCGCCTCGGCGACGTCGAGCAGGGAGAACCCGGGGACGTCGAAGTAGCGGGCGGTGTAGCTGCCTCCGGGCAGGCAGACGAGCAACGGGGTGCCGGGGGTGCCGGGTCCGGCCGCGATCCCGGTGACCCGCGGCCCACCCGGGGTGCGGATGTCGATGTCCGTGCGCATCAGCTGCTCCTCTGCAGATGGTGGTGGAGGTGCGACGAGTCAGAGCCAGTCGAGGATCGCGTCCGCGGCCAGCTCGATGCCAGGACGGCGGCCAGGCAGGGCGGCACCGAAGTGGAGCCCGGAGATGACCCCGCGTTCTTTTTCCGGGGCGCCGATCATGTCGTAGAGCTTGTCGGCATCGGCCGGCAGGAGTGTCTGGTCGCCCGAGAACTCGAGGTACAACGTCGGCACCGTGACGTGCGGTGCGGCCTTGGCGAACGAGGCGTTCGTCGACAGGCCAGACCAGGTCGACAGCCATGCATCCGGGCTGCAGATGCGGCCGAACCCGACTGCGCCGTAGTTGATCAGGTGCGGGTACGGGCCGTGCAGCGAGCCGTAGGGGCGCTCGTTGGGGTCGAGGGAGAGATCCACGTAGCGCGGGTCGGCCTCGGTGCGGTTGACGATGAGGAATCGCGGGGCGAGTGCCGCGCGCCTGTCGGCGACGTCACCGGTCTCCTTGAAACGCGCCTGGGCCTCTTCCCGGCATGCGACCCGGCGGCGGGCGCGGTCGTCGAGACGGACTATGCGCTCCCGCTGCGCTGCCCGGTACCGGGCTAGGAACGCCGAGATGTAGCTCGAGCTCTCCGGCGGTTCGCGGAACCCGTTGCGGGGATCGAACAGGTCCAGCTCGGGAGTGGCGGCCAGTGGATCCGCCTCGTCGATCACACTCGGGTCGATGCTGTGCAGCATCACCTCGCCCTGGCCTGGGTGCGCGGCCAGGAAGACCACGCCGTCGGGGACCGGCATCTGGGCCTCGGCGAGCCTGGTAAGTCTGCCGCCCGGGGTCCGCGTGATCCGTTCCTCCGGCGCGGCGGTGGCCTGCCAGAGGTAGAACGCGTTGAGGGTTCCGCCGCCGGAGTGCCCGAGCGGGACGAGCCGGTCGTAGCGCGCACGGGGGATCGCGTACCCAGCGGCCACGTCGAGCAGGGCCTGCTCGTGGACCAGCGCGTGATCCGTCCCGACCGCCCGCATGCCCTGAGCCCATACCGCGACGCCGGCCTCGATCAGCAGGCCGATCATCGGGTGCCCGCTCATGTCGAGCCGGGGGTGGATCACGGTCACGCACGTCGTCGCGCCCGGCGGGTGGAACAAGGTGCCCCCGACGGTGGCGCCGTCAAGCGTCGGGACGCGATGCAGGCTGATCTCGGTACCGGCCGGGATCGGTGCCGGCTCGGGGCGCCGGTGGCCCCCGAGCCGCGCTGTGTCCGGTGCCGCCACGATGCTGGTCACGGAGTCGGCTCAACCTTCAGGGCATCCTTGTCGTACTGGACCACGCGCCCGTGGCCGACAGCGGCGAGCGCGCTGTACCAGACCGAGTGCCGGACCCCCGTGGCCCGGCGGTCCACGATGAGCGGGCCATCCGCGGTGACCGCGACGTAGCCCGGGAGCCGCTCCACCCGGGCGCCGGGCTGAGCCGCGGCCACTGCGGAGACGTCGGTGAACTCGGCGGCGTCGAGGAAGTACAGGGTGGTCATGGTTCTCCTTGTCAGGCCGGGACCCGGGAGGCGATGAGCTCGGCCTTGCGGGCCCACAGCGCGTCGAGGGTCGGCTCGCCGTCACTGGCCACGACATCAAGCAGTGCCTGCGCGGTGACCTCGGCATCCACCGCGTCTGCCGCGGCCAGTTCCCGCAGCGGGCGGGCGATCTCGATGAGGATGCCGTTGGGGTCGCGTACGTAGATCGACTCGACCGTCTCGTGCATGACGCGCATGTCGAGCTTCAGCCCCGCGTCCTCGATGCGCTTCTGGAACCCGTCGAGGTCCTCGACGGTGTCCACGTGGAGCGCGACGTGCCTGCCGAGATCGAGCAGAGGCGGGACGTTCTCGTCGTGGTAGGGCTCCTGGCCGAAGTAGTAGAAGAAGGCCAGGCAGTCAGCGTTGCCGATGTCGAAGAAGAAGTGCACGAAGTCCCGCTGGTACTCCGGCCCCCACGCCTTGACCTGCATCGTCTGCACAACCGGCAAGCCCAGGACATCCCGGTAGAAATGGATGGTGCCCGCCGGGTCGAATGTCGGGAACGCCATGTGGTTGATGCCGCGCACCGGGTGGCTGGAGGTACCTCTCGGGGCGGCCTCCTGCTCGCGCAGCTGCGCCGTCGGGGAAGTCACGAGTCGTTTCCTTCCTGTCTCCTGTGCTGCCGAGTATGCCCACGCCAGGCGCGCGTGTCAACGATTGAGTCTTAAATTTGACGAGTTAGTCGGCCGGTGGTTATCGTGCCTCCATGCAACTGGGACGTGTCGAGGTCATCGGCGGNNGAGCGGTCGGTGCCCGACGAAACCTTCGGCTTCGGGGTTGCGTTCACCGCCCGCACGCTGCGCGTGGTGGCGGAGGCGGAACGGGCGACATTCGACCGCCTCGTCGAGGCGTCGGTGCCGATGCCGCAGCAGGAGATGCTGATCGACGGGGTGTCGGTCCGGGCCAAGGGCACCGGCGGAGGCATCGCGATCGCGCGGTCCCGGCTCCTCGCCGTCCTTCTCGACGAGGCGGTCCGGGCCGGTGTCGATGTGGATCTCGGGGTGGAGCGCGATCTCGACGACGTGCGGGATGCCGACCTGGTGATCGCCGCGGACGGCGTGGGCAGCAGGACCCGCGCCGGGCTCGCTGAGCACGTGGGCGGTCGCGTCGTCCCGGGCCGCGGGGTGTTCATGTGGCTCGGCTGCGCGACCCGGCTGCGGTCGAACCTGTTCGTGCCGGTACGCACCGAGCACGGCCTGTTCACCATCCACGGCTATCCCTACGCGGAGGGGCGCAGCACCCTCGGGATCGAGGCCGATGTCGGGACCTGGCGCCGCGCGGGGATGGACACCGCGACCGAGCGCACGCCGCTGACCGAGTCCGACGCCTTCAGCATCGGCTACCTGCAGGCGGCCTTCGCCGACGCGCTGGGCGGGGCCGAGCTGCTCGGCAACCGCTCACGCTGGATGCACTTCCGGACCGTGTCCCTTCCCCGCTGGTACCACGGGAACGTGGTGCTCATCGGGGACGCGGCTCACACCGCGCACTACTCGGTGGGCTCGGGGACGAAAATGGCGCTCGAGGACGCCATCGTCCTGGCCGACAGCCTCACCAGCGGCGAAGACCTGTCGCTGGCTGGTGCGCTGCGACAGTACGAGGAAATCCGCCGTCCTCGCGTCGAGGCACTGCAAGACGCAGCCGTGCGTAGTCAGCGCTGGTGGGACTCCATCGGGCACCGCCTTGACCTCCCAGCACCGCAGGTGATGCTGGCCTATCTCAGCCGGGGCGGGGTGGTTTCCATCTCGCGCCTCGTCGAGAGCGACCCCGGCCTCCTGCGAGCTGGCCTCGCGGCGTTCGCTGGCGTGGAACCTACCGACGGCGAGCTCGGCGACGTAAGGAGCTGGGTCCTGAGCCGGCCCTACGAAGGGGCAGCGCTGCGCACGGGCGGTCGTGTCCTGGATGATGACGGGCAGGCGGGCTACCGCGAGGTGCAGGGTGAGCCCTTCGCCGTCACCGCCCTGCGCGCTGCCTGTCCGGACGAGGCCCTGGCGGCGGTACTGGGAACCGATGTCGCTGATCCCTGGTCGCCGGCAGCGGACGAGGTGCTCGACCGCTGCTTCGCACTGGCTGAGGCCGGCGCGGACGGGGTCCGGCTGGGGGGACGGCCGGGCCGGCCGGCGCTGCTCGACCGGCTCGCGCTCGCCGAGCGGATCCGTCGCCAGACCAAGTTGTTCACAGTGGTCGGCGCCCCCGCCGGCCACATCGACGATCTCGTCGACGGGCTCGTGGCTGGTCGCGCAGATCTCGTCGCGATTGCAGACTGACTTCCAGGAATCACGAAGGCACGAGGTACGAGGACATGAACCCGCTCCACGGCAGCGAGGCCGGGAACAGCGTCATCGAGGGCTCTTTTCCGCAGACCACGGCCCTGCCGGGGGTCGTCCCACACCCAGCGGCTGCGGTGGACCGGTACGTGGCCGGCGGGGCCTGGGGCATGCGCTCCCTCCCCGCAGCCTTCCGCCAGGCCGCGGCAGCCCACGCCGAGCACACCGCGCTGATCACGCCGGACACGCGGCTCACCTATCGCGAACTCGACACCCGCTCGGATGCCGTGGCAGCTGGGCTGCTGAGGTCCGGTCTGCTGCCGGGGGAGCGGGTGCTGTTGCAGCTGACCAACTCCGCCACGGCGGTCGTCGCCTGGTACGGAATGCTCAAGGCCGGCCTGATCCCGGTCTGCACGCTCGCCATCCACCGCCGCCTCGAGATCGAGCAGATCGGCCGGAAATCCGGCGCCGTAGCCCACCTCGTCCAAGCCGATTTCCCCAGCTTCGACCTGTTCGGGCTGGCGCACGAGGTTGCCGGTCTGCTGCCCGCAATGCGGCAGCTCCTAACCGTGAGCGCTGCGCCGGACAAGGCGGGCCTGCGAATCGAGGACCTGCAGGACCATGAGGTCAGCGACACGGAACAGGCCGAACTGCTCACGATCGCAGAATCGCTCGACGTCCACGGACCGGCCGTGCTGCAGCTCTCGGGTGGCACCACCGGAACACCGAAGATCATCACCCGCCTGCACGCCGAGTACCGCCACAACGCCGACCTGGCCTCCAGCTGGTGGGGCCACACAAAGCAGAGCGTGCTCGCCTTCGGGCTCCCGCTCGCCCACAACGCAGCGCTCGCCAACGGCCTGCACGCCGCCCACGGCGTCGGCGCCGCGCTACTCCTCGCGACCCCTGCAGCCGACGTCATGCTCCCGCTGATGGCTGAGCACGGTGCCACATGGACCATGAGCCCGCCGGGACTGGCCAGGGAATACCTGTCGCACCCGGCGTTTGACGACGCCGTCGCCCTGCTCGGCACCTGGGTCCTGACCGCAGCGCGCGTCCCCCGCCCGGTCTTCGACGAGCTGACCGGACGGGGCGTCCACGTCACCCAGGCCTTCGGGATGAGCGAGGGGCTCTTCCTGTTCACCCCGCTCGATGCGCCCGCCGACCTGCGGGCCGAGACCGTCGGTGTCCCGATCTCGCCCTTTGATGAAATCCGGGTACTGCGACCCGGCACGGAGATCGAGGTCGCCGAGGGCGAGACCGGGGAGCTGGCCGCGCGTGGGCCCTACACCATCCGCGGATACCTCGCTGCGCCAGACCGGGACCGCGAGGCCTTCACCGCCGAGGGCTTCTACCGNNAAGGACCTCATCGACCGCGGCGGCGAGAAGATCAACGCCGAGGAGGTCGAGCTCCTGGTCACGGGTCACCCCGCCGTTGCCGAGATCGCCCTGGTCGGCATTCCTGACCCCCGACTGGGCGAGCGCGGCTGCGCCTACGTCGTGCCGCAGGACCCGCAGAACCCGCCGACACTCGCCGACATCTGCGCCCACCTGGAGGCTGAGGGCCTGGCCAAGTACAAGTGGCCTGAACGTCTCGAACTCATCGACGCGCTGCCTCGCACCCAGATCGGGAAGATCTCCAAGGTGACACTGCGCGCCGACATCAGCGCGAAGCTCGAACACGAGACCACCGCGCAGACCGGCGGTCACGGCGTGATCGGAAGGACCGGACCGCGATGACGTTAATGACGATTCGCGAGCCTGCCATCCGGTACACACCACTATCCAAGTGGTGGCTGACAAGAGCCGCACGGTGATCTGCGATCTGGCCGCCGCCAAGGACATGGTGAAGGGAAGTACGCGGTCGGCCCTGTCCGTGATCATGGTGATCGGCCCGTGCCATTGCGGCAATCCGCGTCCGTCGGCACGGGATCGGCGGTAGGAGAGGTCGCATTTCAAGATCGCTCAGCGCTGCTACGGGGGCCCGGTTGACGCGCTGGCCAGGCCGCACGGTCCGGGCGGTTCGTACCACGGAGTGCCCGCGCGAGTAAACGGTCTTGATAACCGTTGCCCGCCAGGGCGCTGATGTCGGGAGGCATCGTGCATCCCCGGTCCTGGGACGTGCCTGGGACGTGAGCGGCGGGGGACTGGTGGGCCATGCCGGACGTTAGCCCAGGTCAGATGGCATTTCACCGAAAGACTACGATTAGCTTTCGTGTTCGATTTTGCGCCACCAGCAGGATTCGAACTTGCGCACACGGCTCCGGAGAGCACTGCCGCAGACAGCCGCTACCAGCACAAACGCGACCGACGCTGCATGCGCGGGGCGCGCATGGGACGCGCTTATCGCCGCCCTCAGCTTCGCCATCTGCCGCCATAGACTCCAAGATCCGGAAGGCCATACGTCGCACTGACGGTCATACCGGCAGGAGCCGAAACTGGCGTGGCTGCACCTTATGCCGGGCTTGGCGGGCCGTCCCTGAGAATGAGTTCCGCCGACTGAATAGTGGAATCGAGGATGTTAAATTAAGCTTATCTCAGGATAGAATCGTTATACCGCTACTAGTGAAGGTGAGTTCCGTGCGCCGTCCGCATGCGTTCTCCAGGCAGACGCTGGACGCTGCTCGTGTGCTCGGGCTGCGGATCGCTGAGGGGCGCCGATCGCGCCGGTGGACGCAGGCTGAACTCTGTGAGCGTGCTGGCGTTTCCAAGGCCACGGTGCGCAACGCGGAGCGTGGCGTACCGACGGTAGCCGTCGGCGTTATGTTCGAGCTCGCGACGCTGGTCGGCGTGCACCTCTTCGGGGTCCCGCCTGGCCAGTTGCCGGGCCTCGCTGCCCGTGAACGCGAGCGCCTTGCGCTCTTGCCCGCGCACGTCTATCCGCGACAGGTAGCCGGCGATGACGAGTTCTGACCCGCGACAGGCCTTCGTCTGGACCTGGCTGCCCGGCGCAAGCGAACCCGTGGTAGCCGGCCGCATTGACGCCGACGGGCCGATGCACGCCTTCACATACGCGCGCTCCTACCGGCAGCGCCTGGACGCCATGTCCTTGTACGAGCCGGAGCTACCGCTTGAGCCGGGACAACTACGGCCGGTCGGTGATCTCACAATCGCCGGCTGCCTGCGTGATTCCGCTCCGGATGCCTGGGGACAACGGGTAATCCTGGCCCGCCATCTCGGGCATCTGACCAGGACCAGCGATGTCAGCGAGCTGAGCCTGCTGACATATTTCCTGGAGTCGGGAACAGACCGAATCGGAGCGCTGGACTTCCAGGACAGCCCCACCGAGTACGTACCGCGGCCCACGTCGTCAGCAACCCTCGAGCAGCTGATGGGCGCCGCCGCCGACATCGAGAATGGCCGCCTGCTGCCACCCGCGCTCGCCGAAGCGCTCACCAGGGGCACATCTATCGGCGGTGCCCGGCCAAAGGTGCTGCTGACCGACCAGGGCCGGGACCTGATCGCGAAGTTCTCATCCACGACCGACATCCGGCCGGTCGTAAAGGCCGAGGGAGTCGCGATGGACCTGGCCCGTCGCGTCGGGTTGAACGTCGCCCCTGTCCAGGTAACGGAGGTTGCCGGAAAGGACGTGCTCCTGGTTGAAAGGTTCGACCGGCCTGGAGGTGGCCAGCGGCGACATCTAGCGTCGGCGCTGACGATCCTGGGCCTGGACGAATTCACCGGAGCGCGATACGGCAGCTACGCGGATCTGGCCGACCACATCCGCCAGTCGTTCACCAGCCCGGCAGCCACGCTGCGAGAGCTGTTCTCTCGCGTCGTGTTCAACATCCTGGTCGGGAACACCGACGATCACCCGCGCAATCACGCCGCGTACGTCAATGCCGACGGCAGCCTCATGCTCAGCCCGGCGTACGACATATGCCCGCAACCGCGATCCGTGCCCCAAGCTAATCAGGCGATGGCGATCGGCCGCGACGGACAGCGCACCAGCCAGATCATCACCTGCCTCACGGCCTGCGAGACATACCTGCTTAGCTCCGCGCAAGCTCAGGCGATTATCGACGAGCAGATCGAGATCATCCGCACTCAGTGGGACGAAGCTGCCCGTGCTGCCCGGCTCACCGAACTCGACCGGCGGCAGCTCTATGGACGGGAGATCCTGAACGAGTTCATCTTCCGTGAATAACCAGGGCGGCTGCTCCGATCGTGGCGCCGGGCCGAAGACCTCGGCTGGACGCAATTTCTATTCTGGCCAGGTGCTCCTGCCTATGTCACGGCTGGAAGGCTACGCGGCTGCCGGGACGTTCGCCCAGGTCAGATAGCTTATCGCCTAAAGAGTACGATTAGATTGCGTGTTTGATTTTGCGCCCCCAGCAGGATTCGAACCTGCGCACACGGCTCCGGAGAGCACTCCCGCACACCGCCGGTACCAGCGGGAACGCGGCCCTGCGCTGTATGCGCGGGGCGCGTATGGGACGCGCGGAATCGCCGTCCTCAGCTTCGCCATCTGCCGCCATATACTCCCATGATCCGGAAGGCCATACGTCGCGCTGACCATCACAATCTGCAGGAGCCGGACCTGGCCGGCTGTCACACGCGGTCTGTGGTCTCGGCAGATGGACTCGCCGAAATGGCCGCAGAACGCTGCTGATTCGGCGCGCTGGCCGGCTCGTTGATCAGGGGTCGGCTCTTCCGGTTCTGCGCGGCTTGCCACGACGATGCCGGTGCCCGGCGGAGCGCGTTCTCCCGGGTAGCTGCCTCCGCGGCGGTGCCTGTGCTCCGGTTACCCTGGTTGTATGCCTGCTTCTCAGACTCTCACTGCGGCCGTGCACCGGGAAGAGGACTGGTACGTCGCGCAGTGCCTGGAAGTCGATGTCGCCAGCCAGGGTCATACGATCGACGAGGCGCTGGCCAACCTCGCGGAGGCCGTGGGGCTGTACCTGGACGAGGTGGATGACCCGGCCGGGCATGTCACCAGCACGCCCCTGGTGACCTCGTTCCGGCTCCCCGGCGCTGCGTGAGCCCGGCTCTGTCGGACCTGCCGGTCCGCTAGGTCATCCGTGTGCTGGAGTCCGCCGGGTTCGCATACGTGCGCACCAAGGGGAGCCATGCGGTCTATCGCGGCCCTGATGGGCGGGTCGTGGTGATCCCGGAGCATGGCACTATCAAGCGCGGCACTCTGGGCTCGATCCTGCGGCAGGCAGCCCTGACCCCCGCCGAATTCCTGAAGCTGCTGGACTGACCGCCGCGCCCGGCAACGGCCTGCACGAATCGGCTGGCCCGAACGTGCCGCGGCCTTGTTCGCGTCGAAGCAGATATCGTCGCCCCGCTGCGACGAGCGTGTCCACTCGCTCCACTTGCGGCTACGGAACCGGATGTTCTCTGCGTCGGGCTGGGCTTATAGCGTGCACGCTGATGTCGTCTGCCTGATGGCCGGTAATAGCGCAGGATCTGGGACGCGTAATAGATTTCCCGCAGTCCGCCGGGAGCCGTGTATTGCCAGACCGGTTCAAGATCAGCTGACGGCCGGTCTGTCCTGGGCGCCGTACCACGTTACCGGNNGGGAGGGCCAGGTCAGCGAACTTCGGTGTACTGGCTGCCGTTCAGCCGCACGACACCGAAGCTGCCCCCGGAGAGCAGGCTGTGCAGGGAGTTCACCAAGACCGGCAGGTTCCGGCGCCGTGGCGGCGAGTTCATCGTGATCGAGGTGCTCTCAGGCATGGCCGACGCGCAGACACTCATCATCCCGGTCGACCGTCAGCCGACGCACACCTACCTCGCGGCCAGGTGCGACATGTCCGAGACGACGCTCAAGCGGCATCTGACGCGCCTGGCGAAACACAACTGGGTCTACCGGATCCGCGGCGGCGGCCTGGCAACCCGACGCGCTACGAGCTGCATGTCGGCGATCCATGCGACTGCAGGCCGAAGCCGATGACCGGCGCGGAGCGGCAGCGCAAGTACAGCGAACGGAAGCGGGAGGCGAAGCCTGTGACCTTGGGATTGTGGCTCACTTTTTCGTCACGCGTGACGAAAAACCGGGTCGACAACCATGAGAAGAATCCGGAGCAACCTGACGATCTATTTTCGTCAGCGCCGCAGGTCAAACGCCATTTTCCTACTAGGGGTTCTGACAGCACTTGGAAACACTACTGCGGTAGCAACCTCGGCCTTGTCGAGAGACGATCCGCTAGCGGATGGACACAGATCCACGAGCTTCGCTCGCGTTGTCCAGCGCTGCGCACTGCCAGGGCTCCTCGCCCTGGACCCGCCAGGAAGCGCCGGCTCCCTGGACCCCGGGAGCGGCCTTCGGCCAAGCGCTCCGGGAGATAGCTCTCAGCGAGCGGAGCGAGCGGGGGACGAACGGAAAGCGATGCGCACATGCCGGAGGCCGGCAACCAAGTAGCCAGGTGCTTGTAAAACTTCGGATCGACGGCGAAGCCGGCGATCTAGGCCCTGCGGCCATAAGCAGTCCGCACCACTACGAACGTGCACCGAGGCGCATGTTTTGACCGTGACCGTCATCTGACCTGTGCAGCGAAACGGACAGAAAGGAAGGGCAGCGGTGAGTGATTTCGGCGAGCCGTCGCAGGCGGTGCGGACAGCGGTGTTCCGCGCCTCCTCAAGTACGGCCCGGTGCCCGCGTCGGCTCACGGTCCTCCTCATGCCATGCCGCCCATACCTCGTCCGGCACCTCCGCGAGATGCACCGAATGGGCAGCAAGGTCGAAACTGATTCCGTAGTCCTCCAAGGTCTCGCCACCCACGAGACCTTGACGCTGGCCAGTACCCACCAGGTCGCCTGCTTCTCTGGCTGCGGTGATCATCCGGCCGAGTGACGGTTCGGCCTCGCGGGCAGTCCACAGGTACTGGCGGGTTTCCAGGCCGGCCCGGACGCCGGAACGCATCGCGGATGCGCTCACGCCGCCGATCGACTTCTGTACCAGCGACGGGAAAACGTGGCGGCAGGCCGTAGCCCAGGCCAGCACCGCCCTGACGCGTCTCGCCGATGCGGGCAAAGCCGTCTGGGTGCGGCTACACGGCGGCGGCTCGTTGTGGATGACCCACACGGATGCTGACGAGCTGCTCGCCGAGGTACTGGCCGCGCGAGACCACGCCGCAGGGCAGCGACAGGAGGCGTAGCAGCCCGACCCTGACTGCTCGGCTGCTTTGGCTCTGGCTCGGTGCAGGCAGGCCGCCGGACACCCGAACCTTGCCGCCTGTGCATGCCGGACCTCGAGCCCGACGTCGAGGAGCTGCGGTGAGCGCGCCGCGGCGGCTGTTCGCTGAGCGGGGCCAGCGGTTCGGCATGCTGACGGATTGCGGGTCAGCTACACGACAGGAAGGGCGACCTTGTTCCGAATGTCCGGCAGAGACCGTTCTCCCGGCAGCAAGTTCACAGATATCCGGACGGGCTGCACGTCCAGCGTAAACAATTTCCTCGCCCGCCGCGTCTTACCTTATGACGCCAAACTTGCAGCCAATCTTGCGGCATTTCGGAGCGAGCCCATGTTCATGCTCATCAGCCTGATCATCCGCGCTACGGTCATGGCTGTCGTCTTAACCGCCCGGCTAATGTACTTGATATTCAAGGCGATGATCATGCTGACGGTAGCGCTCGCCGCCGCTATCAGCACGTCCCGCGCGTCGCGCCAGCGCAAGCCGATCCAGCGCTGACGGCCCGCGAGGCCGGGCATCTTTCCGGACGGCGACCTACCAAGGGAGAACCACCAGTGCGAACACGGCCCCGCGTCAGCTTATTCACGTTATTCACGGCACTCCCGGCGGCTGTCGCCGCCATGATGGTCGCCGGCTGCGCGTCGTCAGGTTCACCAGCGGCCACCGCCCGTGCAGGCTCCCCGTCCCCGTCCGTCGTCGCCAAGGCGCCGCTCAGGTGCAACGCCTCGGTAACCAGCAGGCACCCTGCCGACTACACGACGGTAGGCATCCGGGTGCGGACGGCACCGCATGCCCGGATTAGCATCACCGCGGACTTCCGTCACTCCACCGTCACCCACGGCCACCGCGCCAGCCGCACCGGCAGGCAAACGATCTGGTACCAGATCGGTGCCGCCAGGCTCGGACACCAGGTAGCAGTCAATATCACCACCTCGCGGCACGGCCGGAAGGGGTACTGCGGGACATGGTTCACCCCGCCGAGGCCGCCGCACGTCGCGGTGCCCTCACCGCCAGCCCCGGCACCTAGCCCGGCCCCGGCAACATCGGCAGCGTCCTGCTACCCGATCAGCGACGAGGGAACCTGCTACGAGCCTGGTGAGTACTGCCGCGAAGATGATTACGGTACGAGCGGCGTCGCCGGAGACGGCGAGAAGATCACCTGCGAGGACAACGACGGCTGGCGCTGGGAGCCTGCCTGAGCTGGCGTCCTGCGTCGGGACAGGCCGGGATCTACCGGGAGCTGGCCAGCCGACTCCGCATCGGGCAACTGTGACAAAAGGGCGGGGGCGCACGGCAGGAACCGTGCGCCCCCGCCCTCGCGTTCCAGCCTGAGTTTCAGACCACCACCACGAAGGCCGGCCAATGACTACTTCTTACTTCCCAACACTTCCCATCGGGAACGCGCTGGAAGAACAGCCGCGGGCCCGCACCTGAGGGATCAGTGCATGCGGACGCTGAACCCTGATGCTCAGGCGGCAGCGCGCGACCGGAATCGTCCCAGGTAGCAAACCCCTCCGGTGGCGGCGGTACGACGTACCCCAGCACCTCGCACCAGAAACGGGCGACGCGCTCAGGTTCCGCGCAGTCGAAGGTGACCTGGATCTGCCTGACCGACGCCATCGGTCCACCATAGAGGCGCGACCCAGCCGTCGCCGCGCGGGTCGCGGTCCCGCGTGACATGGGATGGTGACCCGCTCGGGGCCGGGTTCACCGAGGGCTGAGGAAGAACCACGAAACCTGCCAGGAACGCGCCCGCCGCAGCCCCGTTGCTCCCCCTGGAAGGGGTCCCAGAAACGGGCTTGTCGCTCATAGCAGCCGTTCTACTTACGCACTGTGTCCACGGTGACGTGCAGGTCCGCCGCGATGCGGGCGCTGGCCCGGCAGCGGGCGGCGGCCAGCACGATCTGCGCCCGCAGCCAGTCTCGGTAGGCTGTCCTGCCCCCGCGGGCACGTTTCTTTAAGGTCTTGCGCTTGGCCGCAGTCAGCGTGACCGGCACCGCGCGATGCAGCAGCATGCCGCCTCCGGGTACATCACGTGTACATGATCTGCCCCCGGGCCGGTGATCATAACCGGCCGCAGCAATCCCGCGCGGCACAATAAGGCGCATGGCCGCGATCCCGCAATCCACCCGCAGCTCGATCACCTTGCGGCTGCTGGATCACGCCGAACAGCACTGGCCACAGCTCAAGAAGGTCACCGTCACCTACCGCGGCGCCTTCGGCTACATCACCGGCGTGCTCCGCGACGGCCAGCAGATCCCCCTATGCTGCCTGCGCTACGGCGGCTCGGCTCACTCTTTCGGCTTCGCGATCTACTCCGCCGCCGCCGGATGATCGCCAGGCGGCGGGCAGCGTTCTTGTCCAGTTCCTCGTCTGTCACAAGGGTCTCCTTTAGGTGATCAGAGACCCCAGATGTCAAACGATGTCCGTCAGTTTAGACTTACATGTAACTCATACGTAACTGGTTTCAGGCCGGACAAGCACTCACACGATATCGTGATGGCCGTTGAACGTGCGGCGTCCGGCACCAAGGCCTCGGCCTCGGAGGCGATAGCGCCGCCTGGGCCTGAGTACGAGCGGGAGCCAAATGCGATGATCGCCGCCGTCGTGGGGCTTAAGGGTGACCTCGTCGGAAAGCGCTTCGCGATCGGTAGCCGGCCGATCACCTTCGGTCGCGATGACGAGAACGACGTGATTCTCACCACCTCGTTGGCGTCGCGCATCCATGCTGAACTGCGCCCCGAAGCTGGGCGCTATGTCCTGTATGACCGAGGCAGCAGCAACGGCACCTGGGTCAACGGCGCGTCGATAACCGAGCGCCAGCTCCAGCCAGGCGACCTGATCACGATCGGGGACGGGGTCTTCCGTTTCGAGGCCGCCGACATGCGGTCTACCGTGCTGACGGGCTCCCCCCGGACTGGCGGCCGGGCGGCTAACGCGGCGCCTGAATCCGTGCTGCGCGTCACCGTGACCGGCGGCGGGCCCGTCGGCCTCAGCTTCGCACTCCTGCTCGAGCACCTGATGGGGCCTCGGGCGGCCATCAAGATCTATGAGAGCCGCTGGATGCGCGATGCGGACAGGATCGTATGGAAGGGTCCTGACCAGGGCAACTTCCGCCGCCAGCAGGTTGTGACTCTACAGAGCCGCCAGTACCTCAAGCTACCGCCCGAGGTTCAGGAGCGCCTGTTCGTCCCCGGCGCTTACACCGAGATGTGGCCCAAGGGCCCCGATTCGATCGAGGATCTCGGGCCGCGCAATGTACGGATCGCCTACGTCGAAGATCAGCTGCTTGCCATCGCCGACGGCAAGCACGACAACATCCAGCTCATGCCCGAGCTTTTCGATCCGGCTTCTGCCGAAGATGATCTTGCCGGACAGCGCGTGCTCGCCATCTGCGAAGGCGGCCGCTCGCGCACGCTCGAGCACTTCGCCGCCAAGTTCGGCGCCGCGGACTCGTCCATGTACGGGCTCGATGGCAAGCAGGTCCAGGATATGGTTCTCGGCCTGCGGGTGAAGTCCGAGCTTCCCGACCCCATGGCCGTACTGCTGACCGTGGCCCAGAACCGATTCCTGCTGAACTCGTTGCGCGGCGAAGGCTTCCTGAACATGCGGCTGACCGATCTGGAGGCTAAGGAAGCCGTCGGGATCGACCCGGTCAGGCAGGTATTCACGGAGTGCCTGCAGGCCGGGCCCTGCCTGATGGAAAGGAACGCGGGTAACGAATTCTACTGTGCCATTCATCACGCGCTCTTTCTGCCAGCCCTGCTGAAGGGATCGGCCTTCTGGATGCGGGTAGAGGAAGGACTGCGGCTGTTCGGCGTACCGCCGGAGAACCTGACCGCAGTCACGGCCTTCCGGCTGGATATGGTGCAGCGGCCGCGTTTCACGGTCCAGTTGCATCCGAGGACGGCGGGCACGCCAGGGACGTTCGGCTTCCTGCTCGGCGACGCGGCGAACGCGATCCATTTCTGGCCGGGGCGCGGACTCAATAGCGGGCTGGCCTCGGCCATCTCGCTCGCGCGGTGCCTGGCAGCGCCACGGCGCGGTACTTCCCTGCGGGACGCGGACTTCGTGCGTCACGAGGCGGTGATGGCCATGCTGCAGTACCGGCATAAGGGCCGTGCCTGGCGGCAGATGGTGACGACAGACGAGCAGGGGAACGCGCGGGCGATCAAAGACCTAGTGGCTCGCGGAATCGCCGAGGGCGATCTGATCGACCTTGATAAGGAAGCAGACCTCAGCGCGCTGATGCAGCTGCTGATCCAGATCCGGGGCCGCCTGGAGCCGCGCATCGACGGCTTGCCTGATGACGCGACGCTGCGAGCCCACTTGGAGCCGCTGACCGGTCAGCTCCTGCACACGCTGCTGGTGAGCGAGCCTTGGGACACCGTGAACGTCGGCGGCGAGGAAGTCGATGTCGAGTGGCTCTTCGATGCGCTCCAGAGTGCGCAGGCCCGAGCGGCGCCAGGTCGCGGATAAGACCACCTCAGTCCCCTGACGGGAGCGGCAACGAGTGAGCGAGCGCAGCAGCAAGCGGACGGCGGCATTTTGGTGAGGTTGCGGCTGACCATCACCGGGCTCATAGAACGTCTGCCTGGAGATCGGATAGCTGCGGCCGGTCTCGGCCACGGTCAGGCCGTGCCTGCCGGGGCACATCAGGATTTCCAGCCACTGCCC
Source organism: Actinomycetota bacterium (assembly GCA_003168215.1). Classification (GTDB taxonomy): domain Bacteria; phylum Actinomycetota; class Actinomycetes; order Streptosporangiales; family Streptosporangiaceae; genus Palsa-506. The sequence continues at coordinate 25,397 of PMSW01000143.1, forward strand.
GGTCAGCGTGATCACCCTCAACGGCACAAGTCATGATCAATACCAGAAGGTGTCAGCCATGTCTCCGGAACACTCCGTCAGCCATGTCCCCGGACCGCACACGTGCCAGGGTCTCGGGGAAGCTGGTCAAAATTCGGTTGCCGCGCATCCGCCGCTATCGCGGCCCACAGACATCCGCGCCGAACGGGGGCTCGGGCGCGGGGCTGCCGGTGCCCGGTAACCGCTCGGCTGGCGACGGTCGGTGATGTTGCGGGAGCCTGCTGGTCTGTACGGCCGTGCGGTGGGCGATGGGGTGGGTGTACTGCGCTAAAGGCGAGGATCTCTCGACCCTGTGTGCTGTCAGGCAGCCGCCAGGTAGCGGACAGGCACGGCTGCCCCGCCTCGCCGACCGCACGGTGAGCTGGCCTCCAGCGGCGTCCCAGGTCAGCGGCCGGCACGACCTCGGTCTCGGCCCACGCCGCCACATGCGGGCGGCCCGCCCGCTGGCCCACGTCCTCGCCAGGTCACCGTAGTGCGTGACCTGGGACGGGGGCTGCCGCTGACAGCCGGCGAACACCCCAGGACGCGGCCGAATGAGATAAGGAACGTGACTACGACCGGGCCGGGGCGGGAGATGGATCCGGTCAGCCCAGAGTAACGGTGCCGACGGGGCCGCACCGAGTCTGCAGCTCAGGACGAGTCCTTGTAGAACGTTTCGCCGCATGGGACAATCTCGCCACTCGCTCGGAGACGTCCGGCCCAGGTGACCCAGTCATTACTGATTGCCCGGCGGTACCGTCCGGATCGCCTCCTCGCGTGTTCCATAATTCACCGGAGGGGAGCGGTCAGGCGCATAGCAACGCAGGTCGCGCAGGTCGCAACGCAGCGCGTTTCCTCATCAATGCGCACGCGGAATCTTGCGGCACGCCGGGGAACACTTGCAGCGCTAACGCATGCCACGCTCGAACCAGCATCGAATCGCGTTTCTCAGGGGTCTGAGAATCGGAGCGGGAATGACGAAGGACGAGCCGGGCGCCCGGGCGCCGGAGGCTGCGCCGGCGGCCAAGCCGGTGACGGTTCAGATGCGTTCGCCAGCGGCCGTCGGTGGCGGCGATCTAACCGAGGAGTTGCTGAACTCGGACTGGTGGACCGACGCAATGGTCCAGGCGGCCGGCATCCCGATTGTTGACGTGCCGTTCGTCTCGGTCGGCGGCGGAATCGGCTCGTTCGTGACCGTCGACTACCTGCGGATCGCCAGCGTGCCGCCCGACCGCATGCGGGTGCTGTCGAACATTGAGTTCCCCTGGAAGACCTACGAGTACCTCACCCGCGTTTCGCAGATTCCGCGCGGTGAGCGGATCCGATCGGACTCGGCATCCCGGCCCGACAACATCTGGGGCTTCCCGTCCTATGCGCTCGCCGAGGCCGTCCGCGACAAGAGCCTGAAACCGCTCTGGCAGGTTCTGGTAGAGCCGATCTGGGCCGACTACTACACGCCCAAGGCGGGCCAGGTGTTTGCCGGGCTTGAGCGCGAGGCAAAGCGGATCGGTTTTCGGGAGATGCTGGTGACCGGCCAGGTCCGGATGGTGCGCCGCCGCCAGAGCGGCGGCTATTTCACGATACTCACCCCGCCGCCCGGCACGGAGCCGACGCGGCGGGTCGCCTACCGGTCCCAGTTCGTTCACGTCGCGGTCGGCTATCCAGGCTTGAGATTCCTCCCGGAGCTGCAGGCGTTCCGCACGCAGCATCAGGACTTCCATCACGTGGTCAGCGCCTATGAAGATCACGAGCATGTGTACGCCCTGGCGCGGACGAAGCATCTTGTCGTCATGCTTCGCGGCGGCGGCATTGTCGCCTCACGCGTGCTGCAGCGGCTGATGGACGACAGGGAGAGATTCGGCCTCTCCACCGAGATCGTGCACCTGTTCCGTACCTATGTGTCCGGGTCGCACGGGCCTAACGCGTGGAACCGGCGCAAGGGCGGGAACGGCTTCGCCTACCAGGGGTTCAATTACCCGAAGTCGGTCTGGGGAGGGCAGCTGAAGTCGCGCATGCGCAAGCTGGAGGGCGACGATCGCGCCACGGAATACAAGCTGATGGGCGGCACCAGCACGCCCTACCGCCGGCGCTGGCAGGCGCAGATGCGAGAGGGCCGGACGGGCGGCTGGTACCGCGCCATTGCCGGCACCGTTGAGGAGATGCGGCTGGAGAACGGGATGATCGCCAGCCGTGTCATGATCTCCGGGGGCCCGGTCGAGGTCGCCGCCGATTTCGTGATCGACTGCACCGGGCTGGAAGCCGACATTGCCGAGCACCGGTTGCTGGCCGACCTGCTCGAGCACTCCGGCGCCGGACGCAACCCGCTCGGGCGGCTCAACGTGGAACGCGACTTCGAACTGCGCGGCGCGGCCAGCGGACCAGGGGTCATCTACGCCTCGGGGGCCACCACCCTTGGCGGCTATTTCCCCGGCGTCGACACCTTCCTCGGCCTGCAGATCGCGGCTCAGGAGATCACAGACGACCTGGCGCGCCGCGGATTCTGCCGCCACATCGGGCCCGTCCGTTCCACTTCGCAATGGCTGCGCTGGGTCTTCAGCCGGCAACCCTAACCGCGGCCACCGCGCCGAGTCCGCCGACGACAGGAGCCAGCGACATGCTTCCCACCCTGGCCGGAAGGGTGCAGACCCGGGTAGCGTTGTTCGCCGTGATCGGCGGGCTTGTCACGTTGCTGATAGCCCCGGTGCTGCCGATCGCGGCACCGGTCGCCGACAAGTACCGGGACGCCTTCTTGGTGCTGGCGACGGTCACGGTGCTCGGGATCGGCTGGGAGTGCCTCTATCACCTGCTGATGCAGTGGCGCTGGGAGAAGGACTGGCCCACCCTGTTCGGCCTGGTGACGCTGGTGCCTGAGGGCTTGCTCGTCTGGCTGCTGCTGGAGGCGAAGGCGGTTCCCGGCATCGTGGGGACGGTGACCGCTCCCGCGTTCTGCATTCAGTTCCTGGCGGTGTGGCTGCCGGTGTGGCTTGTGGCCAACGGGCCGATGCGCGTGCCGTTCATCCGGTGGCGGTTCCGCGGGGAGAGGCTGATGTGATGGAGAACGCGCATCGGCCCGGGCTGTGGTCGGTCGCCGGTGATGGGGTGCTGGCACGCCAGGGAGATCTCGTCCTGCTCAGCAGCATCGGCGAGGGCGGGCTGCTCGACCTGCTGCTGGACTTGCAGGCCGAGATAGCCGAGGCTGGCGGCGACGGCCGCCGGTTCGCCGGCGCTGTCGAGGGCGTGCTCGAGAGCGACGGCGCCTGGAAGTCGGCCGGCGACCAGTCTGCGCCTGCCGTGCTAGCGTTCGGCCCGGCGCACGACGACCTGGCGGTGACGGCGAGCGGCACAGCGTGGGCGGAGATCACGACTGCGCACGGCGTGCAAATGTTCGCCGGGCAGCCGTGCATGCTGCTGCGGTGCCTACTCGGCGGGCCCGCTATCGCGGTTCGCGGCGGCCTCACCGCCGACCGGACCGGCAGGGCCGGCACCGACCGCTTCTCGCGGCTTGACAGCGGCACCGTCCGGGCAGGCGGGTTCTCGTATTACGCCGGCCAGCCGGCCGCCTATCCCGATCGTCCGGCCGCACCGGCCGAGACCAGCGTGGCCGCGCCTGCGCCGGAGGCAGTCAGGTCTGCCACCGAGGTGGCTGCGATCGCCCAGGGCCCGGGCGGGGCGCCCGAAGCCCCGGTCGCACCCGCGGAGGCCGAGGCCGCGCCTGCCGTGGAGCAGCCTGCTGAGGCCGAGCCGGCCACGCCGGCCGAGGCGGTCCAGGCAGCATCATCCTTCAGCGCGGTGCTGCTCATCGGCGGCAGGCCCGAACAGGTCGAAGCGCGGCCGCCGCTGCCGTCCGCCCAGGAGCAGAACGGGCCGGCCGCGGAAGCCGGCGCGCCGATTGTTATCGGCGTGTACTGCAAGAACGGCCACTTCGACGACCCGGATGCGCGGTATTGCGCGGTGTGCGGCATCTCGATGAATCAGCTGACCCTCGTCCCCCGGCCCGGCCCGCGTCCCCCGCTTGGCGTGCTTGTCCTCGACGAAGGCGCCGTCTTCCAGCTGGACGCCGACTACGTCATCGGCAGGGAGCCGGCGCTGGATGCCGCTGTTGCGTCCGGAGAAGCCCGCCCGTTGCGTGTCACTGACAACGCGGGAACCGTGTCCCGGGTCCACGCACGAGTGCAGCTGGACGGCTGGCAGGTCATGGTGACCGACCTCGGCTCGGCCAACGGAACCCGTCTCCGGCTGCCCGATCAGGATGCGGATCAGGCGCTGACACCGCGAGTCCCCACCGTGCTCCTGCCCGGGAGTCAGGTCGACCTGGGCGGCGGCCGCGGGTTCCGCTACGAGTCGCATCGGGGCCGCTGAACATTCCCGGCGCGCTGCGTCCGGCCTAGCCAGAAGGACTCAATCGATGACCGACCACGACGTCCAGCTGCTGCTGTTTGATCTAGCGCTCATCATCGCCCTCGCGCGGCTGCTGGGCGCGGCTGCGAAGCGCGTCGGCCAGCCGCCGGTGCTCGGCGAGATCATCGCCGGGGTGCTGCTTGGGCCGACCCTATTCCACGGGAAGATCACGGCACTGCTGTTCCCGGCCACGCTGCGGGCGCCGCTGAGCGCGCTGGCCAACCTCGGACTCGTTCTGTTCATGTTTGTCGTCGGCTATGAGGTGGACCTGCGGCTGATCCGCCGGCGCGAGCGCGTTGCCGCGAGCGTCTCGCTCTGCTCGATCATCGTCCCGCTGACGCTCGGAATCGGGCTTGGCGTTTGGCTCGCCCACCGCCACCACGTGCATGACGTCGGGACGTTCGTGCTGTTCCTCGGCACCGCGATGTCGGTGACCGCATTCCCGGTGCTGGCCCGCATCCTCACCGACCGCGGCCTGCACCGCACCCGGGTTGGCGGACTCGCGCTCGCCAGCGCCGCCGTCGACGACGTGCTCGCCTGGTCCCTGCTTGCCGTGGTGGTCGCGCTCGCCGGGGCCGGCAGCCCTCAGCTCCGGCTCGCACTCGCCCCGGTCTACGCGGCCGCGATGTTCCTGCTCGTGCGGCCGCTGCTGCGCAGGCTCGGCGAGATGTACCAGCGGCAGGGCCGGCTAACCCCCACCGTCCTCGCCGCGGTGCTGGTCGGGCTCTTCCTGTCCTCCTGCGCCACCGACTGGATGGGCCTGAAATTCATCTTCGGCGCGTTCCTGTTCGGCATCGTCATGCCGCGCGAGGGCCTTGCCGTCCTGCGCGAGGACGTCCTCGAGCGCCTGGAGCAGGTGAGCGTCCTCGTTCTGCTTCCTGTCTTCTTCGTGGTGTCGGGGCTGAACGTCGACCTTTCGACGGTCGGGCTTTCGGGGCTGGCCGAGTTCTGCCTGATCATGGTCGTCGCCGTGGCCGGGAAGTTCGGCGGCGCCTTCGCCGGCGGACGGCTCGCCGGGGTGCATGGCCGGCAGGCGGGCGTCCTGGCGGCGCTGATGAACACGCGGGGGCTCACCGAGATCGTGATCCTCTCCGTCGGCCCGCACCTGGCGGTGCTGGCGGGCAGCAAGGAGGGCAGCGACGACATGGATCAGTGGGTTGAGTCTCTGCAAGGGAGCGCTACGCCGTGAACAGAACCGGCCCCGCCCAGGTGGCCGCGCGTAAAGGCATCGCCGATTACCGCTTCATCAAGGTGCTCGGCAGCGGCAACAACGGTGTCTTCTATCTCGCGCCCCGCCCCGGACGGCTGCCGGTGGACGCCGAACTGGTGGCGGTGAAGGTGCTCTCGGGCGCCAGCAGCCAGGACACGTTCCGTCGGGCAGTCCGGGAGCTGGCGGCGTTCGCCGCCGTCAGCTCGCCGTACCTGGTGACCCTCTACGACGCCGGCCAGGAGGGCGAAGACCTGTACTACTCGATGGAGTACTTGGCCGGCGGATCGCTGGCGCACCCGGCCGAGCCGGTGCAAAGGGGCACGGCGCTGACGGCCGTGGCCCACGCGGCCCGGGCCGCGCACGCGCTGCACGAGGCCGGGATCGCGCACAACGACATCAATCCCGGCAACGTCCTGCTCCACGCAGGCGGCGGAAAGCTGGCCGACCTCGGGCTGAACCGGCAGCTCGCGCCCGGCCTGACCGTCACCGGGCTTGGGTCATCGGCCTCGGTCGAGTACCTGGACCCGGCGCTGATCCTCGGCGATGCCCCGTCGCGGGCGAGCGACGTGTACGCGCTCGGCGTGACGCTGCACTGGGCGCTGACCGGCGAAGGCCTGTACGGGAATCTGCCCACCGACAGCCCGATACTGGCGATGCGCCGCGTCATGTCCCGGCCCGCGGCCATCGCCGCCCAGCTGGACGAGCCCGCGCGGAAGGTCATCAGCTCGGCGATCAGCAAGGACCGCAGCGAGCGGCCAGCGACCGCGCTGGAGCTCGCCGACCGGATCGAGGCCCTGACCTGAGTGCCTCGTTCCTGCTGCCTCACCGGGTCAGCACGGCAGCAGGGCGCAGTCCGTGAGCCAGGACACCAATACGGTGAAGCTCAGCGGATTCGTGAGCGAACGCCATGTTTCAACACCTAGAACCGTAGATCCGCGAACTCCCAGAGTGGATCCAAACAAGTTGCCGTTTTCGCTGGCGGCCAGGATGCCGCGCTGTCGGCGGTCTGGACGCCGTGGACGACATGGCGGCCATCGTGAAGAATGCGGCCAGCCCTGTCCGTGATCATGGTGATGGCCAGCACCATTGCGGCAATCCGGGTCCGTCGGCACGCGATCGGCAGGAGAGCGTACCGTGAAGCACACGGGCGAGTACACGGTCTTGATGGTCATTGCCCGCCCGGGCGCTGACGTCACGAGGCGTCGTGTGTGCCCAACCTGGGACGCGCCTGGGACGCGGGCGGCGGGGGAGTGGTGGACCATGCCGGACGTTAGCCCAGGTCAGGTGGCGTATCACCAAAATAGTACGATTAGCTTGCGAGTTCGATTTTTGCGCCCCCAGCAGGATTCTAACCTGCGCACACGGCTCCGGAGTGAGCTTCGGTATACAGCCGCTACCAGCGGAAACGCAGCCTGATTGGCTCGCCTGGGGCGTGTATGGGCCGCGCGGATCGTCGTCCTCAGCTTCGTCATCTGCCGTCATAGACTCCCATGATCCGGAAGGCCATACGTCGCACTAACGATCAGTCGGCGATGGGCTGCAGCAGCCTGGGCGCCCGATCCCTCGTGCTCGCCACGTCTCCGGTGGAAGGGCAGGTCAGGATCAAATGCTGGCCCGCCTTGTGTGCTCATGTGCTTGGGCCTGCGGATACCTGGCGTGTCCGTTCATTCGGGAGGTGGCCGCCACTCAGCTCGGTATACCGGGTCATCAGAGCAAGGTTTACCGTCGACTCAAGGTTGTCGAGCTGGAGCTGTATCAGCCGGAGTCTCGGGACGATGCTGGCTGTGACCTCTTGACGGAGGTAGCGGACACACAGTGCGCCGCCCAGCAGTACACCTAGCAGGGTTCCCACAATGAAGATCAGTATGAGCACTGCCACCACCTCGATCTGTCTGTACTTGCTAGTATGCACTACGCCAGGTCTAGATTGCAAGCACGCAATATGCCACCTAGCAATATTGCTCGATCGCTGACTGTTTGGTATCAGTTTCGGTGTGCAATCGCACGTGGCGTGATCGATTAGCGTGCGTCGCAGCGGTCCGGGGCCTAGGCTGCTTCCTCACGGAGTGCAAGTTGTCGATCTGCCTCCTGGCAAGATGGACTGGCTAGGTTGGCGGTAGCGAGGGGATGAGCATGAGAGTCGGCGACGGTCCTAGCCCGGTTGTTCAACTTCGGCGACTCCGGGCCGAGCTGCGCAAAGCTCGCGAGGAGGCATGCCTGACCCAGGAGCAGGTCGCCGGGGCGATGGAGTGGTCGCCGTCGAAGGTCATCCGCATCGAGGCCGGAATAAGCCGGATCTCGGCGAACGACCTAAAAGTCCTTCTTCCGCACCTCGGCATTGTCGACAAGAAACGCACCGAGGAGCTTCTTGAGCTGGCTAGGAGGGCTAGGGCACGATCCTGGTGGAGCAGCGAGTACCGGGGCATCGCATCCAAGGATTTCCTTCAATTCGTCGAATATGAGGAGGCCGCCGCCGTCACGAGCAACTTTGAACCGCTGCTCGTTCCAGGCCTGTTGCAAACTGAGGAGTATGCCCGTGCCGTCATCCGGCAGTTCGGTCAGCGCCCTACAACGGAGCGGGTAAACGCTCTGGTCGAACTTCGAATGACACGCCAGGAGCTGCTGCAGCGGCCAGATTCTCCGCAGCTTAACTTCATTCTGGACGAGGCAGTGGTTCGCCGGCTCGTCGGCGGCAAGACCGTGATGGGCCGCCAGGTTCGCCACATCATGCAGATCGCGAGCATGCCGAAAGTGATGATTGAGGTGGTGCCGTTTAGTGCTGGTGTTCATCCTGGGATGCATGGGCCGTTCGTTGTGATTGAGTTTCCCGATCCAGAAGATGCGGATGTTCTGTATCTGGAAAATCCGCGTGGTGATGTTGTCAAATTCGAAGTCCCGGAAGATGTTCAGGCCTGGCAAGAGGCGTTCCTGCAACTTCGGGCGATGTCGCTCGGACCCGAGGGCTCGGTAACCTACCTCGGTAAAGTGGCGGACGAGATGTCATGACGCTGCCTCGGCCGATGCCGAAAATTTCCTAGAAATTAACTAGGTAATAGCAACCAAGTCGGTTCTAGGCCACATGCGATGCGGTGGTCGAATCGTCTGGTAGCGCCTACACTGCTGCATGGCAGATCCCGTGCGGGGGGGGGTGGCGTGTGCTCGGCTCTAACCTTTCCGGCCCAGGTTCAGCTCCCTCCTGCCATGTGACGCCACCGCCCGGACTAAGGCGTTGCCGCTCGCGGCAGTCTTTAGCTCACGCGCGCGGAACAGTCCGGCTGCCCCAATGGAGGAGGAAGCGTGGCGGACCTGGAGCATGCCGGTATCGTGTGGCGGAAGAGCACAGCCTCGGGAGGCGGCAACTGCGTAGAAGTGGCGTTTGCCGAAACATCGGTGTTCGTTCGGCAGTCGCGGGATCCGCTTGGGCCAATACTGTCTTTCTCACGTGAGGCGTGGGCACAGTTCCTCGCATCGGCAAAAAGCGGAAACTAGAGGCTAACCTCAACCTTCTGAGCGCCGAGCTTCTCGCCGCAAGAATAGCAGTCCTGCTTATGGTCTAAGCGTTCAGCTCTCGAACTCAAATGCCAGCTAACTTGGGATATGTCCAAAGTCAGCCGAGCGCTGCATCGACGGTCGTGGCGAGCGGTGCGACCTGCGGTATCGCCGCACGGCAGGCGCCGTTTCGGTGATCTCGCACTGGTCAAGTGCCTCGGCGTCAAGGAACCTGGTCAGCGGCGCATAGCTGTGCCGGCCTGGGCGCCTCCGCCGGTCGGTTCGGAGTGGGATCGTGACGCCAAGGGCCAATGCCACTCAGCCTAAGTTG